>NZ_CP090959.1:3760000-3964050 GCF_024138675.1 Simiduia sp. 21SJ11W-1 | reverse complement strand
CATGGGCGAACGATCCAGGCCACCGCGAATGATGTCGTGGGTTGCCTCGTTGGTGTAGGTAATCCAGCAGCAGCGCTGCTCCGGGTGTTGGCTGCGGTTGCCCAAATAAGACATAACCGGGCGCGGGTTATCGCCCCATTGCTGTTCAAGCGCCGAAAAATCCACAGAGCGCGCATCTATGCGCGGCGGGGTGCCGGTTTTCAGCCGTTCAACCCGCAAGGGCAACTCGCGTAACCGGTTGGCCAAGGCAATGGCCGGTGGATCACCGGCGCGCCCGCCCGAGTAGTTATCCAGGCCAATGTGTATTTTGCCGCCGAGGAAGGTTCCCGCCGTGAGCACTACCGATGGTGCATGGAATTTCAGGCCCATTTGGGTAACCACACCCTGCACCTGACCATTTTCAACAATCAGGTCATCAGCGGCTTGCTGAAAAATCCAGAGGTTGGGCTGGTTTTCCAAAATTTCCCGAATTGCGGCCTTGTACAGCACGCGATCTGCCTGGGCACGGGTTGCCCGCACGGCAGGGCCCTTGCGGGCATTTAGTACACGAAACTGGATACCGGCGCGATCGGTGGCGTGCGCCATGGCGCCGCCTAAGGCATCGATCTCTTTCACCAGATGGCTTTTGCCAATCCCGCCTATGGCAGGGTTGCAAGACATCTGCCCGAGGGTTTCCACATTGTGGGTGAGCAAAAGGGTTTTTACGCCCATGCGGGCAGCAGCCAGACAAGCCTCTGTACCAGCGTGACCGCCACCGATAACGATGACATCAAAACGGCTTGGATAATCCATGGTGTTTGCGTACGGATGAAAAAAGGGCAGCGATTATATGCTGGGCGTTAGATTTGTTCAAAAAAAGAACGGCTGTTAATTAATAAGATCTTAAGAATATAAATAGTTATATAGGTATTTATATATAGGGTTTTTTAAACCTATTGTTATATATAGGGGCGCCATTATCTGTGTATAACCCTTAAAAACTGTTTTAAATCAATGGGTTGGTGTGATGATAAGCTGCTTATAAGCAGGCTTCAAACAGCTGGGTAAGGGGTTTACAAGGTGTTGTCAGAATGGCGGTTTATACACACCCCAAAATCCCCCCTTGGATAAGGCCCTTTTAATGCAGAGGTTTTGCCCCTGTTTGCCAGCAGGTGACACACAAAGTTATCCACAACTGCCTTTGTTTACTATCAAAAACTGCGCAAAAACAACAAATTAGTGGATAAACCTGTGAGTGATTGTTAATAACTTAAGGGTAAGCCGTTGATTAGGTTGAAAAATAACCAACACAAAGGCTTCTGTTGCCGAAAAAACGGGGTTGAAAGTGGGGCAAGGTGTGTGGGCAGACCCGCGGATATTTTAAATATCCGCGGGGATTCAGGTAAAAAAAGCAGGCTGCCAACAACGGCGCGCTATTTACCGATACAAAAAGACGAGAAAATTTTGCCCAGTAGCTCATCGGCGCTGAGGTCGCCTGTGATTTCCCCCAGTGCCTGCTGGGCGGCGCGCAGGTCTTCTGCGAGTAACTCACCCGCACCATAGCCATTGAGTTGTTGTTGGCCATCTAACAAGTGTTGCAAGCAACGGTTGATGGCCTCCAGGTGGCGGCGGCGGGCGGTAAAACTGCCCTCTGTGCTGGTGTGAAAGCCCATCACAGATTTCAGGTGGGCTTGCAGCAAGTCTAGGCCTGCGCCGGATTTGGCGCTGATGGCCAGCACCGCGGGCGACTCACTGATCCACCCGGCAGTTTGGCCCGGCAGATCTGCCTTGTTAATTAGGGTGGTAATTTTCGATGGATCAAGCCTGTCAGCCAAGCCCGGCAGCAGGTCTGCCAGAGTATCTTGCGTGTAGTCCGGGCGCGACGGATCTTTTACCAGCAGTATCTGGTCTGCTGATTCAATGGCTTGCAGAGCGCGCTCTATGCCAATGGCCTCTACTGCGTCTGGGTTATCCCTGAGGCCTGCGGTGTCGATGATGTGCAGGGGCATGCCGTCTATGTGGATGTGTTCGCGCAGGATATCGCGGGTGGTGCCTTCTATATCAGTCACAATGGCGGAGTCGCGCCCGGCCAAGGCGTTTAACAGGCTCGATTTACCTGCATTGGGGCGCCCGGCGATGACCACATTCATGCCTTCGCGCATGAGCGCGCCCTGCTGGGCCTGGGCTTTAACTTTTTCCACGCGGGCCAGAATATCGCTCAGCTGGCCTGTAACATGGCCATCTGAGAGAAAGTCGATTTCTTCTTCTGGAAAATCTATGGCGGCTTCTACATAGATGCGCAAATTCGTAAGCGCCTCTAGCAGCTCGTTAACCCGCTTGGAAAAGGCCCCCTGCAGGGAATTCAATGCATTGCGAGCGGCTTGTTCCGAATTGGCGTCAATTAAGTCGGCAATGGCTTCGGCTTGGGCGAGGTCTAGTTTGTCGTTAAGAAAGGCGCGCTCGGAAAACTCACCCGGCCTGGCCATACGGGCACCTGCGCTAATGCAGGCTTGCAGCAACCAATCCATCACCACAGGCCCCCCGTGGCCCTGTAGCTCTAGTACATCTTCGCCAGTAAAGGAGTGGGGGCCTTTGAAGAACAGGGCGATCCCTTGGTCTATGGGTTTATCGGTGGCGTAGAAAGTGCCGTAGTGGGCTGTGCGCGGCGCGAGTTCGGATCGCACGATGGCCTTGGCAATGGCGGTGCTGGCGGGGCCTGAAACCCGAACAATACCCACACCGCCGCGCCCTATAGGGGTGGCGATGGCAGCGATGGTGTCTTTTGTGTAATGCATAAAAAAGGGGCCAAAAAGTTTGGCCCCAATTATATAGAAGCAAGCCGCGCTTGCCCTGTGTTGTGTTTACGCTTTGCCGTCTGCTTCGATCTGGCGGGTAATCACATACTGCTGAATGATTGAAATAGTGTTGTTGGCCACCCAGTAAAGTACCAGGCCCGCCGGGAACCACATGAACATGAAGGTCATGAAGATGGGCATCATCTGCATTACTTTCGCCTGGGTTGGGTCTGGCGGCGTTGGGTTCAGTTTGAACTGAACGAACATGGTGGCACCCATCAACACCGGCAGGATAAACAGCGGGTCACGTACGGATAAATCTTCAATCCAGCCGAGGAAGGGCGTGTGGCGCAATTCCACGCTTTCCATCAGCACCCAGTAGAGTGCAATGAACACTGGCATCTGTACCAGGATGGGTAAACAGCCCCCCATGGGGTTTACCTTTTCCTTTTTGTACATCTTCATGAGCTCGGCAGACATTTTCTGGCGGTCGTCACCGTAGCGCTCTTTAAGGTCTTGCATCAGCGGCCCGAGCTTGCGCATTTTCGCCATTGATCTATAGCTGGCGGCCGATAGCGGAAAGAATATTGCTTTGATAACAATTGTTAATGCAATAATTGACCAACCCCAATTACCGATAAATCCGTAGATGAAGGTTAAAAACTGGAACAGCGGCTTGGCAATCCACCAGAGCCAACCGTAGTCAACGGTGAGATCTAAGTACGGAGAGATTTCTTCCAGGGTGTAGACGTCTTTCGGCCCAACATAGAAAGACGCACCCAGGCTGCCTTGGCTACCAGGGGCCACTTCAACGGCCGGTGCCGTGTAACCCATAAAGTAGAGGTCTGATGTTTTTGAACGGCGCAGCGTGTAGGTGTTCTGGTGCGCTGGGTTGGCAATCCAGGCACTGATGAAATAGTGCTGCACCAGTGCTACCCAGCCGCCTTGCACACTGTCTTTTACCGTGGCCTCGGCCATGTCTTCGAAATCCACCTTCTTATACTTCTCGTCGGCGGTGGTGATGGCAGCGCCCAGATAGGGGTTCATGCCAAAGCCCACATCGGTGGGTACAGGCTGGCTGTCGCGTTTGATCTGCGCGTAGAAGTTGGCCTTCCAGGTTTCACTTGAGCGGTTATCCACGAGGTAGGTTAAATCTACCAGGTAGTCATCGCGCTTAAAGGTAAAGCGCTTGGTGAGTGTGACATCGCCCTGCGCCAAGGTGAGATCTACCACCAGGGTATCTTCGCCTTCGGCAAGTGCGTAGGTAGATTTCTCTGTGGCAAATACCGGGCGCTGGCCTTTGCCGTCTGTGCCGTTAGCGCCTACCAAGCCACTTTGGGCCACATAGGTGTGGCTTTCCGTTTGGTTTAGCAATACAAACGGCTGTGGGTTTTCAAGCTTGGCCAGGTGTTTCGGGAGGGCGGCGTACACAATATCGCCGCCTTGGGTGTCTATTTTTACAATCAGGTTATCGGTGCTGACTGTAATCAACTGTTGGGCGGTGGCCGGCTGATCTTCTGGCTCACTCGTGATGACCGGTACGCCATCATCACCAATGGTGGCCTCTTGCGCCTGGGCTAAGGGCGCAGAGAGGGTGGTTTCTTCCTGTGTCACCTGGGCTGCTTTGCGGCGGTCGTCGAATGCCGCCCACTCTTTCACCAACATAAAGGTTACAGCGCCCATGCTGATGATGAGCAGGTATTTAATCCAATCAATTTTCATGTTTGTTGCCGTTATCGGGGTGAGATTCGGTGGTGCCCGGAACCGGGTCGAAACCGCCGGGGTGCCAAGGGTGGCATTTTATAAGGCGGGCGCACATTAAATAACCCCCTTTTATGAAACCGTGCTGATTTATAGCCTGTTCAGCATAATGGGAGCAGGTGGGGTGAAAGCGGCATTGATTGCCTATCCAGGGGCTCAGTAACCAGCGGTATATATGTATAAGCTTTATTAACAGCCAGCTCATGACTGGGCGGCGCCCGCTTTTTTGATCAGGCGCTTCAGCTGTTGCTCTAACTGCTTGCGCAATACGCTGTTATCAAGCTGGTCTATACCGCGGCGGGTAAGAAACACGCAATCGATAGGCGGCAGCTCGTGTTGGTAGGCGCGAAAGGCTTCGCGCACCAGGCGTTTTATGCGGTTGCGTTGCACTGCCAGGCGTACATTTTTTTTAGCCACAACTAAACCGAGCCTTGGTTGATCTAAACCATTGCTGCGGGCTAAAAACATAAAGTGTTGATGTGATGCGCGGAAGGGAGCCTGATCGAAGACCGGCTTGAAGTCGCTGGGGGTCAGCAGTCGCAGCGCTTTGCTGAACGTAAAGCTGGGCACCCCAGAACCTCTAATAGGGAATTAAGCACAAACCAGTTGCTTACGACCCTTGGCGCGACGTGCTGCCAGAACCTTACGACCATTCTTGGTTGCCATGCGAGCACGGAAACCGTGTACACGAGCGCGCTTCAGATTGCTGGGCTGAAATGTTCTTTTCATGGAACTAAAACCTGCCAAATAGTGAGCTTGGGTAAATCTCGCGACCAGCGTGTGGAGTACACAGGGTGCTGGCGTGCGAAAAGAGGCGGGATTTTAATGAATAAGGCCACCTAAAGCAACGTAAAATCCAGGTTTTTTGCGGTCTGCAGCGAGTTTTTGGTGTTTCAGGGTTGGCGCCCACAAGATGTTGTGGTTTGGTTAGTGGTGCACAACAACTCAAGCTGTTTTACCCCATCTATTAAAAAGATATTCACAATTTTATCAACAGGTGTGGCTGGCTTTGTTAACAGGTGCATTTTTGAATGGGGGCGTTTTTGTTTCGGTAATAATTTTGTAAGTTATTGAAAATAAAGATTTATTTTTATATTAAATATCGGTTTTAAATCTATCTGTGGATAACTATGGCGTGGGCGGTGGGTCCGCGGTAGAATGTTCGCCTTAAAAAAGAAGGGCCCATTCGGCCGTTTTCTGTGGTGGCAGGATAACCACCAATTCTGTTTACAGTGGCTAAAACAATGAGTTCTGCAACGCGTTCCCGATGGATAGAACGCGACACTAATCGTGCTCTGTAAACAACCAAATATGACACCTTGTTTTAAATAGCCAATTCGGTTTGGGGGATAGCGCTTTGCCAGAATCTGTCTGGAATCATTGTATTAACTGTTTGCAGAGTGAGTTGTCGCCCGAACAGTTCAATACGTGGATTCGTCCATTAAAGTTGGACGAGCAGGCAAGTGGTGGCGAGATAGCGCTATTGGCGCCCAACCAGTTTATTAAATCCTGGGTGGCCGATAAGTTTTTAGGCCGCATTATAGAGTTGGCTAATGAATGTATGGGCGAGCGCGATGCCCGGGTAGTGCTTGGTGTTTCTGCCAATAGTATGGCCCGCCATGCCCGCGCCAGGCCCATGCAGCCCACACCGCTACAGGCGGCGCCCCAAGTCACCCGTGAAATTTTGCCTGCAGCCCCCGTAGAACCCCAACAACAGCCCCGGGCCGATCGCGATGTGGATGTGGAAGGGGGCTTGAAGCATCAGCACAGGCTTAATACCCAGTTTACTTTTCAGCGCTTTGTTGAAGGTAAGTCCAACCAGTTGGGCTTAGCGGCGGCCCGCCAGATTGCCGAGAACCCCGGTGGCGCCTATAACCCGCTCTTTATATACGGCGGTGTGGGCCTGGGTAAAACCCACTTGATGCACGCGGTGGGCAATGCGCTGATTGAGAAAAACCCCAATGCGAAGGTACTTTACCTGCACTCCGAACGCTTTGTTGCCGATATGGTTAAGGCGTTGCAGCTCAATGCCATTAACGATTTCAAGCGCTACTACCGCTCGCTAGACGCCCTGTTGATCGACGACATCCAGTTTTTTGCTGGCAAAGAGCGCTCCCAGGAAGAGTTTTTCCACACCTTTAACGCGCTGCTTGAAGGTGGCCAGCAGATTATTCTCACCTGTGATCGCTACCCCCGTGAGATCGACGGGCTGGAAGAGCGTTTGAAATCCCGCTTTGGCTGGGGCTTAACGGTGGCCGTAGAGCCGCCGGAGCTGGAAACCCGCGTGGCGATTTTGATGAAAAAAGCGGCCCAGCAAAACCTGGATCTGCCCCACGATGCCGCCTTTTTCATCGCCCAGCGCATTCGCTCAAATGTGCGCGAGCTTGAAGGTGCGCTAAAGCGCGTTGTGGCCAACGCCAACTTCACCGGGCGCGCCATTGATGTAGAGCTGGTGCGCGAATCGCTGAAAGATTTGTTGGCGCTGCAGGATAAACAGGTATCTATAGATAATATTCAGCGGGTGGTGGCTGAGTACTACAAAATCAAAGTCAGTGATCTGCACTCCAAACGCCGCAGCCGCTCAGTGGCACGGCCCCGTCAGGTGGCCATGAGCCTTGCCAAAGAGCTTACCAACCACAGTCTGCCAGAGATCGGCGAAGCCTTTGGCGGGCGCGATCACACCACTGTGTTACACGCCTGCCGAAAAATTAAAGAGCTGCAGGAAGAGAGCGCGGATATCCGCGAAGACACCAAGAATTTGCACCGCCTGTTAACTACCTAGCGGGCACTAATTACCCGCCCGTTTTATAGCAACTTATATATAATAAACCCGTTTTTCTGCTTAATTCAGACCTATAAAAGAGACCGGTTATGAGATTTTCAGTATCCCGCGATTCACTCTTAAAACCGCTGCAGCTGGTAGCTGGGGTGGTGGAGCGCCGTCAGACGTTGCCGGTACTTTCCAATGTGCTGATCCAGCTCGACGGTGATCGCCTGGCCTTAACCGGTACCGACCTGGAAGTGGAAATTGTAGGCAGAATTCAGCTGGAACAGCCGGGCGAGGGTGGTGAAATCACCGTGCCTGCCCGCAAGCTTGTGGATATTTGCCGCTCGCTGCCTGATACCGCGGTAATTGAATTTATTGAAGATAATCAAAAACTCGTGGTGAAGAGTGGCCGTAGCCGCTTTACCCTGTCTACCCTGCCTGCCAATGATTTTCCGAACGTGGAAGATGGCCCCTCAGATTTGCAGTTTTCCTGCGCGCAGAAAGACATCAAGCGCTTAATCGACCGCACGGCCTTCGCTATGGCCCAGCAAGATGTACGCTACTACCTGAACGGCATGTTGTGGGAAGTCACCCAAGGCCAATTGCGCGTGGTAGCCACAGACGGCCACCGCCTGGCCATGTGTACCCGCCCACTGGAAATCAACTGTGCCGATAAAATACAGGCCATCTTGCCCCGTAAAGGTGTGATAGAACTGGCCCGTTTGTTGGGGGATGGCGATTCCGGTGCCGAGATTAAACTGGGTGGCAGCCATATCCGCGCCATTACACCCGAATTTACCTTTACGTCAAAACTGGTAGACGGCAAGTTTCCAGACTACGAGCGCGTATTGCCCAAGGGCGGTAACCGCATAGTGATTGGTGTGCGCGACGAGTTAAAACAGGCTTTTGGCCGCACGGCGATCCTCTCTAACGAAAAATACCGCGGTGTAAGGCTGCAGTTGGATGCCGGCCAGTTGACTATAGTGGCCAACAACCCGGAGCAGGAAGAAGCAGAGGAAACAGTAACCGTGGATTACACAGGTGAGTCCATGGAGATTGGTTTCAATGTGAGTTACCTGCTGGATGTCACCTCGGTACTCGGTTCTGAGAACATCAAGATTACCCTGGCAGACTCCAATTCCAGCGCCCTGCTTGAAGAGCCAGACAGTGGCGACAGCGCATACGTTGTTATGCCAATGCGCCTCTAAGATACCCCTCAGGGCCCCTCTGGGGCCCTTGTGCTAAATGCCCCTAGATACCCTTAAAGTTAGCCATTTCCGCAATATTTCGGCCTGTTCCTTGGCGCTGCACCCGCACGTTAACCTCTTCTATGGTGTTAACGGGGCCGGTAAAACCAGTGTGTTGGAGGCAATTTCCCTGCTGGGCCGTGGCCGCTCCTTTCGCTCCCACAAGCTTAAGCCCCTGATTCAGGAAGGGGAGCAGGCGGTCACTGTATTTGGTGAACAGACTGAAGCCCAACTGGGGCGTTCGCGCATTGGCGTAGAGCGTACCCAACGTGGCACAGATCAGTTCAAGGTGAACGGTAAGCCCGTAACATCTGCAGCCGAGCTGGCTCAACTGCTGCCCTTGCAGACAATCTACTCCGAAACCTTTGCCTTGCTCTCCGGCGGGCCGGGGGAGCGTCGCCAGTTTTTGGATTGGCTGGTGTTCCACGTGGAACATGGATTTATCAGCGCGTGGCGACAGGCCAAGCAGGCGCTCAAACAACGGAATAGTTTGCTCCGATCTGGTAGAATAACCGCGGAATTACTGGCCCCGTGGGATAAAGAGCTAAGCCGCACGGGGGAGCTGCTAGATGCATATCGCAGCCGGGTTTTTACCCAGTTTAAGGGTGAGCTGCGGGCGCTGTTGGCAGACAACCCCGTCTATGACGCATTAGACATGGACTATCAACGGGGTTGGTCTGATTTGCCTTTGGTGGATGCCATGGCTGAACAGCTTTCAAGAGACCAGCATCTAGGGCACACGTCGGTTGGCCCACATAGAGCGGATCTAAAAATCCGTGTGGGGAAGTTGGCCGCTCAGGATGTGCTTTCCCGGGGCCAGCAGAAGCTCCTGGTGTGTGCCTTACGAATCAGTGCAGCGCGGGTATATCAGCACGCCAGCGGCCGCAAATGTGCCTTTTTAATTGATGATTTACCGTCAGAGCTGGACCCTGCCGCCCGAAAGTTATTGGCAAGCTGGCTGCTGGCGCTAGAAGGGCAGGTATTTATTACAGGTGTTCAACGGGCAGACCTAGAAAACACCTGGGAAGAATTAAGCGTTCCGCGCAAAGTGTTTCACGTGGAACATGGTCAGGTGACCGAAAGCGAATAAAATAACGTTTAGATGGAGTGACAAGATGTCGGAACAAAAGAACTACGACTCGTCCAGTATTAAGGTCTTGAAGGGCCTGGATGCTGTCCGCAAGCGGCCAGGCATGTACATTGGCGATACCGACGACGGAACCGGCCTGCACCATATGGTGTTTGAAGTCGTAGATAACTCCATTGATGAGGCGTTGGCAGGCTACTGCTCGGAAATCCGTGTGGTTATCCACCCCAATGAATCCATCACCGTCTCTGACAACGGGCGAGGCATTCCTACCGAAATCCACGAAGAGGGCGTTTCCGCCGCCGAAGTTATCATGACGGTACTGCACGCCGGTGGTAAGTTCGATGACAACACCTATAAGGTGTCTGGCGGCCTGCACGGTGTGGGTGTATCGGTTGTGAATGCGCTCTCCGAAGAGCTTAAGCTCACTATTCGCAGGGGCGGCAAGATCCATGAGCAGGTGTATCACCACGGTGTGCCACAGGGCCCGCTAGAAGTGGTAGGCGATGCCGTTACCACCGGTACCCAGGTGTACTTCAAGCCTTCCTCCAATACCTTCACTAACATCGAGTTCCACTACGATTACCTGGCCAAGCGCCTGCGGGAACTCTCTTTCCTGAACTCCGGTGTGCGCATCGTGCTGAAAGACGAACGTTCAGGCAAAGAAGAAGTGTATGAATATGCGGGCGGTCTGCACGCTTTCGTGGAGTTTTTGAATACCGCAAAAACCCCTATCAACAAGGTTATGCACTTTAACACCCAGCGCGAAGACGGCATTGCTGTTGAAGTGGCGCTCCAGTGGAACGACAGCTTCCAGGAGAACATCTACTGTTACACCAATAACATCCCCCAACGCGATGGCGGAACCCACTTGGCGGGCTTTAGAGCAGCGCTTACCCGTGGCCTGAACAGCTATATTGAGCGCGAAGGCCTGGGTAAGAACACCAAGGTTGCCACCACCGGTGATGACGCCCGTGAAGGCTTAACCGCCATTATTTCCGTAAAAGTGCCAGATCCGAAGTTCTCTTCCCAAACCAAAGATAAACTGGTGTCTTCAGAGGTTAAAACCGCTGTAGAGCAGGAGATGGGGCAGGCCTTTAACGACTACCTTTTGGAAAACCCCGGCGAAGCCAAGTCTATTGTCACCAAGATGATCGATGCCGCTCGCGCCCGTGAAGCGGCCCGTAAAGCCCGTGAGATGACCCGCCGCAAAGGCGCGCTGGATATCGCAGGCTTGCCCGGCAAGCTGGCAGACTGTCAGGAAAAAGACCCGGCGCTCTCTGAACTCTACCTGGTGGAGGGTGATTCAGCCGGTGGATCCGCCAAGCAAGGTCGGGATCGTCGTACCCAGGCCATCTTGCCCTTGAAAGGTAAGATTCTGAACGTTGAAAAGGCCCGCTTCGATAAAATGCTTTCTTCTGCTGAAGTGGGTACCCTCATTACAGCGCTGGGTTGCGGTATTGGTAACCAGGAATTTAATCCGGAAAAGCTCCGTTACCACTCCATCATCATCATGACCGATGCCGACGTGGATGGTTCGCACATCCGCACACTCCTGCTGACGTTCTTCTTCCGCCAAATGCGTGAACTGGTAGAGCGCGGCCACATCTTTATTGCCCAGCCTCCGCTGTACAAAATTGCCCGTGGCAAGCAGGAGCAATACCTGAAAGATGATGAAGCGTTAACGGCCTACCTCACCAATGCCGCTATGGAAAACTCCAGCCTGCACGTGAACGCCGATGCCCCGGGAATCAGTGGCGATGGCCTGGCAGCACTGGTTGAGGAATACCGCAAAGTCATGCGTATTATCGATCGCCTGTCGCGCGTATACCCTGCTGAGGTACTGGAAAGCCTGATATACCTGCCGGCTTTGCCTGTGGAAGACCTGAAAGACCAAACCAAGGTAGAGGCCTGGTGCGCGGGTTTAAGCACGGCGCTGGAGGCTAAAGCCACGGGCACCCACCGCTATATCGTAAAGGCCAACGAGAACCTAGAGCGCCACATTTACGAGCCTAAAATTGAAGTTATGGCCCACGGTGTGCCCTCCGATTACGATGTGGCGCTGGATTTCTTCAGCTCCAAGGAGTATCAGGCCATTGTGGATTTGGGCAACAAGCTCAACGGCTTGATGGAGGAGGGCGCCTATATCAAACGTGGTGAACGCACCTTCCAAACCACCAGCTTCAAAGCCGCGCTCGATTGGCTGATGCATGAATCCCGCAAGGGCTACAACATCCAACGCTACAAGGGCTTGGGCGAGATGAACCCCGAGCAGCTGTGGGAAACCACCATGGATCCAGAGAGCCGCCGTATGCTCAAGGTAACCATTGAAGATGCCATCGCCGCCGATCAGATCTTCACCTGCCTCATGGGTGATCAGGTGGAACCGCGTCGCGACTTCATTGAATCCAACGCGCTACAAGTGGCCAACCTGGACGTATAAGCCCGGGTTAATGGACCAACTAAAAAGCCGGCTATAAGCCGGCTTTTTTAATTAAATCAATAACTTACTTTGATATTAATCGCCAGCCACTGTGGGCTGTTGCTCCAGCTGGCTGGCTATCCAGGTGCGCGCCTGCTCGGTTACTGCTTTGCTGTTCTTGCCTTGGGTAGTGATGGCCGGGCCTACTATTAGCGTGATTTTGCCGGGGCGTTTTAACCACCGGCGGGCAGGCCAGCAAATGCCTGCATCGTGGGCCACGGGGATGATGTCGTACTCGCCTGCGCAGGCAATGTCTGCACCGGAGCGGGCAAAGCTGCCCAGCTTACCCGGTGCCTTGCGCGTGCCCTCCGGGAATATCAGCACGTGATTGCCGGCAGCCAGTCTGGCCAAACCATCGTGCTTTACTGCTTTAAGTGCTTCGCGGGGGTTTTTGCGGTCGATAGCGATGGGTTGCATTGCCCTGAGGCCCCAGCCAAATACGGGAATATTCAGCAGCTCGCGTTTAAGTACCGTTGAGGCGGGGGAGAACAGGTACTGTAATGTCAGCGTCTCCCAGGCGGATTGGTGGTTCGACAATATTACGCTGGGCTTAGTGGGCAGGTTTTCAAGGCCCTTTAGCTCGTAGCGCACACCACAGGTAATTCTCAGCCAGCAGACCACAAAGCGGTTCCACAGGGTGACAAACCGCGAGCGCAACCGAAAGCTCGTGACCGGCCAAATAGCCAGGCCCAGCAGGCTGAAAAAGGGCAAGGTTGCCCAGTAACCCAAATAAAACAGCAGATTGCGCACTACTAACATATTTATCCGTATATGGCTTTGATATGGGGCACTGCATCCTGCAGCGAATCAAATACAGCGGTATGGGCAAGCTCGGGGTGGTCTTTCAGCGCCTGTTGGGTTTTCAAACCCTTACCGGTGAGTACCAACACAGGGCTGCAGCCCTTGCTGATACCCGCCTGCAAATCCCGCAGGCTGTCGCCCACCAGCGGCACGCCCTGGGCGCTGGTATCGAACTCTGCTTCAATGGCATCAATCAGCCCGGCCTTTGGCTTGCGGCAATTGCAGGCATCGTCCGGCCCGTGGGGACAGTAAAATACCGCGGCCACCGAGCCGCCCTGGGTTTCCACAAGCTGCGCCATTTTTGCGTGCATGGCTTCCAGGTCGTCCAAATCAAACAGGCCCCGTGCCAGGCCCGATTGGTTAGTGGCCACCACTATGGTAAAGCCCGCGCGGCTGAGTTCCGCAATAGCTTCAATACTGCCGGGCAGGGGCTGCCATTGTTCTGCGCTTTTTACAAAGGCATCCGAGTCTTGGTTGATTACGCCATCGCGATCAAGGATCACGAGCTTCAAACCCGTATCTGTCATGGTTAGCCCTTAGTGCGCGCAAGCAGCGAGATATCGGCCACTTCCAAAAACAAGGCGCGCAATTGCACGAGCAAAGCCAGGCGATTATTTCTCACCTGTTGATCATCGGCCATCACCATCACTTCATCAAAGAAGGTATCAACGGTGGCCTGCAGGCTTGCGAGTTGGGTGAGCGCTTTAGTGTATTCGCTGTTGGCAAAGAGCGGCGCAGTGGCGGCTTGTTGCTCACTAATGGCGCGCGCAAGCTGTTGCTCGGCGGCCTCTGTTAAGAGCGCGCTGTTAACACTTGCTGCTGGCTGTTCATCAAGCTTGGCCAGAATATTGGCCACGCGCTTATTGGCAGCGGCAAGGGCGTCGGCTGCGGGCAGCGCCGCAAAAGCTTGCACGGCTTTCACGCGATTATCGATATCGAGCGGATGACTTAATTGCTTCGCACTCACCGCCATAAAAATTTCCGGCGCGATGTTTGCGTCTTCATACCAGGCGCGCAATCTTTCCAGCATATATTGCAGCACGGTATCGGCAAGGCCCTGGGCCTCGGGTAATGACGGGTGCTGGGCAATGGCGGCTTCCAGCAGTGCGCGCAAATCGAGCGGCAATTGCTTTTCAACCAGCAGGCGCAATACGCCCAGGCTTGCACGGCGCAGTGCAAAAGGGTCTTTGGAGCCTGTGGGGTGTTGGCCGATGCCGAAAATGCCTACCAGCGTATCCAGCCTGTCTGCCAATGCCAGTTGCACACCGGTTGGGGTTTCAGGCAGTGCGTCGCCGGCAAAGCGCGGCATGTATTGTTCGTTCAGCGCGCTTGCAACTTCAGCGTCTTCACCGTCGTTCAAGGCGTAGTAGTAACCGGCGATACCTTGCATGGTGTCGAACTCGCCCACCATGTTGGTTACTAAATCACTTTTGCACAACAAGCCCGCGCGTTCGGCCTTTTGGGTATCGCTGTTCAGGTGCCCGGCGATGATGCCTGCAAGCTTGCTCACCCGCTCGGTTTTTTCATAAAGGGTGCCGAGCTTGGCTTGAAACACAATGGATTTCAGCCGCTCGCGTTGTGCGGCCAAGGTGGTTTTCTTATCGGTTTCAAAAAAGAAGGCGGCGTCGGCAAGGCGTGGGCGAATGACCCGCTCGTTGCCGTCGATAACCTGCGCGGGGTCTTTGGATTCGAGGTTAGCCACGGTAATGAAATGGGGCATTAACGCGCCTTGGTGATCCAGCACATGGAAGTACTTTTGGTGCTCGCCCATGGAAGAGATCAACGCCTCGGCGGGTACCTCCAAAAAGCGCGCTTCAAAATTACCGGCCAATGCAACCGGCCATTCAACGAGCGCTGTTACTTCATCCAGCAGGTCGGCCTCCATTTGTGCAACGCCATTCAAGGTGGCCGCACAGGCGTTTACCTGCTGAGCGATGGTTTGCTGGCGGGCATCGAAATCTGCCAGCACATAGGCGGCTTTTAGCGCGCTTGCATATTCAGTTGCGTGGGCAATGCGCACGGCCTGATTGTGATGGAAGCGGTGGCCGCGGCTTTCGCGCCCGGCCTTCAAACCCATCACTTCACCTTCCACTATTGCATCGTCTAGCAACATCACCAGCCAATGCACAGGGCGAACAAATTCAACGCGCTTGGCGCCCCAGCGCATGCGCTTGGGGATTGGCAAATCCCCCAGTGCCTTTTCAACCATTGCGGGCAATAGTGCACTTACAGATTCGCCACCTTGTTTCAGGTTTACGTAAAGCTTGTCTATTTTGCCGTCGCTCTTGGTTTGCAGGGCGTCCAGTGGCACACCGTTCTTTTGCGCAAAAGCTTGCGCGGCTTTGGTGGGCTTGCCGTCTTTATCAAAGGCGATGTGCGCAGGCGGGCCAAACATTTCAACATCGCTGACCGGCGTGTTGGTGGGCAGCCCGGCAATGGTCACGGCAAGCCTTCGGGGCGCGGCAAAGCTTTTTACTTCGCCCATGGTTAGCCCCTGCGCTTGCAGGCTGGCCACAATGCTTTGGGTAAAGGCATTTGAAAGTGTTTTAAGGGCTTTGGGTGGCAGCTCTTCGGTGCCCACTTCCACTAGAAACGTATTCTGGCTCATTTTGCATCTCCCTTTGCGGCGAGTACTTCATCGCGCAGTGCCGGTTCGGCGAGCGGGAAGCCGAGTGCCATGCGTGCATCAAAGTAGGCTTGTGCAACGGCGCGCGCCAAGGTGCGCACCCGTAAAATAAACCGCTGGCGTTCGGTTACGGAAATGGCGTGGCGAGCATCCAGCAGGTTAAACGCGTGGGAGGCTTTCATCACCATTTCATAGGCGGGCAGTGGCAGGCCCTGCTCAATCAGGCGCTGGCTTTCGGCCTCGTAGGTATCAAAGCTTGAAAACAAAAATTCGACGTTGGCCTGCTCGAAGTTAAAGTGCGACATCTCCACTTCATTTTGGTGAAACACGTCGCCATAGGTGACTTTCTTACCGTCCGGGCCCACGGTCCACACCAGGTCGTAAATGGAATCTACGCCCTGCAGGTACATGGCAATGCGCTCTATGCCGTAGGTAATCTCACCGGTAACCGGGTAGCACTCAAGGCCGCCCACTTGTTGGAAGTAGGTAAACTGGGTGACTTCCATACCGTTGAGCCACACTTCCCAGCCCAAGCCCCAGGCACCCAAGGTGGGGGATTCCCAGTTGTCTTCTACAAAGCGGATATCGTGTATGTTGGTATCCAGGCCCAGGTGCTTTAACGAGCCCAGGTACAATTCCTGGATGTTGTCGGGCGAGGGCTTCATCACTACCTGAAACTGGTAATAGTGCTGCAGGCGGTTGGGGTTTTCACCGTAGCGGCCATCTGTGGGGCGGCGGCAAGGCTGTACGTAGGCGCTGTTCCAGGTTTCCGGGCCGATGGCACGCAGGAATGTGGCGGGGTGAAAGGTACCGGCGCCCACTTCCATATCCAGCGGTTGAAGAATCACACAGCCTTGTTCGGCCCAATACTGTTGCAGGGCCAGAATCAGGCCCTGAAAGGTGCTCACATCGGGCGTGGCACCCGCCTTGGAATTAGACACTTTGCCTCCGGGCAATCTCGGTCGGAATTGGGAAAGGGGCGAATTATAACGGGGCGGGAGTGCCTAAGTAAGTGCAGACTTTGGCCGCGGCGGCGTTTTTCGGGTAATCTCGCGCCCTTGTACACAAATTCCGGCCAGCTGTTCATGTCAATGCCCAAAACCCATACCAAATTGCCGCTGAAAAGCCGGCTCATACACGGCGCCCTGTGTGTAGCGGCAAGCCTGCCGCGGCCCGTGAGTTGGGCAATGGCGGGCGCCATTGCGCGCACGCTGAGGTTTGTGGGTGCACGCAGTGCCCGGGTAACGGCCGAGAATATCGCCCTTTGTTACCCCCACCTAAGCGTGGGTGAACAGGCTCTGCTCACCCACGAGAGTTTGCATCACACTGCCTACCTTTTGTTTGAATCAGCCAAAGTTTGGACCTGGCCCTGGCCCAGGTTGAAACCCTTGCTTAATGTTGCCCCCGAAACCGAGGCGCGTTTGCAGGCCGCACTAAGCGAGGGCAATGGGGTAGTGATCCTGGCGCCCCATCACGGCAACTGGGAGTTACTGGGCCGCTATTTGCAGCAAGTTGATAACCTCAAAGTGCTCTACCAGCCCGGCCAGTCGCCGGCCTTTGATCAACTGATATTGCATTACCGCCAGGTGGATGGCACCCAGGTGCTGCCCACCAACCGCAAGGGCGTGATGGGCCTGTTCAAATGGTTAAAGCAGGGGGGCCTTACGGGCGTGTTGCCAGATCAAGTGCCCGAGCGCGACAGCGGCGGTGATTTTGCGCCTTTTTTTGGCGTGCAGGCCATGACCATGACGCTCATCCACAACCTCATTCAACGCACCGGCTGCAAGGTGTTGAGCGGCGCCTGTTTGCGCAAAGGTAGCGCCTTTGAGCTGGTGTTGGATGAACCCCACGCAGATATCTACAGCAAAGACGCGCAAACATCGCTTGCGGGTTTGAACAAAAGTGTTGAGCAATTGGTGGCCAAGGCGCCGGCGCAATACCAGTGGGAATACAAGCGCTTTCGCAGAGTTAAGCCTGGCGAGCCGCGCCGTTACGACTATAAAAAGCGCAAATAAAAAACTGCGCTATTAGCGGCGCCAGAACATGGGTGTAAATAACACAAGCAGGGTAAATACTTCCAGCCGGCCCAGGAGCATGGCAAAGCACAAAATCCATTTTGCCGGGTCGTTAATATTGCCGTAGTGGGCCGCTACATCGCCCATGCCCGGGCCCAGGTTGTTAATGCTTGCGCCTACAGCGGAAAAGCTTGTTACGAAATCCAGCCCCGTGGCCAGCAGCAATAAAAACATCACCATAAAGCTGATGATGTACACCGCAAAAAATCCCCACACAGCTTCTACTACACGATCAGGCACCGACTTCTTGCCCACCTTGATGGGAATAATCGCACTCGGGTGAATCAACCGCTTGATTTCGCGATAGCCCTGTTTGCAAATCAGCATTACCCGCATCACTTTCATACCGCCGGCGGTTGACCCACCGCAGCCGCCCATGAAGGCAAACAAAAACAACATGAAGGGCAAAAACGTGGGCCAGGCGCTGAAATCGGCAGTGCCGAAACCGGTGGTGGTAAGCACTGAAACAAACTCAAAACTGCCGTGCATTAAGCTGTCGAACAGCGAGTAGGTGCCAGTGCCGTACAGGTAGGCGATAGTGATAAGTGCGCCCACCAAAATCCAGGCGCTGTAAAAACGGCATTCCGGGTCTTTGAAATAATGCCGCAAACTGTGCTCGCGCCAGGTAAAAAAGTGCAGCGCAAAATTAATACCCGAGAAAAACATAAAGAAGGTGCAAATGGCCATGATGGTGGGGCTGTTGAAAAAGCCGATGCTGGCATCATGGGTAGAAAAGCCGCCAATGGCGACGGTGGAAAACGCGTGGCAAATGGCATCGAAGCCCGACATGCCGCCCAACCAATAGGCACCGGCGCACAAAAGCGTCAACGCCACATACATAAAAAACAGCGCCTTTGCGGTTTCTGTTATGCGCGGGGTGAGCTTGCTGTCTTTCACAGGCCCCGGGGTTTCGGCGCGGTAGAGCTGCATGCCGCCGATACCGAGCATGGGCAAAATGGCCACCGCAATGACAATAATACCAATGCCGCCCAACCACTGAAGTTGCTGGCGGTAATACAAAATAGACTTGGGTAAAAAATCGAGCCCGGTGAACACTGTGGCCCCGGTGGTGGTAAGCCCGGAAATTGATTCAAACAGCGAGTCGGTAAAGCTCGCATCAAGTTCTGCACTGATGTAAAACGGCAGCGAACCAAACAGCCCAAGTACCGACCAAAACAGCGCGGTAATTAAAAAACCATCGCGGGTTTGTAGATCGTGGCGCGCGCGATGCACGGGTAACCAAATGCCAAGGCCTGTAACAAAGGTAATGGCAAAGGCGATCAAAAAGGCGTGGTGGTGATCGTCGTTAAGCCACAGCGAGAGCGCGAACGGCGGCAGCAGGGTAAGGCTGAAAATCATCAGCAAAACGCCCAGCACCCTGAAAATAACCGAAAAATGCATAGCTGTGCCTGTGAAAAATGTTCGCGCCCTGAAAGACTTCCGGGCTAGAAAAAGGAAAAGCCCACCTGGAATAATCGCTCGACATCTTTGGTGTATTTTTTATTGACCAAAAACACAATTACGTGATCGCCGGTTTTTACTACCACGTCGTCGTGAGCGATGATCACCTCACTGCCGGTGTCGTGCTCGCGCACAATGGCGCCGATGCTTGCGCCCTCTGGCAGGTCTATGTCTTCAATGGCGCGGCCCACCACCCGTGAGGTTTTGCTGTCGCCGTGGGCAATCACTTCAATGGCTTCTGCCGCACCGCGCCTGAGCGAGTGCACGTTTACCATGTCGCCGCGGCGCACATGGGTAAGCAGGCTGCCAATGGTGGTTGTTTGCGGGCTGATGGCGATGTCGATTTCGCCGCCTTGCACCAAGTCTACGTAGGCGGCGTTATTGATGAGTGTCATCACTTTGCGCGCTCCGAGCCGCTTGGCCAACATAGACGACATGATGTTGGCTTCGTCATCGTTGGTGAGCGCTAAAAATACGTCTGTGTCTTCAATGTTTTCTTCGAGCAACAAATCCTGGTCAGATGCGCTGCCCAATAGCACTATGGTGTCTTCCAGCTCTTCCGACAAACTGTTACAGCGCGCTTCATTAAACTCGATGATTTTTACCGAGTAGCGCTTTTCCAACTGCTCGGCCAGGCGCGAGCCGATGTTGCCGCCGCCGGCAATAATGATGCGTTTGTAGGAACTCTCAAGCCGCCTGAGCTCGCTCATTACCGCGCGAATATCGGCTTTGGCGGCAATGAAAAACACTTCATCGTCGGCTTCAATAACGCTTGAGCCCTCTGGCATGATGGCTTTGCCGCGCCGGTAGATGGCGGCCACGCGGGTGTCTACCGATGGCATATGCTGGCGCAGGTAGCGCAACTCCTGGCCCACCAAGGGCCCGCCATAGTAGGCGCGCACGGCGACCAGTTGCACCCGGCCCTCGGCAAAGTCGAGCACCTGCAGGGCGCCCGGGTGTTCGATCAACCGGTAGATGTAATCAGATACCAGCCGCTCGGGGCTGATTAATACATCGATGGGGATGACTTCGTTACTGAATAAATTGCCTTGCGAAAGGTAGGCTTGCGAGCGCACCCGCGCAATTTTGGTGGGTGTGCGAAACAGGCTGTGGGCCACCTGGCAGGCGATCATGTTGATTTCATCGTTACTGGTTACAGCCACCAGCATGTCGGCATCTTCAATGCCGGCGTTGATGAGTACATCCGGGTGGCTGGCGCTGCCGGTAACTACGCCTATGTCGATGCGATCGCGCAGGTCATCGAGCAGGGCGGGGTTGGTGTCGACCACGGTGATGTCGTTGGATTCACTGGCAAGGTTAACCGCCAGGGTGCCGCCTACTTGTCCGGCGCCAAGAATAATAATTTTCATGGTCGAGCTTTGTCCTTATGCCGTTCGCCGACAGCTGTGCCCGTTTTCGCCAAACACTTCACCCTTTTTTAAAGGTGCCGCGTCAAGCGGTTTTCTGAACCAGACAATAGTAGAAACCATCGCTGTTGTGCGCCCCGGGCAGCAATTGCCGACCGGCGGGCTGGGCGATGCCCCAACTGCTGGGCAGGGGGACTTCCCGCGCCTTCGGGTGAGCGGCCAAAAAGGCCTCCATCACCTGGGTATTTTCCTGGGGCATTACCGAGCAGGTGGCGTATAAAAGGTGCCCGCCTGGCGCAAGCAGTGGCCAAAGTGCGGCAACTATCTGGCCCTGAAGCGCCGCCAGCTTATCAATATCGGCAGGTTTACGCAGCAGCTTGATATCGGGGTGGCGGCGGATAACGCCCGTGGCGGAGCAGGGGGCATCCAGCAAGATGGCATCGAAGGCATTGCCATCCCACCATTGGCTGGGCTGGCTGGCATCGCCGGTGATCAGTTGGGCATGCAGCCCGCCGCGGTCGAGATTCTCTTGCACCCGGGTAAGGCGGCCGGCATCGGCATCCACTGCCACCAGCGAAATATCCGGGTGATTCTGCAACAGGTGCAGGGTCTTGCCGCCCGGCGCGCAGCAACTATCGAGCACGCGCCCGCCTGCGGGCACGGGCAGTAATTCACCGGCCAGCTGCGCGGCTTCGTCTTGAACGCTGATCTGTGCGCTGTCAAAGCCCGGCAATTGGGTGACATCCAGGGCCGATTCAAGCACCAGGCTTGCCCGGGCCAGGGCGCCGGGGGCTGCCTTTATGCCCGCCTCAGCGAGGGTTTGCTGGTAGTCGGCGCGATTGAGGCCTGCGCCCACGCGCAACGCCAAGGGCGGGTGGGCGTTGTTGGCGGCTTCGATAGATGCCCAGGCATCGCCCCAGTGCTGGCTGAGCGCTTTGTGAATCCAGCGCGGGTGGCTTTGTTCTGCGCCCGGAATTTTGTAGGCATCTGCCAGCAATTGCTTTTTATTGCGCTGAAAATTACGTAAAACACCGTTAATTAGCTTAGTGGCCCAATCCTTTTTCAAGGCCCTGCAAGCCTCAACGGTATTGGAAAGCGCCGCGTGATCGGGCACGCGCATGTGCTCTAGCTGGTAAATCCCCAGCAGCAGCAGGGCCAAGAGGTCTGTGTCTTTGGGTTTGAAGGCCTTGCTCAGCAGTTGCTGGATCACCGGGTTATAGCGGTGAAACCAACGGCAACCGCCATAGCAGAGCTCGGATACTAGGCCGCGGTCGCGCTCGGGCGTGCGCGCGAGGGTGCGGGGCAGTACCGTGGCGAGCGATTGGCCATTGTTCAGCACCTCGGCCAGCGCTTGGGCGGCCAGCGCCCGGCTATTTTTCGACACTGGCTGCTTGCCCAAGCTGGGTGCCCGGTTGGAAGTGATCGCGATAGCCCGCCAACAAGTCGGCCACCGCCATGGCTTTCTTACCCGGCAATTGCAAGCTGTGCAAATCCAGCTGGCCGCTCCCACAGGCCACCCGCACGGCCGTTTGTGGCCCTTGGCCTACTAGAGCTGCGATGGTGCCCGGCGCTATATCTGTTGCTTGCGCCACTGCACTGGCCGCCCAGACGCGCAGGCGGTCGTCACCCAGGGTGGTAAAGCTTACCGGGAAGGGATTAAAGGCGCGCACCTGTTGCTCTATTACCTGTGCCGGCAGCTGCCAGTTAATGCGGGCTTCTTCTTTCGTTAATTTGTGGGCGTAGGTGGCGGCGTTGTGATCCTGGGGGGTGGCCGTGGCCTGGTTGCGGGCCAGTAAATCCACCGCTTCTACCAAGGCGGGTTTGCCGAGGGTGATGAGCTTGTCGTGCAGGCTGCTGGCGGTTTCATCGGCCGCCACAGGGCAGGGGGTAATGGTAAGCATGTCGCCGGTGTCCAGGCCCGCATCCATTTGCATGATGGTGATGCCCGTTTCGGCATCACCTGCCTCAATACAGCGCTGAATGGGCGCCGCGCCGCGCCAGCGCGGCAACAGCGAGGCATGCACATTAATACAGCCAAGCCTTGGCATATCCAGCACCGCCTGTGGCAGTAGCAGCCCATAGGCCACCACCACCATCAAATCGGCCTGGTATTGGGCGATGAGGGCCTGATCTTCGGGGGCTTTCAGCCGCTCAGGCTGGTGCACCGGCAGGCCGTGGGCCAAGGCCTTCTCTTTAACGGGGCTTGCCTGCAGCTTTTTGCCGCGCCCGGCCGGGCGGTCTGGTTGCGTAAACACAGCCACCACCTGGTGTGGCGAATCAAGCAGTGCGGCCAGGTGTTCGGCCGCGAAATCCGGGGTACCGGCGAAAATAATGCGCAGGGCACTCATGCAGAGCTCTCTGTCTGGCGGTGGAAGGTGCAGGCCTTAGGCCTGCAGCCTGTGCTGTTTTTCCAACTTTTTGCGAATGCGGTCGCGCTTGAGGTTGGAGATGTGATCCACAAACAGCTTGCCGTTAAGGTGATCAAGCTCGTGCTGAATGCAGATGGCCAGCAGGCCTTCGGGCTTGAGCTCAAAGGGCTTGCCGTCGCGATCCAGCGCGCGCACCACTATGTGGGCGGGGCGCTCAACGGTTTCATAAAACCCCGGCACCGACAGGCAGCCCTCGTCGTATTGCTCAAGCTCGGCGTCAAGCACTTCGACTTCAGGGTTGATGAACACCAGCGGTTGGGTCTGGTCTTCGCTGATATCGATGACCACAACCCGTTGGTGAACGTTCACTTGGGTTGCTGCCAGGCCGATGCCGGGGCAGGCATACATGGTTTCAAACATGTCATCCACAAGCTGGCGGGTGGCGTCTGTCACCTCGGTGACGGGCTCGGCCACAGTGCGCAAGCGGGGATCGGGAAATTCCAATATATCGAGTTTAGCCATAAACGGTGTGACAAACTTCTAGTAAAAAGGCAACAGTCGCTGCTAACATTATGATCAGACAGCATTTAAGCCGAAATTAAACCACCCTGCGCGTAGTTGGCAGAGGCAAAATGCAAAGCCGTTGTAGTCTTGTTTCAACGGTGGCACATTGTCTCCCAGACAGTGGCGGAATGACAGTCGCAGGGCGACCGGTTTGGTTGCGCTATTATAACGTCTAAATTCTCTACGGGGCCGAGTTCTTCCCGAAAGGCCGCGAGAAACAGGATTGGTTTCTATGAAAAAGCTATTTTTGGGTTTGGCAGCGTCATTGGTACTGTGTGCCTCGGCGTTTGGCGAAGATGTACAAATCCGCAGTGACAGGCCCGACAGCTATCGCGTAATCGAAGGCGACACCCTGTGGGATATCTCCGGCAAGTTCCTCGAAAACCCGTGGATGTGGCCGGAAATCTGGCAGGTTAACCCCCAGATTGATAACCCGCACCTTATCTACCCGGGCGATATCATCAGCCTCGTCTACATGGACGGCAAGCCCCGGCTGAACATCGAGCGCGGCCAGCCCACTACGCGCTTGTCGCCCGGCACCGAAAAACTCTCGCCCAAGATTCGCTACCAGCCAGTTGCTGCGGCAATTCCCGCGATCCCGCTGGATGCCATCAACAGCTTCCTGACCGGCTCGCGCATTGTGATGCCCAACGAATACAACGATGCCCCCTATGTTCTGGCTGGCGAAGATGGCCGCCTGATCACCGGTGCCGGCGATCACCTGTATGCCCGTGGCGAGATAGACCCGAACGTGCCTGTGTACGGCATCTACCGCAAGGGCAAGAGCTTTAAAGATCCGGAAACCGGTGAGTTTTTGGGTTATCAGGCGCTGGATATCGGCGCGGTACGGGTGGCGGCTATTGATGGCGATATCGCCACTATGGACGTAACCCGCACCACCCAAGAAATTCTGATTGAAGATCGCCTGCTGCCAAGCGCAGATCGCTCGGTAGCCAGCACCTTCTACCCCAAGGCGCCAGAGCAGGAAATCAACGGTGTGATCATGACCGTTGAAGGCGGCGTTACCCAGGTGGGCCGCATGAATGTGGTGGCTATCAACCGCGGCATGCGCGACTCTCTGCAGGCCGGCGATATTCTGGCCATTATGAAGTCGGGCAAAGTGGTGCGCGACCGGGTAACCAACAAGCCTGTGAAGCTGCCTGATGAGCGAGCTGGCCTGTTAATGGTATTCCGCACCTTTGAGAAAATGAGCTTCGGCATAGTGCTAGACGCCGAGAAGCCCTTGGCCATTAACGACAAGGTAGTTAATCCCTAATCATAAAAGCCGGCTTATGCCGGCTTTTTTATTGCGCCCGTTCAAGGATGAACACCCATGGCACACACGCCCCGCGAGCTGTTAATCGCCCTGCACCACATACCGGGCCTTGGGCCCAGAAAGTGGCGCGAAATCACCGAAAACTTCGCTGATCCTCTCGAAATCCTCCATTTAGATCACAGGCTGCTCAGCCAACTAATGGACGCCAATGGCGCCACCCTGCTGCTGGATTGGCTGCACGAGCGCCCGGGCAACTGGTTGGGCGTGCGGCTGGCGCGCTTACAGGCGTGGCTGCAGGCGCCCAGCCACCATGTGATCACCCAGCTTGATAACAACTACCCCAATTTATTGCGTGAAGCCAAGGGCCCGTTGCTGCTGCATGTGGCGGGCAACGCCCAGGTGCTAGCGCTGCCGCAGATTGCCGTAGTGGGTACTCGCAAACCAACTGCAGCAGGTAAGCAAACGGCGCGCACATTCGCCCGTGAGCTGGCAGCGGGCGGCTTTACCATTAGCAGTGGCCTGGCGTTGGGCATAGACGGCATTGCCCATGAAAGCGCCCTTGAGGTGGGCGGCACAACCCTTGCCGTGCTGGGCTCGGGGCTGGATAACATCTACCCGGCGCGCCATCGCCGCCTGGCCGAGCGGATAGTGGGCGAGGGCGGGGCGCTGGTGTCTGAGTTCGGGCTGGATGTGCAGCCAGCGCCCGGCCACTTTCCGCGCCGCAACCGCATTATCAGCGGCCTGAGCCTGGGCACCCTGGTGGTGGAGGCGGCGCTAAAAAGTGGCTCGCTCATTACTGCGCGGCTGGCGCTTGAGCAAAATCGTGAAGTCTTTGCCATCCCCGGCTCCCTTTACAGCGACGTGAGCGAAGGGTGCAACTGGCTGATTCGCGAAGGTGCCCAATTGGTTACCGAACCCGCGCAACTGGTGGCGCAATTGGGGGCAGGGCTTGAGGCCTTAAGCCTGTTTGACCAAAAGCCGGCAATGCGTACTGAAGTGAGTACAAACAAACCGACAGCGCCAAAGGAATTCAGCGCGCTTCTTGCTGCCCTTGGCACAGAACGGCTGGATTTCGAGCAACTGCTGGCGGCCACAGGCCTGGGCGTGCCCCAGTTAACCCAGCTGCTTAATGCCGCAGAACTAGCCGGTGTGATTGTGTCTTCAGAGTGTGGCTACGAGCGCACCTACTAGGTAGCAGCCTGCGCCAATTGAATGGTGCCTGCGCAAGTGTGACAATGCGCGGCGTTAAATTTCACTGGCAGGTTTATCTATGGCTAACCCTTGGCTTGAAGATTGTGCTCTCAAAGACACCGCTGCTGCCTTAAAGGCCGGCGGCGTGGTGGCCTACCCAACCGAAGGCGTATGGGGCCTGGGCTGCCTGCCAGACAACGAGCCAGCGGTGGGCCGCATTCTCGCGCTCAAGCAGCGCCCGGTTGAAAAGGGCCTGATTCTTGTGGCGGCCGACTTTTCACAAGTTGCCCATTGGCTTAAGCCCGTCACAGATGCCCAACAAGCACTGCTTGATGCCAGCTGGCCTGGCCCCAATACCTGGTTGATCCCCCATAACGGCCGTGTATCACCCATGGTTACCGGCCAGCACGCCAAGCTTGCCGTGCGCGTGAGTGATCACCCGGTGGTGCGCGCCCTGTGTGAACTCAGCGGCTCGGCGCTGGTATCTACCTCTGCCAACCCACAGGGGCTTGATGCTGCCATGACTGCCCGCGAAGTAAATGCTTACTTTGAAGGCAGGTTAGATGCCGTCTCCCCTGGCGAGGTAGGCGCCCGTGGTCGGCCATCGGTAATTCGGGATCTGGAAACCGGCGCTGAAATTCGCGCTTAAGCAGGCCCAACCTTTTTGAAATCAGTCGGAGCAATCCATGTCAGCCATAGATAAAGCGGCAGTAAAAGCTTACCTGTTAGATCTCCAGGATCGCATTTGCCAGGGCCTCAGCGCACTTGATGGCGATGAATTTAAAGAAGACCAATGGGAGCGCGCCGAAGGCGGCGGTGGTCGTTCGCGGGTGCTTGAAGAGGGCCGGGTGTTTGAGAAGGCCGGTGTAAATTTCTCGCACGTGTTCGGCGATGGCTTGCCACCCTCGGCAACCGCCGCGCGCCCGGAGCTGGCCGGCCGCTCCTTTGAGGCCATGGGCGTATCGCTGGTTATTCACCCCCGAAACCCCTATGTGCCCACAAGCCACGCCAACGTGCGGTTTTTCATTGCCGAAGCCCCAGGTGCAGAGCCGGTTTGGTGGTTTGGCGGCGGCTACGACCTCACGCCCTACTATGGCAACGAGGAAGATTGCATTCACTGGCACCAAACGGCCCAGGCGGCTTGCCTGCCCTTCGGTGAAGACCTCTACCCACGTTTTAAAAAGTGGTGTGATGACTACTTTTACCTAAAGCACCGCAATGAAGCGCGCGGTGTAGGCGGCTTGTTCTTTGATGATTTCAATGAACTGGGTTTCGAGCAAAGCTTCGCCTTTATGCAATCGGTGGGCAACAGCTTTATGGAAGCCTACGGGCCCATTGTGGAGCGCCGCGATTCCCGCGTATTCGGCGAGCGCCAGCGCGAGTTCCAGCTCTACCGCCGCGGCCGCTATGTAGAGTTCAACCTGGTGTTCGACCGTGGCACCTTGTTTGGCTTGCAAACCGGTGGCCGTACCGAGTCTATTTTAATGTCGCTGCCACCTTTAGTGCGCTGGGTGTACGACTACTCGCCCGAGCCCGGCAGTGCCGAGGCTGAGCTTACCGAGCGCTTTTTGCCCCACAGGGATTGGTTGGCCCAATGATAAATACCCCAAACGCAGTGGATCGTTATCAGGTTGTGGGTAATCCCATTGCGCAATCCAAGTCGCCCTTTATTCATACCCTGTTTGCCGCCCAAACCGGGCAGCAGCTCGAATACGGCAGCGCCTGCCCGGCTATTGATGAGTTTAAAGCCGCGGCCCAAGTCTTTTTTGCAGCTGGCGGTAAGGGTATGAATATCACCGCACCTTTTAAGCTAGAGGCCTTTGAGCTGGCGCAGGCGCTGAGTGCACGCGCGCAGTTTGCCGGTGCCGTAAACACCTTGAAATTAACGGAAGATGGCGAGATTTTCGGCGACAATACCGACGGTTTCGGCCTGGTTTACGACTTAAGCGAGCGGCTTAACTGGCCCTTGGCCGGTGCCAATGTGTTGGTGCTGGGTGCAGGCGGTGCCGTGCGCGGTGTGATGCAGCCGTTGCTGGCGGCCAATCCTGCCAAGGTGGTGGTGGCCAACCGCACCTTGGCGCGCGCTGAGAATCTGGTGGCGTTGTTTGGCGGCTTGGGCAACATTGAGGCTGTAAGCTTTGATGATCTCTCCCTTGCGGGTGTGGATGTGATTATCAATGGCACCTCTGCGGGCCTAAGTGGTGGCCTGCCGCCGTTGCCCGCCAATCAACTAAGCACAGCTTGCCGTTGTTACGACATGACCTACAGCGCAGGCCCCACCGTATTTCAAGCCTGGGCCAGGCGCGAAGGGGCAGCCCAAGCCGTGGATGGCCTGGGCATGCTGGTGGCCCAGGCGGCGGAATCTTTCAGGTTATGGCGCGGCGTAATGCCCGCCATTGAACCAGTACTGGCCAAGGTGCGCGCAAGCCTCGCCTAGCAAGCCGTGCGGCCGTGGGAGCCGGCACTAGTGGCCTGCCAATTCCAGGCGATGTTGATCTTTAAGTTTGGCGTAGTTAGCGGCGGTGTAGGTAAAGAACTTGCGCTCTTTTTCCGTGAGCGGCCGGGCCTGTCGGGCCGGTGCGCCCATGTACATAAAGCCTGACTCCAACCGTTTGCCCGGTGGCACCAAGGTGCCTGCCCCAATCACCACTTCATCTTCGATGACTGCGCCATCCAATATGGTGGCGCCAATGCCCACCAGAATGCGGTTACCCAGGGTGCAGCCGTGCAAAATTGCGCCGTGACCAATGGTGACATCGTCGCCAATGGTTAATGGCCAGCCGCCTTCATTGAAATCGCTGGCGTGGGTGATGTGCAGTACTGCCGCGTCTTGCACACTGGTGCGCGCGCCGATGCGAATACGGTGCATATCGCCACGGATTACTGCCATGGGCCACACGGAGCTGTCTTCACCCAATACAACGTCGCCTGAAACTACGGCGGTTGGGTCTACAAACACGCGATCGCCCAAGGTGGGGTGAATGCCGTTAAAGGTGCGTACGGGGTTCATCGATCAAAGCCTTTTTCAGGTAAAATGCCATTTTAATCCCTGATAACCCACATTCGGAAATTTCATGCCGCAAGCGACCCAGAACGCCCTGTTAGCCGACCCTTATTTCCCGCCGTTTGGTGACTTTTCGCCGGCCGATGCCGAGGCTGCGGTAGACAGTATTTTGGCAGATAACCGCGCCGCCATAGACGAGCTTGTGGCAAACGCCGGGGCATTCACCAGCGAACAATTACTGCGTCGCCTTGAGGCCATAGATGACAGGTTATCGCGCGCCTGGTCGCCGGTTAGCCACCTAAACAGCGTGCAAAACTCCGAAGCCCTGCGCGCTGTGTATGAGCGCTGCCTGCAAAAGCTCACGGCCTACAGCAGCGAGATGGGCCAACATGAAGGCCTGTTTGCGCTCTACCAAACGCTCACCCAGCGCCCGGATTTTGAGGCGCTAAGCCAGGCCCACAAGCAATCGGTAAACCACGCGCTGCGCGATTTTACCCTGGCGGGCATTGGCCTGGCCGAGCGCGCGCGCAATGAATACAAAGCGCTTAAAGCACGGCTCAGTGAGCTCTCCAACACATTTTCCAACAATGTGCTCGATGCAACCCAGGGCTGGCACCTGCACATAACCGACCAGGCAGACCTTGCAGGCCTGCCCGATCACGCCATCGCCCAGGCTCAAGTTGCGGCCAAGCAAAAAAAACTTGAGGGTTGGGTAATCACACTGGATTTCCCGGCCTATCACGCCGCCATGACCTATGCCGAAAACCGCGCAGTGCGCGAGCAGGTGTACCGCGCCTACAGCACCCGTGCGTCAGAATTTGGCCCGGCCGGGCGCGACAATGGCCCACTGATTGTTGAGATTTTACAAAAGCGCCAGGCCTTGGCCTCGCTGTTGGGCTATGAGCACTATGCCGCACTTTCGCTTGCCAAAAAAATGGCCGATACACCGGCAAATGTGCTGGCATTTTTAGAGGAGCTTGCACGTGAATCAAGGCCCGTGGCCGAGCGCGAATTTGCCAATCTGCAGACCTTTGCCCGCGATGTGTTGGGTCTTGAAACCCTCGAGCCCTGGGATGTGAGCTTTGCATCCGAAAAATTAAAACAGCGGGATTTCGAGATTTCACAGCAGCAGCTGCGGCCCTATTTCCCTGCACAAAAAGTAATTGATGGGATGTTTGCGGTGGTGCATCGTCTGTTCGGCATTAGCGTCAAACCCGTGCGCGATGTGGCCGTATGGCATGACGATGTGCAGGTGTATGCCATTGAAAAAGGCAATGAAACCCTCGCCTATTTCTACCTGGATTTGTATGCCCGCGCCGATAAACGCGGCGGCGCCTGGATGGATGATTGCCGTGTCAGGCGTAAGGCGGGTAATGAATTGCAAAAACCCGTTGCCTACCTCACCTGTAACTTTTCCCAACCCCTGGAAGACACGCCATCGCTGCTTACATTTGATGAAGTAACCACCTTGTTCCACGAGTTTGGCCACGGCCTGCACCACATGTTGACCCAGGTTGACGTTGCGGCAGTGAGTGGCATTAACGGCGTACCCTGGGACGCCGTGGAATTGCCCAGCCAGTTTTTGGAAAACTGGTGCTGGGAGCCAGAGGTGATTCCCATGATTTCCGGCCACTACCAAACCGGTGCGCCATTGCCTGCCGAATTGTTGGAAAAAATGCTGGCTGCCCGCCACTTTCACACAGGGCTTTTTATGGTGCGCCAGTTGGAATTTGCGCTGTTTGATTTTGAGTTGCATATGCAAACGAGCATTGAACGCACAGACCAGGTGCAGGCTATTTTGGATGGCGTACGCCAGCGGGTGGCGGTGGCACCAGCGCCTGCCTTCAATCGCTTTCAAAACAGTTTTAGCCACATTTTTGCCGGCGGTTATGCGGCGGGCTACTACAGCTACAAATGGGCCGAAGTGCTCTCGGCCGATGCCTATTCGCGCTTTGAAGAAGACGGCGTATTTAACGCCGAAACCGGGCAGCAATTTTTTGAGGCGATTTTGTCCCAGGGTGGCGCGCGCGATGCGCTTAGCTTGTTCACCGAATTTCGCGGCAGAGCGCCCTCAGTTGAGCCGCTGCTGCGCCACTCGGGTATTCGAGGTTAATCATGGCAAACACTAAAAAGCGGTTTATCGCCGGTGCAGTTTGCCCAAGCTGCAGCGAAATGGATCGCATTATGATGTATCGCATAGACGATGTGGATTACCGCGAGTGTGTGGCTTGTGGCTTTAAAGATGAAATGCGTTTTAAGCCCCAAGTACGCGAGCTGGGCACGCGGGTAAATCAACCGGAAGACGTGAAAAAGGCCGACACCCAAGTGCTGCAATTTCCGCCCTTGGATGAAAAATAGCACCGCTGACCGTGGGCAAAAACCGGGGGATCTGGCGGTTTAATGCCAATGCTGTCCCACAAAGCTACAGGCATGGAATCTGGGGCGGAGTTTGTGACCGTCACCCGCATGGGTTTAAGTGCCCGCCGGCAAAGCAAAGCTTTGCGGGCACTTAAACGCCTACACGCTGTGCTTGCAGGCAGGCCCCGAAGGGCGGGTGTCGAGACTACATGGGTATGACAAACGTTTGCGAAGCGCAGCTTTGCGTGCCGTCATACGCCAAGAGCTTTGCTCGCAGGCCGGCCCCGAAGGGTATTTACATCGTGTCACAAACTGCGCCCCAGATTTCATGCCCAGACATCGCTTAGAAACTCTGCGATATAAGTAGTTTCAACGTCTGCCTTTCATGGAGACTTAAACTATGGGGCAGCAGTGGGTTTAATGCAGGCTTTTGCCGTCGCGCCGGTGGGGGAAGTGCAGCTCTACACTGAGATCACTGGCAAGGCAGGGGAAAAGCTTCAGTTCTTCCCCCCAGCCTTGTTGTTGGTGTTTGCCCACATATTTTTTAAACGCGTCTGAACCCAGCTGCTGATCAAGGGGCTTGCCCCGCATCATCAACATTTCAACGGAATATTGCACCGCATGGTCTAGGTCGTTGGCGAAGGGCTCGCCGATTAAACTGTGCACCACCAAGTTTGCACTGGTCATATCCATGGGGGCCAAAGGTATGCCGAAGCGTGCAATCAGGTGATCGTTTACCTCTTCAATAATGCGGTGTGCCAGGTAAGCTTCATCCAGCAGGGCATCAAGGCCTGTGTGGCCTTCAACAAGTTCCGGCGGGCTTAAAAAGAAATCCCCGATAATGCGCAGGAAGGGCGTAGTCACCGTTTGGATATTGTGCAGCTCGCCGATTTTATTTACCGCGTCCATAAAGTCGGGTACATGGCGAATATAGGCCACTACAAAGGCCAGCAGGTTATCGGGCGTATCGAGTGGCTGGCCGTCTTGCCCCATAAGGGCAATGGCACTGTGGAGCTTATCAAAGTTTTTGCGCAAAACTTTCAGGAACAGGCCGCCTGCGCCCTCGGTTTCAACGGCTTGAGCAATGGCGGCACGAATCAGGCGCAGCTCTTCGGCTGTTGGTGCCAATTCATGTTGTGGGTTAGCGTTAATATTGGTTCTTTGGAAAAACACCCTAAACCTTACCCCTTGCGATCCAACGTTGTGCAGCCAAGCACGCCCATCAGCAATACCCAATACAACTCTTAATTGGTCGAGCGTACTAAAACCGTTAAATACTAGCCACAAATAGCAGGTTTGGGCAGTGTTTTGTAAATTTTTTCCAATTTTTGGAGCGGCCACGGCTACATAGCAGCGAGTGACCGGCCTTGGAGTGGCTCACAGCGCTAGGTGCACAAGCCTGTGCAGTCACCAAGTTTGCATCCACTAAACATAGCAGAGGCCTATGGCGGGGTAAGATTAAGTTGGTCTAAATTTTGGAATCGTCATAGCGCTGAGAAACCTGGTTTACCACTGTTAAACTCAGGCCCCGGGCAAGGTTAAACGCGCAAAAGGCAAGCCAAAGCCCGTGATTGCCGAGGCCTTGGCCAAGCCACCAGCAGGGTATAAATACCACTAAAGCAGACCCTATGAGCGTATCGCGCATACGCCGGGTGGCCCCCACGCCAATGCAATAGCCATCCCACACATAGGCCGCCACCGAAACCAGCGGCAGCAATAGCGCCCAGCCGTAAGCTTCGCGCGCGGCCGCCTGCACTGCGCTAATGTCACTCATCAGCGCAAGCAGCGGCGCTTGTGCCACCCAAAAAATACCTGACAGCAGCAGCGCCACCAGCAGAGACCAGCCCATGGCGAGCTTCAACAGCGCCGCACGCGCCCGTTTATCGCGGCGGCCACTGGCATTGCCGATCAAGCTCTCGGTGGCGTGGGCCAGGCCGTCCAGGCAGTAGGATGCAAGGTGTACCAGTTGCAGCAAAATGGCATTTGCCGCCAACACCGTATCACCCAGTTGCGCGCCTTGGGCGGTGAAAAACACAAGCACGCCCAATAGCCCCCAGGTGCGCAGCATCAGGTGCTGATTGGCGCTAAAAAGCGCATTCCACGGCGTTTGAAATTTTTTAAGGCCTTTGAAAGTGGCGCTTTTCAACTGGTCGCGCATAAGCCACAGCGCGAGTAACAAGCCCGTGTATTCAGCCATCGTGCTAGCCAGGGCTGCGCCATTGGCGCGCCAATCCAGCCATACGATGAACACCACATCCAGCCCGATGTTGGTGATTTGGGTGGCGAGCATCACATACAAGGGCGCGCGCATGCGCTGGGCTGCGATAAACCAGCCGATTAACACGTAGGTAAGTAAGGTGGCCGGTGCCGCCCAAATGCGAATGCGGGAATAATCCAGTGCAATGAGGGTAACTTCATCGCTTGCGCCCATGAGTTCGATGGCGGGCAAAAGCAGCCAGGGGCCAACCAGCAGCACGCCGAGCGCCAGCCCCAACGCGAGTATTCCATGCTGCATGCCGATGGCATTGGCAGATTCCACCGAGCCTTCGCCAAGGGCGCGGGCCACAAAACCGGTGGTGCCCATACGCAAAAAACCGAAGCCCCAAAACAAAAACGCCAACAGGCTGGTGCCCAGTGCGGCGCCCCCTAGGTACGCCTGATGTGGCAGGTGGCCAAGCAGGGCGGTATCTACCATGCCGAGCAGTGGTTGGGTGATGTTGGTAAGAATTAAGGGGCAGGCCAGAGCCCAAAGTGTGCGGCTGTTGGCGCTTTGGCTTGTGTGCAAGTGCGGGTGTCTCCAATGTTGGGCCGCTGATTAAAAACTACCCGTAACATAATAAATTTGTTGATTTTTTTGTCTGCTTATGGCCTTCTTACAGGCGCATATTAATGCGACGATTTGCCGCAGTTTGTTGGATGTACCCCTCGGTTGACGAATGAATCACCTGGTATCCGCTAACTTTGGAGCGCAGATCGCACTAGCTGGTATCAGTGTGACGGCTTTGCTGTAGCTCTGTGGTGTAAAAACCGCAGGGCAACGATACGCAGGAACCCGATGTAATTCGGGCGTAACAATTCATAGTTTACCGTTGTAACCGGCCGGGGCAATGGAGGGCAAACCGCTTTCCGCCGGGTTCATCCGTTGAAGTAGTCATAAAAAGCATAACTAGCTACACGGAGACAATGGGCATGCTGAAACAAGCAAAAAGCAGTTTTGCTTGGTTGCTTGGTTTACCGTTTTTGAGCCAAATTGCATTGGCCGACGAAACCAAGCGTTGGGGGGTCAACATGACCCAGGGGGTTACCGATGTAAGCCGTGAAATCTACGGGTTACATATGGATATCTTCTGGTGGTGTGTGGCCATTGGGGTGGTTGTGTTCGGTGTAATGATTTACACCATGATCGCGCACCGCAAAGCCAACGGCGCTAAAGCCGCCAACTTCCACGAGAGCACCGCGCTCGAAATTCTCTGGACGGTTGTACCGATCATCATTTTGGTGATTATGGTCATTCCCGCCACTAAAACCCTGATCAAAGTTTATGATACCGGCGAGCCGGATCTGGACGTTGTGATTACGGGCTACCAGTGGAAGTGGAAATACGAATACCTCAATCAGGATGTGAGTTTCTTCTCGTCACTTTCGACACCCAAAGACGAAATTTACAACCTGGCGCCAAAAGGCCCCAACTATTTGCTGGAAGTAGATAACGAACTGGTTATCCCAACCAAGCAAAAAGTACGCTTCCTGATTACCGCCAATGACGTTATTCACGCCTGGTGGGTGCCGGATCTGGCCGTTAAAAAAGACGCCATTCCAGGCTTTATTAATGAATCCTGGACATACATAGACGAGCCCGGTATCTACCGTGGCCAGTGTGCGGAATTGTGCGGTAAAGACCACGGTTTCATGCCCATCGTGGTGCGCGCAGTCCCACAGGCTGAATTCGATGAGTGGATGGCCAAAAAGCGTGAAGCCGCGGCCGCCATTGCCGAAGCCGCCAAGCAAACCCTGAGTTTTGATGAACTCTACGCCCAGGGTGAGGCCGTTTATCAGAAACACTGTGCCGCCTGCCATCAGCCAGACGGTAAAGGAATTCCACCCACCTTCCCTGCAATTGCTGGCAGCCCCATCGCCAATGGCGACATGGGGGCACACATCGATCGCGTGTTAAACGGTGGTCAAGGTATGCCTCCCTTTGGTGAGCAGTTAACGCCCGTTGAATCCGCGGCGGTTATCACCTTCCAGCGTAATGCGTTTGGCAACAACACCGGTTCAGAGGTGCAGCCAATCGACATCGTGAATTTCCAGCAAGGTTTATAGGGGGAGCTACAAGATGGCACACGGTCCTGCTAAAGGAATTACCCGGTGGCTCTACACCACCAACCACAAAGACATCGGCAGCATGTATTTGTGGTTCAGTTTTGCAATGTTTTTATTAGGCGGCGTGTTCGCACTGGTGATTCGCGCCGAATTGTTTGAGCCCGGTTTGCAAATTGTGGAGCCGGAATTTTTTAACCAGATGACGACCATGCACGGCCTGGTGATGGTGTTCGGCGCGGTGATGCCCGCGTTCGTAGGCCTGGCCAACTGGATGGTGCCCATGATGATCGGCGCGCCCGACATGGCACTGCCACGCATGAACAACTGGTCTTTCTGGATTCTGCCCTTCGCCTTTGCGATGCTGGCTTCAACCCTGTTCATGGAAGGCGGCGCGCCCAATTTCGGTTGGACCTTCTACGCACCGCTTTCAACCACCTACGCGCCACCCTCGGTGACCTTCTTCATTTTTGCCGTGCACATCATGGGCGCCAGTTCCATCATGGGGGCAATCAACATTATCGCCACCATTTTGAACATGCGCGCGCCGGGCATGACACTCATGAAGATGCCGCTGTTCGTGTGGACCTGGTTGATCACTGCCTATTTATTGATTGCGGTTATGCCGGTGTTGGCAGGCGTGGTGACCATGATGCTGATGGACATTCACTTCGGCACCAGCTTCTTCTCGGCAGCCGGTGGTGGTGACCCGGTATTGTTCCAGCACGTGTTCTGGTTCTTCGGCCACCCAGAGGTGTACATCATGATTCTGCCCGCCTTTGGTGTGGTCAGTGCCATTATTCCCACCTTTGCGCGCAAGCCGCTATTTGGTTACGCCTCTATGGTGTACGCCACCGCGTCCATTGCATTTTTAAGTTTTATTGTGTGGGCCCACCACATGTTTACCGTGGGCATGCCCATCGCCGGTGAACTCTTTTTCATGTACGCCACCATGCTGATTGCCGTGCCAACCGGTGTGAAGGTGTTTAACTGGGTGACTACCATGTTCAAGGGTTCCATGACCTTTGAAACCCCCATGTTATTCAGCGTGGCCTTCGTGATTTTGTTCACCATCGGCGGCTTCTCCGGCTTGATGCTTGCGATAGCACCGGCGGATTTCCAATACCACGATACCTACTTCGTAGTGGCGCATTTCCACTATGTGTTGGTGCCCGGTGCCATCTTCTCCATTACTGCAGCGGTGTATTACTGGCTGCCGAAATGGTGCGGCAATATGTACAACGAGCTGATGGGTAAAACCCATTTCTGGATGGCGTTCATTGGCTTGAACCTCACCTTCTTCCCCATGCACTTTGCAGGCCTTGCAGGCATGCCGCGCCGTATTCCCGACTACAACATGATGTTTGCAGATTGGAATATGATTTCATCGGTAGGTGCATTCCTGTTCGGTGCCGCGCAAATCATGTTCCTGTACAACGTGATTCACACCATTGTGGCGGGCAAGAAAGCAACCGATCGCGTATGGGAAGGCTCCCATGGCTTGGAGTGGACGGTACCGTCACCTGCGCCATACCACACCTTCAGCACGCCACCGGAAGTGAAATAACCCATGGGCGAAGACGTAACAAAAGCCAATGCCTTACTCAGCGCCAAGTTAGTGGCGCTGGGTGTGGCAATGTTTGCCTTTGCAATTTTTGTTATGCCGCCGCTCTATGATGTGTTTTGCGAAATTACAGGCCTGAACGGCAAAACGGGCCAGCAGTATCAGGCCCGTGAAATCACCGTTGATACCAGCCGTGAAATTACCGTGCAGTTTGTGGCCACCAATAACGAGGCGATGCCTTGGGTGTTTGAACCGGGAATAAAAAGCATCAAGGTGCATCCCGGCCAACCCATTGATGTGGTTTACAAAGCGCTAAACCCCACCAACCGTGACATGGTGGCGCAGGCAGTGCCCAGTTTAGTGCCCTTTAAAGCAGCACAATATTTTCACAAAACCGAATGCTTCTGTTTTAACAACCAGCCCTTGAAGGCCGGTGAAAGTGCAGAGCTGGGTTTGCAGTTTATTGTCGATTTGGATGTGCCCAAACAGGTAAATACCATTACCTTGTCTTATACGTTATTTGATATCACCGATGCCATGAAGGCCTCGGTGGCGAGTATTGACCGGGCGCAAACACCCTAACAACTCCATAACAATGCGGGGTAGCAACATGGCAACAGAAGGAACTTACTACGTTCCCGAGCAGAGCAAATTACCCATATTTGCAAGCTTTGGACTATTTCTCACAGTGTTTGGCGCCGCCAACTGGATCAACGGCAGCGAAAACGGGCCGCTGTTGTTTATGGCCGGCGGTTTTGTAATGGCGGTAGTGCTGTGGAATTGGTTTAGTACCGTCATTGATGAAAACATGAACGGCCTGAACTCCGCTCAGCTCAAGCGATCTTATGTGTGGGGCATGGGTTGGTTCATCTTCAGTGAGGTGATGTTCTTCGCGGCCTTCTTCGGCGCGCTTTATTACATCCGCAGCTTCTCGCTGCCCTGGCTTGCCGGTGAAGGCGATCACAGCGCCATGACACCCGAAGTACTTTGGCCAGGCTTTGAGGCCCAGTGGCCGTTGATGACCACGCCAGACATGGCGGCAAATGGTGAAGCGGCCAAGGTGTTGGGGCCTGAGCAAAATATGAGTGTCAGCACCGTAGACAGTGTGTGGAGCTGGCTGCCCCTCTGGAACACCATTGTGCTGTTAACCTCGTCGGTGACTGTTCACTTTGCACACAGCGCCATCAAAAAAGACAACCGCAAAGGGTTTAACCTGTGGCTGGGTATTACCGTAGCTTTAGGTATTATCTTTTTAATCTTGCAGGCAGAAGAATACATTGTGGCCTACCGCGACATGGGGCTAACCCTTGAGTCCGGCGCCTACGGCACCACCTTCTTTATGCTTACAGGCTTTCACGGCGCGCACGTAACCCTTGGCACTATCATGCTGCTGGTGATGTGGTTGCGCTCTGTAATGAAGGGCCACTTTAAATCCGATGACCAGTTTGGCTTTGAAGCCGCAAGCTGGTACTGGCACTTTGTGGATGTAGTGTGGGTGGGCTTGTTTATCTTCGTGTATGTACTGGGGTAAACGCCTGAGAGTCGGGGGCTAACGCCCCCGCAACTCCCAAGGTGCTGTGCTCATTAACATTCCGCTGTAAAAACCGTATACCAAGCAACCAATTAACAAGCCCGCAAGGGTGACGCGTATGCCCAAGGCATAAAGTGTACGGCGCGATTCACTGGCGCCCATATCTTTAAGTAAAAATACCAGCGCGCTACTAAGGCTCGCCAACACCGCTAAAAAAAGTACAACAATCAGTGCCTTTAACCACATAGTTGATTTCCGTTAAGCGAATAGTCGGAGCTCACCTTACGCTGTTGTGCTAAAGCTGGCAATCGAGGTAACTATGCCAACAAGCCCCAATACCACATCTCCTTTAGCTGCAAAGTTTCAATGGCAGCCAAACCTGTGGGTGTTGGTTTTCGGGCTGGTTTTCCTTCCAATCTTGGTGAGCCTCGCACTTTGGCAATATGACCGTGGCCAGGAGAAAAAGCTGCTTTTAAGTGATATAGAATCACGCATGGTGGCTGCGCCAAAAAATATCTCTGCGTTTTCAAAAACTGATCTGCAAGCCCTTAAGCCCTACACTCAAATCGCATTTACAGCCACTGCAGACAACACCCGCCCGTTGTTGCTGGATAACCAAACGCTGCAGGGCAAGGTGGGTTACCGCGTTGCACAAGTGGTTCAGCTGGAGCAAAGCTGGATACTGGTAACCCGTGGCTGGTTGCCAGGTTCAGCAGATCGCAGCCAACGCCCGGCGGTACCCAGCCTCACACCCGGCGCACAATACGTTGGCCGCGTGGCAAAGCCCGCCAACCATCCGCTATTAAATAACGCGCCATTGGATGAAGACTTCCCCATGCGCTTTAACCAATTAAATATAGAGAGCTTATCTGCACAGCTTGATGTTCCTATTGCGCAGTGGGTTGAGCTCGCGCCTGAATCCTATGGTGCGTTGGCCGTGCAGTGGGCCGGTGTGAACGTGTCGCCCGCCAAGCATTTTGGTTACGCTATCCAGTGGCTTTGCATGGCCGTCGCGCTATTGGTATTGTTGGTGTTCGCCAACTCTAACCTGGCGGCCGTTTTACGCAAAAAATCACCCGCCAAAGGCGGGCACACAATAACAGCGAAGTAGCACAATGACAGACACCCTCAGCGCACAAGATATTGCCCCCAAAGCCCGTGGCCAGTGGTCGAAAATCCTGATCATGGCCACCATTGTGGTGCCCATGGTGGTGGCCTATGTGGTGTATCAAACGGGCTTTGGCATGCCTGCGGGTACCATTAATAAAGGCGAATTATTGGTACCGCCAGTGCAAATCACAGAGCTTGCACTCACTAATAGCGAAGGTGCAATTAACTTCGCGAGCGAACAAAAAAAATGGCGTTTGTTGGTGCCTGCATTCGGCCATTGCACCGGCGCCTGTGAACAATCGCTCTACCTCACCCGCCAAGTGCACAAGCGCCTCAATGAAAAATACCCCCGCGTTGAGCGTTGGGTATTAACAGATATCGCAAAGCCCGCGTTTACTGATTTACTGGCAGCCGAATACCCGGGCGCAAAGGTAATCAATACCGATAAAGCTGCCTGGGCCAGCCTGCTTGCAACCACCAATCAGCCAAACGGGCATTACTACATGATGGATCAAAACGGGTTCATCATGATGGCCTACAACACCGAACTGCACACGGGCAATGATTTGTTAAAAGATGTAAAGCGTATGCTGAAATTCACCCGCGAGCATTGAGCGCCCTAAAAAGCGGCCATGCAATAGCCACTAAGCGAACTAAGCAATAAAAATTCATAACAATAAATTGAAATAAATAGAGAGGTAAGCCACATGCAATCCACCATAGAGGCGAAGGCGACGCTGGGATGGCGCGACTACTACGAGTTGTGCAAGCCGCGCGTGGTGATGTTGATGATCCTTACCTCGGTAATTGGCATGCTGCTGGCCGTGCCGGGAATGGTGCCGTTGGATGTACTTATTCTGGGTAACTTAGGGATTGCACTGTGTGCAGGCTCTGCCGCTACGGTAAATCATTTGGTAGATCGCCACATTGATCAGAAAATGGCGCGCACATTTAACCGCCCGGTAGCACAGGGCCGCGTAGACCCACAAAAAGCCTTGGCTTTTGCAGCTGCAACCGGGCTCTTGGGTATGGCCATATTGCTGGTGTTTATTAATCCGGTAACGGCGTGGCTAACGCTGGCGTCGCTTTTGGGTTATGCCGTGGTGTACACACTTTTTTTAAAGCGCGCCACGCCGCAAAATATTGTGATAGGTGGCCTGGCCGGTGCGGCTCCACCATTGCTGGGGTGGACGGCAGTTACCGGATCCATAGACCCGCACGGTTTGCTTTTGGTACTGATTATTTTCGCCTGGACACCGCCGCATTTTTGGGCCCTGGCCGTACATCGTAAAGAGGAATACGCCAACGCCGATATCCCCATGCTGCCGGTCACCCATGGCGAGCATTACACCAAGATTCATATTCTGCTCTACACCATCGTCATGTGCTTGGTGACGGTGTTGCCTTACCTTACGGGCATGATGGGCTGGTTGTATTTGCTGGGTGCACTTGTGTTGGGTGCGGGGTTCATCTACTGGGCGCTGGTTATGTTATTAACCGACAGGCCCTCGGCGGGCATGGATACCTTCCGCTACTCAATTGTGTATTTAATGGCGCTGTTTGTGGTGATGCTGCTTGATCACTATCTGGTTACACCTGCGTTGTCGCTGGGTTAATGTTGGTGAGTTGAGGTTGGTAGCAGCATGAGTAGTAACGAGAATCTTAAGGTAACACAAAAGCAGCAACGCGGAATTCGCCTCACCATTACCGCAATTGTGGTTTTTATTGTGGTGGTGATGTTGCTCTTTTTAAACAAAATCCTAACCCCGCGCCATTTAAGCCCCATTGAGCTACAGGTGCATGGCGCCATAGAGTTTGAACAACCGCGCCGGTTTAAAGATTTCACTCTGGTAGATCAGCACAATCAACCCTTCGAGCGCTCGCGGTTGGAAGGCAAGTGGTCGCTCGTGTTTTTTGGTTTTACCCACTGCCCGGATATCTGCCCCACCACCATGGCAACGCTCGCCCAGTGGTATGACGGCCTGCCTGAAAAGCTGCGCGAACAAACCCAGGTGATACTGGTAACGGTAGATCCCGCCCGCGACACGCCCGCCGTGCTGGCCGAATATGTGCCTTACTTCCACCAAGATTTCATCGGTGTCACCGGGGAGTTTCTACCTATCAAGCGCTTCGCTACCCAGCTTAACGTGGCCTTTACTAAGGTGGTGCAGGGCGATAGCTACACCATGGATCACAGTGGCCATGTGGCGCTGGTTAACGCCAAAGGGGATTTTCACGGCTTTTTCAAAGCGCCCTTGCAACCCGACAACCTGACGCTCACCTACAGCTCGATGGTTAATAACTTTCCATTTGATTAAATGTATTTTTTATAACCTACATTTAATCGCCCACCGTCCTTAAGGTCTGCCTGAGTACGCGAACTCCGCTCCGAACAGCTATACCTAAAGTAGTTGTTTGTGGAGTTTTCTATGTTTCGAGTGGTTGTGTGTTCAGCGGCAGTGGCTGCTGCCAGCTTGCCTTGCGTGGCTGATACCGAAATGGGGGCCGACGAGCTGATCGACCTGCCCCTGGAAGAGCTGATGCAAATGGAGACCACGGTATCCAGCGTCTCCAAGCGCGACGAAACCCTGCGCGATATTCCCGCCGCCATTTATGTGGTTTCCAAAGAAGACATTCGGCGCTCCGGTGTGACCACCGTGCCCGATGCCCTGCGCATGGTGCCGGGTGTGCATGTGGGCAAAATCTCAAGTTCTGAATGGGCGGTTTCCGCGCGGGGGCTGGGCGGGCGTTTCTCCCGCTATTTGCTGGTGCTGATTGATGGCCGCTCCATTTACACCTCGCTTTTTAGCGGCGTGAATTGGGATGAAATTAACCTGAGCCTGGAAAACATCGAGCGCATTGAGGTGGTGCGCGGCCCGGGTGGCACCATTTGGGGTGCCAACGCCGTGAACGGTATGATCAACATCATTACCCGCAAACCCAATGCGAGCCAAGGCACACGGTTGCGCGCCAGCGCCGGCAGCGGTGAATTGGCGGGTTCTTTTTTTGCGGCCAAATCCACTCGGCTGGGCGAAAGTTCAGATCTCACCATCAGCGGTCATATTGAGCGCTTTGATGCCATGGCATCAAATGGGCGCTTTAACGATAAGCCCTGGCAAAGCCGAAGGCTGGACGTCAACTGGCGGCAGGAGAGTGGGCCGCACACTGTGTCGGTTGACATGGGTTATAGCCAGCTCGCCAACGATGCGCCCTGGTCGCGACAGCAGGTGCATGAAAACGACATAACCGCAGTGTATGCCGATGAAACCAAGCGCGGCTACTTTCTGGTGGGTAACTGGTCTTTGGCCAGTGATCGCGGCCTTTGGTCTGCGCGCGCAAGTTACGACTCTATGGATCGCGACGGCAACGCCTACATTTGGCAAACCGTAAATACCGATGCCGAGGCCCAATGGGCGGGCAGCCTGATTGCCGGGCATCAAACCACGTTGGGTGTGGCCCTGCGCTATAGCCAAAGCGACTATAAAACTCCCGAGGCGGGCATGGATTCCATGCTCGCTAAGGCCCGTGAAAATACCACCATTTTAAGTGCCTATATTCAGGATACCTGGCAAATCAATGACCACTGGGACCTCAACGCAGGCCTCAGGTATGACGACAACTCCTTTACCAACGCGGCCGTGCAACCCAGCCTTCGTACCCTCTGGCGAATAAATGAAGCGCACAGCACCTGGGCGGGTATCAGCCGAGCGGTGAGTACGCCCAGCAGAATCTTAAACAGCGAAAGCTACCTCACCATAGATTCCCTGCCGCCAGACGGCATAAACCCGCTGCCGTCATTAATCATTCTGGCATCAGATGACCAAGGGGTTGAAGACGTAAAACTTAACGCCTTTGAGCTTGGCTACAGGTACATTCCTGATGGGGCTTTTTCTGTGGACCTCACGGCCTTTTTGCACCAATACGATAACATCATGGCAGGCGACGCAAACTCGGTAAACAGCATAGAATTTGAAAACGGCATGCCCTATGTGGCGGTGCAAATTGGCCTGAATAACAACGCCAGCCAAACCTCAAGGGGCGCGGAAATGGCGCTTAAATACCAGATAAATAACCAGTGGTTTTTGCAATACAGTGCTACCTACCTCAATACCGAAATTGACCAACCTCAAAGCCTGATAGGCCCGCTGCTTGCCGATGTGGTAGCAGTACCCGAGTCACAACACTCGCTGCGTTTAATGTGGAATGCCTCAAGCCGGTTTGAGGCAAATGCCTGGTTGCGACAATCGGGCGCGGCTAAAACAGCCGCTGCCGATCCCTACACACTGCTGGACATCAATCTGGTTTACAAAATATCAAAACAGCTGAACGTTTCAGCCAGTGCCCGCAACCTGTTTGCTAAAGACACCTCGGAATACAAGCGGGAAATATTCAGTGTATCCGAGTTTGAATTGGCGCCTGCCTATTTGATTAAACTCGACTGGCAGCTGAATTAATGCCCGAATATTCCCGTAAGCACGTCAATCCTGCTAGCTGCAGGGCAATTGCCGGCAGCCAGGCATCCGCTGCAAGGCAAAGAGGGCGGCAAAGGCTGACCACATGGTTGGCGTGCTTGGTGCTGGGCTGCGCCTTTAGCGCAGCCCACGCCTATTCCCAAAGCCGTACCTCTTCGTTAAAGGCGGCCTACATTTACTACTTCACCAAGTTTGTGTATTGGCCGGGTGAGCAAAAGGTGAGAGCCATTTGCGTATTGGGCAGCGCTGATGAAGTGCGCGAAGAACTGGAGAAGGTAGCCAAAAAATCTGCCGGCAATATTTCACTCAGGTTTTCAACCGATGAGCCATTTACAGCCAAGGGCTGCGACATAGTTTTTATCACAGACTCCAATGCCGCCCTGCAGGGCCTGGCTGAGGGCACGCTGTTGGTTGCCGACGAGCGCATAGATCACCCCGAGGCCGCCATAAACCTGGTGGTAGAAAACAACAAGCTGGCCTTCGATATCTACCGGGCCAAAGCCAAAGACCGGGGCATTGAAATTAGCGCCAAGCTATTGGGTTTGGCCAGGGAGGTGCGTGAGTGATGCGCATCGGTTTTAAGAATATCAAGCAAAAATTGCTGGCCATGATCATGGTGGGCTCTTTGCTGGGCATGTTGCTGCTTACATTGGTGTTTGTGATTCACGCCATTTCCATGCTGGAGGAAAAGCGCAATCACCAAATCAGTACAGAGCTTGGAATTCTCTCCACCAATATTGCTGCCAGTGTGATGTTTCAGGATGAAACCTCGGCGCGGGAGTTGCTGCGCGGCATGGCGGTAGATGAAGACATAGTACAGGTTGCAGTAGATACCCCAGGCGATGGCTTTGATTTGGAAGAAGTGCTGCAGCCGCAATTCAGTGAGCGCATAGTGGGCAATGAAAGCCTGGAGCTCTTCATCTACCCCATTGTGGTAGATGATGAACAAATAGGGCTGCTTAAAGCCCATGCAGACAACGAGTCTTTACAGTCGCAAATCGCGGTCACCCTAACGACATCGGTGTTTATCTTCCTGTTTATCTCTGCGTTGATTTATCTGCTGAGTTTTCGGCTGCAATCGTTTATTACCCGCCCCATCAGCGAACTGATTGGTTTATCTAACAAGGTAACCGATGAAGGCGATTATTCACTGCGCGCACCCTATTTGGGTAACGATGAAATAGGCGCATTGGCTGAAGATTTTAATCGCATGCTGGAGCAAATTGAGCAGCGCGATTTGATGCTGGAGAAAACCGTACAGCAGCGCACCGCAGAATTAGAGAAGCTTGCCGATGAATTTCGCCACCGAGCGTTTCACGATGTGCTCACAGGCCTACCCAACCGCGCCCTGCTTGCAGAGCGGTTTGGCAGCGTGGTGGCACATTCAAAGCGCACCCAAGAGCCCTTTGGGCTGTTTTTAATTGATCTTGATAACTTCAAAAACATTAACGACACCCTGGGCCACGAATTTGGTGACGAGCTGTTAAAGCTTACCTCATCCAGACTGCTGGCCGCCCTGCGTGATGAAGACCTGGTATGCCGTTTGGGTGGCGATGAGTTTTTGATTCTCGCCGAAGGCTTTAAAGAGGCAGATTCCGCGCACCGGGTAGCGGAAAAACTTTTGAGCTCTGTAAGCGAAGTCATGATGGTTAAAGGCAAGCGGCTGGATGTAAAGATGAGCATCGGTGCAGCCATATTCCCCATGCACGGCGACAGTTTAACCAGCCTTAAGCGCGCGGCCGACATCGCCATGTATGCAGCCAAAGAAGCCGGCAAAAACCAGTACAAAATATTTCACAGCGACATGGAGGCCACTGCCAAGCACCGGCTGATGGTGCAAAATGATTTGCGCTCGGCCATCAAACAGGGTGAGCTGGTGCTCTACTACCAGCCGCAGGTGGATGTACGTAAACGCGAGGTGTACGGCTGTGAAGTCTTGGTGCGCTGGCGCCACCCCAAGCACGGCCTTTTGGCGCCGGATTTATTCATTCCCCATGCAGAGGAATCCGGCCTGATTCCCCTGATTGATTATCACGTTATTGAAGAGGCCTGTCGCCAGGCAAAGGCCTGGCTGGATGAAGGGCGCAACCTTGTGGTGTCTGTGAATTTATCTGGCCTGCACTTTCGCGACCACAAAGTTGTACAGGCCTTAAAACATGCGCTGGATGTAACCCAATTGCCGGCGGAATATCTGGCAGTAGAACTCACCGAGGCGGTGTTGATTTCCGATTCAGACCTGGCCATACAAGTGGTAGGTGAAATCAAAGAGCTTGGCATTAAAATATCACTGGATGACTTCGGTGTGGGCTATTCGTCGTTGAACTATTTACGCACCTTGCCCTTTGATGTGGTGAAGCTCGATAAATCGTTTATCAGTGGTATTTTGACCTCCCCGCAAGATCAGCGCCTGACCGAGGGCATTATGAATCTGGCGGTGAGCCTGGAGCTCGATGTGGTGGCAGAGGGTGTGGAAAATGAGGCGCAGGTTGACTACTTGCAAGGCATTAACTGCCGCCTGCAACAAGGCTATTACTTTTTACCGCCGCGCCCGAAAGCGGAATTTGAATCCTGGTTGGCCGGCTGGCAGCCGGCCGAAGCCCCCAAGCGCAATTTGCTGTTTCCTTTTGGACGCGGTTAGTGTGGCTGTCGCCGTTGCGCGGTTGGAGTCACCCCGCATCTAGGCTAGGCTAGCTGCACTTTTATTGATGCGAATTTCACACTATGGCGCAAGACCATTGGAAGCAACGGCTGGCAGCGGGCGCACGCCGTTCACAGGCTGAATTAAAGCAGCTCGCCCAGCGCACAGATCGCGGTGTTCGCCGCGCCTTGGGCCAGCGTAGCTGCATTGCGCTTACCGGTTTCAGTGGCGCTGGCAAGTCCACTTTGCTCACTTCATTAATCAACCAGATTTTGAATCATCAGGTGCAGCAGGCACACGGCCTGTGGCCCGAGGTGCAAGGGCGCTGGCTGTCTGCCCGGTTAAAAGCGCCAGGCGGTGCCGATCACTACCCCTTTATCGAGCAAGTGCGCAAGCTGCGCGCAGGCCACTGGCCTGCATCTACCGAAGGACTATCGCGCTGCTTGCTGGAAGTGCGCCTTAAACCGCGTCACAGGCTGCAGGATGTACGCGGGCGCGGCTATCTAAGCCATGAAGTGGAGATATGGGATTACCCGGGTGAGTGGCTCATGGATTTGCCTCTGGCCAAAATGTCCTATGGCGACTGGGTGGCAGACAGCTACATCAATTTCAACAACGAGCCGCGCAATGCCCTGGCGCCTGATTTGTACCAAAGGTTGTTGGATCTGGATCCGGCCAGCCCCTTCGACCCCCTGCAATTTGATGCCTTGTTTAACAGCTACCGCGAGTTTCTAATGCAAGCCAAGGCCTCGGGTTTGCACATTGTTAACCCCGGCCGCTTTTTGTTGCCCGGCGCCGATGCCGCTGAAATTCCGGCTTTTGTGCCCTTGCTTGGCGCTTACGGCAAGGCGCAAAACGATGCCGCGCCAAATTCCTGGTGGGGCGAAATGTCGCGCCGCTACGCGCACTATGTGGCGGGCTTTGTGCGGCCTTTTTTAGAACAGGTGTTTTTGCAGGTGGATCACCAGCTGGTGCTGGTGGATTTACTGGGCAGCCTCGGCCAGGGCCGGCAAAGCCTGAATGAGTTGCGTCGCTCCCTTGCGCGGGTGTTGCAGCTGTTTACCTATGGGCAAAATGGCTGGCTCGATAAACTGGTCGCGCCCAAGGTTGAACAGCTCACATTTATTGCCACCAAACTCGATGCCGTGCTGCCGGCCCAGCGGGCCCACATGGGGGATTTAATGCGCGCGCTGGTTGCGGAATCTGTGCAGCTGGCGCGCTTTGAATCTACCCACGTGGATCACATGGAGTTGGCCGCCATCAGCTGTACGCGGGTGGGCAATCGCAATGGCGAGGCGGCGCTCATCACCGAGCGCGGCGGCGAGCCCGCGTGGCTTGCACATCCGCCACTGCCCAGGGGTTGGCCCACAGATACCGACTGGGCCCAGTTAAGCGGCTGGGCTACACCACAGCTGACCCCGCCAACCCTGGGCGACCCATTGCAAACGGCCTGGCCCAATATTCATATGGGCGCGCTTATTTCGCACCTGCTGCGGGAGTTAAACCCATGAGCACCAACAAAACACATACCCAAGAGCAAACCCAAAGCCCCTGGATCACGCCGCTATCGGAGGCTGAAAAAAAGGGCCTGCAACCCACGGTGGTTGAGGCCGAAACCGCACCCGAATGGGAGCCTGCAATATCGCCTACGGGCGCGCTTGCCTACGCCGGCATTGCCAAGGCGGCGGGCGTGTTTGTGCTGGTTTTTGTGGCGCTGCAAGCGGCGGTGATGGTGGGGGGCGCCTGGTCTGTGCACTGGCTGCTGGGCGTGGTGGCCGCCACATTGGTGGGGTTGCCCGGCGGTTGGTTATTGCAAAAGCTCTGGCGCGCCCGTCGCAATAGCCGGCGGGTGGATGAACTGGCCAAGCTTCGCCTCAAGGCCGATGTAATAGCCGCAGGCGGTGCGGGCTTTGGCGACTACGCCAAAGGCGTGACCCGGGTTGCGCCGGCACTGGCGCCGGTGTTTGAAGGCCAGCCTGCGCGCCTTGGGGACTACGCCAACGACGCCGAGCGCCTGGCAGATTTAGACAAGCAGCTACAGCACCAGCAAGACCCGGTGGCCCACCGCGCCATAGTGCGCGCCACCCGCCGGAGCGCCATCACCGTGGCGGCAAGCCCCTTTCTGGCACTTGATGTATTCATAGTGCTGGCCAGTAATCTCACCCTAGTGGGTCGCATTGCCGGTGCCTATGGGCTGCCCGCCAGCCCCTTTCTGGCGGCCAAATTGCTCGTGCAGGTGTACCGGCAGATCGCCGCGCTGGGTGCCATAGAGCTGGGTACGGAACTCGCCAGTGAAACCCTGTCCCATGCATTGTTAACGCGGCTATCTGGGCGGGTGGCGCAGGGGTTTTCCGCAGGCCTTTACACCTATCGCATTGGGGTGACGGCCATGGCCTTGTGCCGGCCGCTTTCGTTCAGCGAGGCCAGCAAGCCGCGCTCGGGCGCCTTGTTTAAAGACATTTTCAAGCAGTTGGAAGGTGAAGACGCGCTTTCTTAGAACAGAAGTTTTCATGCGCTATGGGAATATATTGCGGCAGATATTTGCGCACATGGGGTTTTTCAGGGCAGGGAAAGGCACAAAACCCTGCGGCCTTGGCCCTATACTGTGTGCGAGATTGAGCCGTCAGGAGTAGCTATGACCCAGCAGGAAATTATCGCGAGCCTTCCGTCGCACTTGCGCCAATTTGTGAAAGTGCAAGACTACAACATGTACACGCCCCGCGATCACGCCGTCTGGCGCTTCCTGCTGCTGGCGCTGGCCGATCACCTGGCCGAGCATGCACACCCCGTGTATTTGGAGGGCCTGCGCAAAACAGGCATCAGCCTGGATCACATCCCCTCCATTGATGAAATGAACCAGTGCCTTGAAAAAATCGGCTGGCAGGCGGTAGTGGTGGATGGCTTTATTCCCCCCGCCATTTTTATGGAATTTCAGGCCCGTAAAATCCTGGTGATTGCGCTGGACATGCGCGCGGTAGACCACATGCTGTACACCCCGGCGCCCGATATCGTGCATGAATCTGCCGGCCACGCGCCCTTTATTGTGGATGTAGACTACGCCGAGTTTTTACAGCGCTTTGGCGAAATCGGCATGAAGGCGCTATCTACCGCCAGCGACTACGCCGTCTACGAGGCCATTCGCGAGCTGAGTATCGTGAAGGAAAATATCCGCTCAACCGAGGCCGACATCAGCAAGGCCGAAGCAGCCTTGAATGCAGCCCTTGAAGCCAACGCCGCCGAAGCGCCCTCGGAGGCAAGCCTGCTATCGCGCTTGCATTGGTGGACGGTAGAGTACGGCTTGGTGGGCGAGCTTGATGATTACAAAATTTACGGTGCGGGTTTGCTGTCTTCACTGGGCGAGGGTGTGAATTGCCTGGATGACGCGCGCGTGCGCAAGCTGCCGCTCACGGTAGATGCCATCAACACCGCCTACGACATCACCCGCGAACAACCCCAACTGTTTGTAACCAAAAGCTGTAAGCACTTAACCCAGGTGCTTGAAGCCTTTGCCGATGGCATGGCCTTCCGCCAGGGTGGCGCTGGCTCTTTACGCAAAGCCATCAATTGTAAAACCGTGAGCACGGCTGTGTATAACAGCGGGCTGCAAGTGAGTGGCAAATGGGTGAAAGGCCTGACCGACGCCATGGATAACCTCATTTACATCGGCACCGAAGGCCCCACGCAGCTGGCCTGGGGCAATCGCGAACTGCATGGCCACGGCACCGATTACCACGCGGCAGGTTTCGGCTCGCCGGTGGGCAACATCAAGGATCTACCGCGCTGTTTGTCTGATTACACCATGGACGAACTCAAAAGCGCAGGCATTCGTGTGGGCGAGCGGGTGGTGCTGGACTTTGTGTCGGGGGTGCATGTGGAAGGCGTGTTGGACCACGTAGAGCGGCGCAACCACAAAAACATTTTGATGTCGTTCAGCCAGTGCCGGGTAACGGGCCCTATGAAAGCCAGCGGCGAAAATGGCGATCTGCTGTTTGACCCAAGCTGGGGCCAGTACGACATGGCCGTGGGTGAAAACATCACATCCGTGTACGGGGGCACGGCCGATAAAGACCGCTACCGCCTGTATCAGCAGCCATCGGCCAGCCAAACCCAGCGCCCCAGCTACACGCCCGAAGAGCAGCAGGTGTTTGCTTTGTACCAGAGCCTGCGTGATCAACGCGCAGCGGGTTCAGTAACCGACAGCTGGATCGCGGAATTTCAGGCCCGGCTGGCAAACTTTCCCAAGGAATGGCTGCTACGCTTTGAGTGCCTAGAGCTCGCGCAGGCGCCCGAGCTTGTGCAATCATTGACATCACAACTGCACGCCATGCGCGAACTGTCGCCGGAACACAAGAAACTCATTGATACCGGCCTCGCGCGCCTTCACTGATAAGCGGGGTAAACCATGGGCCAAGGCCAGGCAAGTCGCAAGCTGTTGCGCAACTTGGCGCTGCCTTGGCTGTTATTGCTCGGGGCGCCAGCCTCGGCCACAGTGGCTGAAACCGCGCAATCACCTTTGCCGGAGGCCACTGCAAGGGTCTTGCCCTCGCGCAAGGTTTTTTACCCAGCCGCCGAAGAATCCTGGCGCGCGACCTTTACAGTAAATGTGCTCACGCGCGCCCTGGCATTGAGTGGCGCGCCTTATGCACTTGTGCCCAGTGCCAAGGTAGAGCCCAAGGCGCGCAACTTCCACAACCTCTTGCGTCGCAACGGCATTGATGTGGTATGGAGCCAAACCAGCATCGAGCGCGAACAACATTACCGCGCCGTGCGCATCCCTCTGAACAAAGGGCTGATGGGCAGCCGGCTCGGATTAATCCGCGAGAGCCAGCCCAGGCTTCTGGCCGGGGTGACCAATCTCAAGCAGCTCAGCCAATTCAGCATTGGCCAGCTCTATGCCTGGAGCGATACCAAAATTCTCACCCATCATGGCCTCACCGTGGTGCCGGGCACAGGCTACAACTCCTTGTTTCGCATGCTCGCTGCCGGGCGTTTTGATGTGTTTTTACGCTCGGTGACAGAAGTGGGCGCAGAGCTTGAACACAAGCGCGAACTGGGCCTGATGCTCGATCCGTTTGTGCTGGTGCAATACCCGGCGGCCATGTATTTTTTTGTGCAAAAAGAAGATGCCGTATTGGCCCAGCACATAGAGGCGGGGCTTGAGGCGATGCTGGCAAGTGGCGAGTTCGATGCGATGTTTCAGGCAGAATATGGCGATTTAATCAGCCGCTACAAGTTGCATGAACGCCAACTTATTTGGCTCAGCAACCCTTTGTTGCCAGAGGATACCCCCTTGTGCCGGCGGGAGCTCTGGTGGATGGACATGTGCCCGCAGGGTGCGGGCACATGGCAGAAGTTAATACCAGAAAGCTAATACCAGAAAGAAACGAACACCCGCAGTACGTGTGCATCCAGTGCGTAAGGGTCTTCCTGGCCGGGTGCCACGGGCGTATCGGTGAAGCGGTTATCGGATTGGCGCGCATCCAGAAAGTTATCGTAATCGAGCTGCATGTAATCCCAATAGAAATTCAAGGTGGTGCGGTCAAACCACGAAAGGAAGCCTGTGCGCAGATCATAGGTCACGCCCAGGCCAATATTGGTATTGGTGTACTGGCTCAGCTCTTTATCGCGCGCACGGAAATTGGTGGCCTCTTTGAAATTAAACAAATCGGCATAGAAATCGGCGCCTTTTGTTTGATTGTATTGGCGGTATTTCGCCTCCACCAGCCATTGATCACCAATGGGGTGCACGTACTTTAATTCCCAGTTGTGCGCCTCTATGCCCCAGCTATCCTGGTAGCCGCGCGCTTCAAACTTAAGGGCTGCACGGTAGGGCAAAAAGTATTTGGCGCGCAGTGCAATGGCGTCGCTGTTGCGGGTGCGCGGGTACAGCTCGCTCTCGTTGGCGGCGCTTGCGCAATTGCTGGCATCGCCCTGGGTGCAATAGCGCACACTGCGGTAGGGGTTGTTTAAAAAGCCCTCATCAATCACTGTTTCGATGTTGAGCCCGGCAATCATGTCTGTGGTGATTACCTGCGAAAAACTCAAGCCGTAGCGGGTGCGCTTGGCTTCGTCTTCAAACTCCTCATCGCCGTTGCGGCGCACTATGTCGTCACCAAAAGAGACAGATAACCCAATGGTGCTCAAATCGCCAAAAAAATCCTGGCTGATACCAAACCCGTAGGTGGTGGCATCGTAGTCGTTTTCTTTGGAGGTGGTGGCGCCCAGGCTCATGGTGGTTTTGCCGGTGAGGTAATCAATACCCACCGAGGTTTGCGTGCGCTCTTCGGTATAGGCGCTGGCCGTGGTTTCCACATCAATAGAGGCGCTGGTTACCATGTCTACATAGTAGTTGCCGTACACAGACACGGTATCGGCAAACTGTTTGCGTACCAGTACCGAGGGGCCGACAATTTCGGCGCCGCCGCCATCGTAGCCGTGGTAGAGGATGTCTATGCGATCTTCCGGTAACACGGCGGCTTGGGCGTTGCTGCCAAGCAGCGAATGCAACACCAAAACCAAAACACCCGCCAACAAGGCCGGGCGCCTGGCTAATAGGCTGCGCGAAGCCTGCGCGCCATGGGCAGGCCCGCGTGCGTTAGTTACAGCCACAGCCGCCTCCCGATCCGCCTTCTGCACCACGGGCCGCTTCACGGGCCTCGTACACGTGGTTTAGGTATTGGGTAGCCACTGGGTCGCGATCCATCGCCATAATCGGATCAGCCAGGCGCTGGCGCTCGTAGGGTTTTACCCAGGGCTCTATGTTTGAGCAGGCCACAAACAGTGGCGCCATTAACAATAAAACAGCGGTTCTCATTCGCGAATCAGCTCTTTGATCTGCTTTTTGTAATCGTTTTCGTAGCCGGGTTTGTAGCCGCGGTGCAGGTAGCGCATGTTGCCATCGCGATCAATCATCACGGTGCTTGGCATGGCGTCTATGTTGTACATCTTGCTCACCTGTGAGGTTGGATCCCACAAAATGGTGAAGTTTACGGGCGTGTCTTGCAGGTACTTTTCACCGGCGGCGGTATCTTGCTCTACGTTAACACCCAACAGGGTGAAGCCCGCGCGCGAATAGCGCTTGGAAAGTTCGTCTAGCAGCGGCATTTCCTGGCGGCAGGGGCCGCACCAGGAGGCCCAGAAGTTCAGCATTACCACCTGGCCGCGCAAATCAGACAGGCGAATATTTTTTCCATCGCGGCTTTTCAGGGTGAAATCCGGTGCCGGGCCCGAGAGCGGCTCGGTGGCAAAGCTCAGGCTGCTGAATACCAGCGCTACCGATAAGAGAAAAACTTTCATACATCACCTCGCAAAATCTCGCTCGATTAAAAGAAAAAATTCACGCCTACATTGGTAGACAAATTGTTAACCCACTTTTTGTTAAAGCCCAACAGCTCACGCTCGAACACGTGATCGCGCACATCCAGGCTCAGGTCGAAATAGTCGGTTAAATAAATTTTGTAACCGGCACCGAAGGTGTAGGTAAAAAATTCTGTGTTGGCAAAGGTGGTGTTGCCGGCACCGCCCACCAGATAAAAGGTGGAGTTAAAGGCGAGGCTGTCGCTGATAAACACTTCTCCGGGGAAAATGTTGTAACCCAGGTTGATGTCGTAATAGCTCAGTTCGCGCTCTTCGTCGGTGAGTGCCGGCAGGCCGCCGCCAATTTCCAGGGTGCTCTCGCCGGCGGTGTGTTGGCCGTAGTTGGCCTCAAGGAAAAAATCTTCGTTGATGTGATAGGCCGCGCGCACGCCAAAGCCCCAGTTGCCGCCGAAATCTTCGATGCTCATGTAACCGTAGTAGGCGCCAATTTCGAAGTCTTCAGTGTCTAGCTGATCTTCTTCAATGTGGCGGCGCTCCATATCGGGCGTTACGATTTTATCGAGCACGCGCTGGGTTTCGTCTTGGGCGTTGGCCGCCTGGCAGCCGAGCACCAGCAGGCTGCTTAAAAGAAGACGTTGAAACCTATTTTCCATTCGTTCACTTCCTCGTTTTCGTCACGGCTCGTGAGAATTTTGTGGTTGTTGTATTCAATGCGGCCGTTAAAACGGCGGCCCAGATAAATGTTGAGGCCCGTGGCAATCAGCAGGCTGTTGTCTGTGGCATCCAGCGGCTGATCCAGCGCCGAGCGCTTTTTCGATTGAATCATGCCCGCGCCCAATTCAAAAAACGGCGATAGCCGCCAGTGTGGCCAGGGCTGGTGCGCTATGCGCAGGTAGCCGATTTTGGAATCGGCCACGCGGCTGGTGGCCTGTTGCAGGCTCACGCCTGCGGTTACGTTGGGAGCAAACCGGTAGCCAGTGTAGAAGGTGAGCGAATCTGCGCCACCAAAATCGCCCAGCGCCAGGCCCAGATCCCAGGTGCGCTGCTCGTACTGTTCGCGCCCGCTGGCCACCAGGGTTACCGGCTGCTGGTCGGGCCCCAGCGTCAGCGCTAATGACTTGCGGTAAACCCAGCCCTGTTGGCCGCGCTTGGCTTCAATCTTTACCCAGTCGGTGCGCTTTTTCAGCAGGGTAATCTGCTCGCCCTGCTCAACAATGTGATACACCGGGTAGCCGCGGCCGGGGCCGGTGCGCAGCTCCAGGTAGGCATCATTTACGGTAACCCGCATCGGCGCCGGCTCGTCGAAAAAATCAAACCAGCCACCGGCCTCGTCTTGGGGCTGGGCACCGGCTGCCTGGGGTTCTTGCGCCTGGGCCTGGGGCAGGGCGCACAGCAGTAGGGCCAAAAGGGCCCCCGCTCGCCATTGAGTTACGCTAAAGCACATCCACACATTCGCCAGCTGTTGTGTTATTTGATTGGGCCCTTGGGCCCCCGCATGGGCCGGTTAGTTTACAGGCACCGCAAACGGATTGTTATAGTACTGCGCGCCCACATCCAGCCATTCTGAAATGAGCTTAAGCTCCGCCTCGGTTAAATAACCGCGGTGATCCACCGTGTCATCAGGGCCCGGGGCCTGTTCAAACTTGTTGAAAAAGGCGCTGCTGGCGCGCGCACCGTTAACGCGCATGGTGGGGGTAACCTGCACAGTCACCAGCACGGGGATCGGATTGCCATCGTCGTCGAGAATCAGGTTGCCTTCGTCATCGGTTTCGTAGATGGGGTTGCCATCGTCGTCTACCGCCTGCACCAGACGATCCACCAAGGCGCCGTCTACCAGCTCTTGTTCGTTGTCGTTAAACAGCAGTTCGCGATAGCCAATAAAGTGATCTTGCTGTTGCGGTGAGGCCAGGGCGCGTAAATCCAGCTGGCCTGCGGGCACCTGGGCTGCACCCATGGCATCGCGCTCTGTGTGGCAGCTTACGCAGGTCCAGTCTTCGGTTGGGGTATCCGGATCATCGGCGCGTGGCAAATCCCACAGGGGTTGAATGTGATCCGGGTAGTGAATGGTCACGCGGCACTGGGCAGACCAGTTGTTGCTGCCCACATCACAACCGCTACCGGCTGGCTGCTCGGTTAGCAGGTCTGCAAAGCTTAGAGTGATGTCTGGCTCGGGCGCGAGCAGGGCCTGGTCTGTCCACTCATCGGTATAGGCGATGTCTGCACTGGGCGTGCGCATACCGTTGATGCGGGCGAAGGTTTCGGCCATGGTTTCACCCATGTCGGTAAACAGCGCGGGGTCGGTATTCTCGAAGGGTTGGCCTGTGGTGGGCGCGCCGGTATTGGCAGCCTCGGGCTCTGCATCGGGCCGCCCGTGGGGCAGCTCGCTCTGGCGGGTGTGGCAGCCATTACAGCTGCGCTGCTCGCCCGGGCGCAGTTGCAGCCAGTTGTTGTGGCGGCCAAAGCCGTTCACCCGGCGGCCCTGGGCATCCACTATATCGAAGCTTATGGCCACATCGGCGGGCACCTTGGCGAGCACCGAGCCGTCTGGCTCTATGGGCACATAGCCTAGAATCTCCCGCATGCCGTTGTTGGCGGAGCGCCCGAAGGCGGTGTTCGGGAAGTTCAGCACGTCGCGATCGGGGATAGACACCGCCTTCACTAGCCGCAAAAAGCGGGCCTGGCCCCGGTTGGCGGGCCAATTGGCGGGGTTGCGCAGGGTTTCTATGCCAAAGGCGTCTGTGCCATCAAAGTCGTACACGCTTTTAATGTGCAGGCTGCCCAGCTCCTGGTCGGCCAGGTTGGCGTCGTAGTCGATATCGGCCGTGGGCGGCGGGATCAGGTTGTCTTGCTCGCGCGGGATCAGCAGCGTGGGCTCGGTGAGCATGCGGCCTTCACGGGGCAGCAATATCGGCTGCTGGGTGCCGGCTGCCGGGTCGAAGATGTACACCCCAAAGAGCGGGTCGGCAAGTTCGGCTGCCGGGTCTGTGTCTTCATTACAGGCCGCCGGCAGGTTGTTATCGGGGTTGATTACCCGGCAGCGGCTCCAGCTCACGATAAAGCGGCCGGTGCCATCAAACAGCGGACTCGCCGAGTGGAATATGCCGTTGATCGACAGGGTGTCGTTAGTGCTCACTGCCAGCGGGTAGAGCGCCGTTTGGGCCTGTGTACCACTGCCACCGTCGATAGGCTGGTTGGCGGCTATGAAATTTTCCACATCCACCGCAACCAGGTTACCGCCATACTCGACGCTTTGGCGTGCGCGCTGGATGCCGAACACCCGGCCATCGGCGAGTTGTACCGGGCGCAGGAAAAAGGCCTCTGTGTCATCGGTGCCGGTGTTCTGGCTGTGATAGCCGTACACCAGCGATTGGCGCATGCCGTATGGGTCTACCGAGTAAAAGCTCAGGCGGTCGTTGCCGGGGATTCTGTCCCAGCGGCTGTAGAGCACGCGGCCATCGGCCATGAGGGCAGGCTGTAAATCGTGCGATTGGTTAAAGGTGAGCTGCTCGATGTTAGTGCCGTCGTTGTCCATGACGTGCAGTACAAAGGCGTGTTCGTCGCGATCATCATTCAGGGCTGAAAACTGCGGCTTGCCGTCATCCAGCAAGATGGCGCGCGAGCGGGTTTGCCGAGAAGAGGCAAACACAATGCGCCGCTCTACACCTGGCAGGTAGCGCGGGGCCAGGTCGTGGCCGATTTCGGCTTGAATGTCGTCTGAAATAACCCGGCGCAGGGTGGCCGAGGGAATGTCGTACTCCCAAATGTTCCACTTGGGCTGGTCTTCCTCATCGGCGCCTTCAATGTCTGGCGCGCGCATGGCAAAGAGTAAGCGCTCACCATCGTAGGAGGTGCTGATGTCTTTTACATCGTAAGCGGCACCTTCGTCCCAGGCCTGGGAGGTGATGTCTACTTCGGCGGCACTGCTGGAGGCGCGGTCTTTCAAATAGAGTACCGCGCCCGGGTTAAAGGTCTGCGGCAAGAGAATGTCGTCTGCTACCCGGTTGCCGGCTTCATCTATGGGAATGGGCCGGTTGATGTAGGCCATGGGGATATCCAGCACCACGGGATCTGGCTCTATGTCGTCCAGGGTGCCGGTTTCAGACTTGCTGCTGCAACCGCCAACAAAAAGGGCGGCAACGGCGGCCAAGGCCGGAAAAAGGGAGAGCGGGCGATACAACATAACGGGGTGCGTTCTCTACAGTAACTAATGTGGCAGCGTTAACCGGGGTGGCCGCTGTAATTAGGGCGGCCAAATTGCCGCTTAAAACTGGCGCGGGCAAACGGCCATTGTAGCCAGCTTCAGGCCCAGACTTAAAAACAATCTCTATGCCGGCGTTGTGAAGTCGTACACAAATTGTGCAGCCTGCAGGAAATTTATCTGTGCGACTTGGTACAGTGTTTCAATTGCCCAAGATTTACAAAGCGTTCTACACCAAATATTAGAACCCCGTCACAACTTGGCGGCAACCGCTGACCAGCGGTAGTTTGCGCACCATCAACCGCAGGCGCCGGTGTAGAAATACAGCATAGAATGAACCCAGTGAGCTAGGCGAGCCAGGAAGTATCCCATGAAATTCCCCCAAATGAGCACCGCGCTCTTGACCGTCGCCCTGTCGGCTGCGATGGCGGTTCAAGCAGGCCCCCGTGAAGAGGCCAAGCGCATACACGACAGGCTGGCCGGCGTGCCACCCACCGAGGCCGAGCTGATTGGCATGGCCGAGGATATTCAGGCAGGCGATGCCCAGGCGGCAGCCTACACGGCCATGAGCAAGAACAGCTTCTACGCCGTAACCCTGAAAAACATGTTTACCCCCGCCACCAACCGCGATGGCGATGTGTTCCGGGATTTCAACGACTATGTGGCCACGGTGATTGGCCTGGTGCGCGACGATGCGGATTTCCGCACCGCCCTCTACGACAACGTGATCTACGTGGGCGCCGATTCGCTGAACCTGCCGGCCTACGCCAACAATAACAACAACCACTACCGTGAGTTGTTTGCCAGTGGCGCCAATTTGATTACGGGCCTTGAGCGCAAAACCCAAACCGCCGTCACAGGCCTTGAAGACGAGGCCACCGCGGGCCTGATGACCACCCGCGCCGCCGCCAAGGCCTTCTTCATAGCCGGTACCAACCGCGCCATGTTCCGCTTCACGCTCATGAACCACCTGTGTATGGACTTGGAGCAGGTGCACGACATCACCCGCACCCCCGATCGCATCCGCCAGGATGTGAGCCGCAGCCCCGGTGGCGACAGCCGCGTGTTTAATAACAACTGCATTGGTTGCCACAGCGGCATGGACCCAATGGCCCAGGCCTTTGCCTACTACAACTACCAGTACGATGCCGATAACGACCTCACCGGTGAAAACGGCCAGCTGGTGTACAACAGTGCAGGCGAGCTAGACCCAGACACAGGCACCCGCGTGCAGGCCAAGTACCACATCAACTCCACCACCTTCCCCTACGGTTTTGTGACCCCCGATGACCAGTGGGAAAACTACTGGCGCGAGGGCCAGAACAAGCTGTTGGGCTGGGATGACAGCCTGCCGGGCTCTGGCAGTGGTGCCAAAACCATGGGCATGGAGCTTGCCCACTCAGAGGCCTTTGCCCAGTGCCAGGTGAAAAAAGTGTTTAAAACCGTGTGCTTGCGCGAACCGGGCGATGCCGATGATCGCACCGCCGTTAGCAATATGGTGGCCAGCTTCAAGGCCAGTAACTACAAGCTCAAACAGGTATTCGCCGAATCGGCTGAATACTGCCTGACCGATTAAGGGGCGCTACTTATGTATTCTCTAGCCAATCTCAGTCGCGCCCTGCTGCCCGTCGCCTTACTGGCGCTCACCGCCTGTGGCGGTGGCTCGGGTGCGAAAACCACTGAAAACAACAACCCAAACGCCGCCGGCGGCAGCACAGGCTTCGTGTACACGGGCCCTGCGCCCCAAACCGAAGACGTGCAGAGCTTTAAAATCAACGTGTGGGACAACCTGGTAGCCGACGACCGCTGCGGCGCCTGCCACGTTGAAAACGGCCAGTCGCCCCAGTTTGTGCGCCGCGACGACGTCAACGCCGCCTACTCCATCGCCAATGGCCTGGTAGATTTGGCCAACCCTGCGGCCTCGCGCCTGGTAACCAAAGTGGGCGGTGGCCACAACTGCTGGAAGACGGAAGCCAGCGCCTGTGCCGATGAGCTTACCGTGCTGATTACCCGCTGGGCCCAGGCCTCGGGCTCTGTGTCTAACACGGTTATTCTCACGGCGCCTGCCATTAAAGACGTGGGCAACAGCAAAAGCTTCCCGCCCGCACCAGACGGGTTTGAGCCCGTGCATGATCTGCTAACCGAATACTGCAGCAGCTGCCATTCCAGCGGCTCTGCCAACCAGCAGCAGCCCTACCTTGGCGAGGGCGATATCGCCGTGTCTTACGATGCCGCCCGCTCGCGCATTAACCTGGATACCCCGGCCAACTCCCGCTTGGTGGTGCGCCTGCGCGATGAATCCCACAACTGCTGGGGCGGCAACTGTTTGGCCGCCGCCAATGAAATGCAGGCAGCCATCACCGCCTTTTCAGACAGCATCACCCCGGTGGCGGTAGACCCGGCGCTGGTGATCTCCAAGGCCATGAACCTGGCGGCCGATGGCATTGTGGCCTCATCTGGTGGCCGCGTGGAAAGTAACGTGATTGCGCTCTACCAATTCAAAACCGGCGCCGGCAACACCGCCTTCGATACCTCGGGTATTCAACCGGCCATGGATCTGCGCCTGTCTGGCGCCTATGAATGGCTGGGCGCCTGGGGCGTGAAGTTCAACGGCGGCAAGGCCCAGGCCACCACAACCGGCAGTGAAAAGCTCTACGATCTGTTAACGGCCACCGGCGAGTTCTCCATTGAGGCCTGGGTAATCCCTGAAAACGTGACCCAGGATGGCCCTGCGCGCATCATCACCTACTCAGGTGGCGACGACAGCCGCAACTTCACGCTGGGCCAAACCCTGTACAACTACGATTTCGCCCTGCGCCACTCGGTGGGCAACGATGCCGATGGCATGCCACTGCTTTCAACCCCCAATGCCGATGAAGTGCTGCAGGCCACCCTGCAACACGTGGTGCTGAACTACGATCCGGTAAACGGGCGCAGCATCTATGTGAACGGCAGCCGGGTAAGCAATGCAGACCCGCTGGCCGGTGGCACCCTGGTGAACTGGGATAAAAGCTTCGCCCTGGCGCTGGGTGCAGAGGTGGGTAACTCCAACCCCTGGCTGGGCTCGGTGCGCCTGTTGGCCATTCATAACCGCGCCCTGAGTGCCGACGACATTCAGGCCAATTACGACGCCGGCGTGGGTGAGAAATTCTTCCTGCTGTTTAGCGTCTCGCATTTGGTGGATATGGCCGATGCCTACGTGGTGTTTGAGGTGCAGCAGTTCGATAACTACAGCTACCTGTTTAACGCGCCGTTTTTCATCAGCCTGGACGACAGCGCCCAGCCTGCCTCGGCCATTGCCCTGCAGGGCATGCGCATTGGCGTCAACGGCCAGGAGGCGAGCGTGGGCCAGGCCTATGCCAAGCTCGATGTAAGCATCTCCAGCGCCAACTACCAAGCGGGCGGCTTGCAGCTTTCGCCCTTGGGCACAGTGGTGCCTTTGGATAAGGGCCCCACCAGCGATGAGTTCTTCCTCACCTTCGATCGCCTGGGCGATGAAACCTTCGTGCGCGTAGAGGCAGATCCGGCGGTGCCGGGCGCGCCTGACGACATCACTGGCCAATCGCTCATCGGTTTGCGCCACTTTGCCGAGATCAACGCAAGCTTGTCTGCGCTTACAGGTATCGAATCCACCAACAGCGCCGTGGCGCAGCTCTTTACCCAGGTACAGCAGCAACTGCCCACTGCCGAAGACCCAATGGGCTTTTTGGCCGCCCACCAAATGGGTATTACCCAGCTGGCGGTGCAGTACTGTAATGAACTGGTAGACGACACCAGCAAGCGCGCCAGCTACTTTGCAGGCTTTGATTTCAACGCGGGCATCAGCACCGCTTTTGATAACCAGGCCAAGCGCGACCAGGTGACAGGCCCGCTCATCCAGGCGCTGCTGGCCCACAGCTTTGATACCGTGCCCGGCGGCAGCACCGATGTACTGGGCGACCAGCCGCTTTTGGGCGAGGTGAAAACCGAGCTGGATGCCCTGATAACCGACATGACTGCGCCTTGCACTGCCAATTGTAAATCGGCTAACGAGCGCACCCTAAACACCGTAAAAGCCGTCTGCGCCGCTGCCACCGGCAGTGCTGTGACGCTGTTGCAATAGCGTCGGCCGGAGGAATAATTATGAGCCAGAAATTCAAGAAAGATTTTCAACCCGATGAGGCGCTTATTACGCCTAACATGCACAAGCCCGTATCGCGCCGCGATATGCTGGCCCAGGGGTTCAAGCTGGGTGCCGGCGCCGTGGTGGGCAGCACGGCGTTGGGGCTGTTGAGCGCCAATGCCTACGGTGATCTTTCGCCAGATTTATTAACCAAGCTTGATGAGTGTGAAATTCCCCTCAATGGTTCGGGCAAAATCCCTTTCATCTGTTTCGATTTGGCCGGTGGCGCCAACTTTGCGGGCTCCAATGTGCTGATTGGCGGCCGCGGCGGCCAGCTGGATTTCCTCTCTACCGCCGGTTACGGCAAGCAGGGCCTGCCCGGCGACATGGTGCCTTCTTCAAGCACCGCAAATTTTATTGATGAGTCCTTAGGCCTGCGCTTTCATACAGATTCCGCCATGCTGCGCGGCATTTTGGAAAAGGCCATTACCGCAGCCCCGGCCACCAATGGTGCCGTGATTCCTGCGCGTTCTGAAAATGACACAGGCAACAACCCCCACAACCCCATGTACGGCATTAACAAAGCCGGGGCCTTTGGCAACCTGGTGGCACTGGTGGGCTCGCGCTCGTCTGATTCCGGCGGCAACTCCATGGCGCCAGCGGCCATGATCGACCCGGCCGTGCGCCCCACCAAGGTGGATCGCCCCTCCGATGTGACGGGCTTGGTGGATGTAGGAAGCCTGACTGAGCTGCTCAGCAAAGATGAAATCGTGAAGGTGATGGAAACCATGTACCGGGTGAGCGATAAGAAAATCGCCCGCATCGATACCGGTTTAACCGCTGATGAACAAACGGCTGTAGAAGAAACCCTGCGCTGCCAGTATGTAAAATCGGCGCACCTGGCCAACACCTTCGGTAACCCCGCAGACCTGAACCCCGAGCTGGATTTAGACCTGGTTGGCCCTAATGGCGTGTTCAGCGCGGCGGAATTTGCCTCTGATGGCGAATTCCGCAAAACCGCGTCGGTGGCCAAGATGGTTATCAATGGCTATGCGGGCGCGGGCACCATCACCATGGGCGGCTACGATTACCACACAGGTGATCGCGCCACCGGCGAGCGCCGCGACCTGCGGGCCGGGCGCTGCATTGGTGCGGTACTGGAATACGCCGCCAAAGTGGGTGTGCCGGTAATGATTTACGTCTGCTCAGACGGCTCGGTATTCTCCAACGGCATGCTGGATAATTCTGAAGATGGCGCCGGCAAAGGCGTATGGACGGGCGACAACCAGCAAACCGCCTCGGCGTTCTTCCTGGTGTACAACCCGGGCGGGCGGCCGCAATTGCTGGGTGCCACCATGGATGAGCAGGAAACCCACCGCCAGATAGGTTGGATGCGCCCAAGCGGCGATGTAGAAACCGCCTCTAGCGTGGCGGCGAACAACGTCAACCTGCTGGTGGAAACGGTGGTGCTTAACTACATGGCATTGCACGGCGAGCAGGCGAACTTCGCCAATGCCGACAAGTTCCCGCAAAACGGCCTGGGTACAAATCTGGATGCGCTAACGGCCTTCCAACCCATTTGTAATGGCGTATATACCAATCCCGTTTGATTCTTGTGTCACCCATCTGTCATATTCAGGGGCTAGCGTGCTAGCCCCTGTTGTTTGTGGCCACAAAGTAACCCACAGCCGCGGGCGCAAGACGAGGTAACTGCCAACCGCAACTCCTGTTATGATGTGCCCGCCTTGGATGCTAGATAAACCCAATAACACCATCAAGGAGCGGACCCATTAACGCCTTATCAGGAACTTGGCCCAAATTGCCGCCGGGCCTTAGCCAACTGCTAACCCGCTTGCGCGCCATTCCTGCACACTGGTGGCAGCGCCTGGGCTTAACCTTGTTGGTACTCTGGTTCACCTACAGCCTTGCCAAACTTGTGTGGTTGTTAGTGGCGCAGCCGGCAACCTTTGTGGCCCAGGGCCAGTCTGTCAACCTGCCGTTATTAAGTTCCGAAGCCCCGGCGCAAGCCCTAGACATAGAAGCCTTTGCCTCCCTCAACCCCTTTGGCAAGGCCGCCGATGAGCCAGTGGAAGAAATCCAGGCGCCCTCTATTGAAGATGAAGCCCAAGAAACCCGCCTGCAGCTGCAGCTGCAAGGTGTGATTGCCACCGGCGACTCCAGCCAAGATAAAGCCATTATTGCCAACGGCTCCCAGCAAGCGCTCTATTCTGTGGGTGATGCCCTGCCCGGTGGTGCCAATGTAAAGCTGAGTAAAGTGCTCTCAGACCGCGTTGTGATTGCCAACAATGGGCGTTATGAATTGTTGTGGCTGTACGATGAAACTGAGCGCGCCAAGCCGCAGCCGGTAAGCCCGCCCAAGCCCATGCGCGCCACCGCAAAGATCTCGCGCGATGTAGCCGAGCGCTATGTGGATATGAAAGATCTCTCGGCACAATCGCTGGCCGATGTGGTGAAGATCAGCCTGAAGCGCGATGGCGCCGAAATTCTGGGTTTTGAAGTGCGCCCGGGGCGTGATCGCGGTGTGTTTGATGCCATGGGCCTGCAGTCGGGCGATATTGTCACTGCGGTAAACGGCACCAGCCTCACAGATACCGCCACGGCGGTAAACGTTGCCAAATCCCTGCGCGATTCGCGCAGCGCCCAGCTCACCATTTTGCGGGGCGGCGAAGAAACACAGCTAAGAATTTCATTGGAATGATGCGTCGCGCTATGGCGCCCACGAAAACAACGGTAATAAGAAGATCATTGTGAAAAAAGTCGTGCACAAGCCCTCCCATTTTCTGGCCAGCGCCCTCTTGGCGGTGAGCCTCTTGGCCCTGCCTGCCAGCAGCCTTGGCCAAACCTACACGGTTAACTTCAAAGACGCCGACATCCAGGAGGTGGTGAAGTATGTGGCCGATACCACCGGCAAAACCTTTATTGTTGACCCGTCGGTAAAAGGGCGCATCAAGGTGATTTCATCCAAGCAGATGGATGCCGATGAGCTCTACAATTTATTTTTGGCGGTGCTCGATGTGCACGGTTACGCCGCCATTGAATCGGGCAACGTCACCCGCATTGTGAGCTCGAAAGAAGCGCGCTCGCTGCCGCTGGAAGTGAAAGACGCCGCCAAGCGTGGCAACGACGGCATGATCACCCAGGTGATTCAGCTCAACAATGTGGCTGCCTCCAAGGCGCTGCCGGTGTTGCGGCCCATGGTGCCCCAGCACGCCCACATGGCCGCCTATGATCCCTCCAATGCCATCATCATTACCGATACCGAAGCCAACATCGCCCGCCTGCAGGATGTCATAGACCGCATCGACCGCGCGGCGGTGTTCACCACCGAGCTCATACACCTGAAACACGCAGGCGCCGAAGATCTGGTGCGCATTCTTACCCAATTGCAGCGCCAGGAGCAGGGCAAGGCCGGTAACGACAACGCGCCCATGCTGGTGGCCGACAAACGCTCCAACGGCATTTTGATTTCCGGCGATGACCTGAGCCGCTCGCGCGTGAAGCAGCTCATCAAACGGCTGGATATGCCCCAGCAACAAAGCGGCAACGTGCAGGTGATTTACCTGGAGTACGCCGAGGCCAAGCAAGTGGCCACGGTGCTCACCAACGTTGTAAAAAACATCTCCAAAATGGACAAAGGCGAGGGCGGTTCGCAAACCGAAACCAGCGTTGAAGCCGATGAAGACACCAACTCGCTGCTGATCACCGCAGACCCGGCCACGCTGGAATCGCTCAAGGCCGTGATTGCACGGCTGGATATCCGCCGCGCCCAGGTGCTGGTGGAAGCGGTGATTGTAGAAATGCTGGACGACAACTCCAAAGAGCTGGGCATTCAGTGGTTGTTCGGCACTAACAATGGCACCTTTGGCACATCGTCTTTGCAAAACGGCGCGTTAAGCGGCGGCGGTGCCATAGACCCGGATCCCGATGAAGGTTCGGTAATTGGCACACTGGCAGGGCTTGCGGGCCTGGTGGAAGGTCAAACACTCGGCCAGTTGAGCACCGGCGGGAGTACCGATTTTCTGGTGCTGATTAATGCGCTGCAAAAACAAACCGATGCCAACATTCTTTCAACGCCGAGCTTGCTCACCTCAGACAACCACACAGCCACTATTAACGTGGGCCAAAACGTGCCCTTCGTTACCGGCTCCTTTTCAAACCCCGGCTCCGGTGGCGGCACTGGCGGCACCAACCCCTTCCAGACTATTCAGCGTGAAAACGTGGGCATTATGCTGGAGGTAACGCCACACATTAACGAAGGCAATTCGGTGGTAATGGAAATAAAACAAGAGGTGTCGAGCATTGCCGGCAATACCTCGGTTTCTGCCTCTGATTTGATCACCAACAAGCGCACCATCGAAACCCGCATACTCGCAGCCGATGGCGAAATTGTGGTGCTGGGCGGTTTGATGAAAGACGATCTGCAAACCGGTGAACAAAAAGTGCCGCTCTTGGGCGATGTACCGCTCTTGGGCCGCTTGTTCCGCTCTAACTCCACCAAGGTGGTTAAGAGCAATTTGATGGTCTTTATTCGCGCCACCATCATTCGCGACGACGACAGCCTGCGCGGTGCCACGGCCGAAAAATACAAATACATCTACGATCTGCAGCAGAAATCCGGCAGCGATAGCGATTTGTTTTTCCAAGACACCAAGCAAAATAAAATGCCAACTTGGGAAAACCGCGAGCAGGGTTTATTCATTATGCCCGGCGCCGACCAACAGCGTGAAGCCAAGCAGGATCAGTAGCCACTATGAGCGCGTTATTGCCCTTTAGCTTTGCACAAACCCACGGCGTGTTAAAAGCCGGCGGTGAACTGTTGCACAAGCCCGGCATCAACTACCAGGTAATTGCCGAGCTGCAGCGTCACTACCACGGTGAAGCCTTGGCGCTGGTGGAAATTCCCGAGGCGGATTTCAAGCAGCGCCTGAAAGATGTCTACCACGACGACTCCGATGCCGCCCAACAGGCAGTAGCCGATATGGATTTGTCGCAACTGGTGGACGACATTCCCGAGGAAGGCGATCTGTTGGCGGGCAATAACGATGCCCCGGTGATCCGCCTGATTAACGCCATTTTGGCGCAAGCGGTAAAAGCCAAAGCTTCGGATATTCACTTGGAGCCCTGTGAAGATCGCGTGGCCGTGCGCTTTCGGGTAGATGGCGTGTTGAACGAAGTGCTGCAGGCCAAAGCGCAACTGGCGCCGCTCATTAATTCGCGCATAAAGGTAATGGCCCGGCTTGATATTGCCGAAAAACGTTTGCCCCAGGATGGCCGTATGTCGGTTACCCTGGCAGGTCACACCATTGATATCCGCGTGAGCACCTTGCCCTCGGCCTACGGCGAGCGCGCGGTGTTGCGTATTCTCGATCAGGCCGCCGGTGCGCTGAAACTCCACCAGCTGCAAATGCCCGCGAAAACCCATCAGGCCTTCGCCAACGCACTGCGCAAACCCCACGGCATTATTTTGGTAACCGGCCCCACAGGCTCCGGTAAAACCACAAGCCTTTATGCGGGCCTCACCGAAATTAACGACCGCTCGCGCAACATCATGACCATTGAAGACCCGGTGGAATATTTGTTGCCGGGCATTGCGCAAACCCAGGTAAACACCAAGGCCAATATGACCTTCGTGCGGGGCCTGCGCGCTATATTGCGTCAGGATCCGGATGTGGTGATGATCGGTGAAATCCGCGACGGCGAAACCGCAAGCATTGCCGTGCAATCTTCGCTCACCGGCCACATGGTGTTATCCACCTTGCACACCAACACCGCCATCGGCGCGGTAACCCGTTTGCTGGATATGGGTGTAGAGGCTTTCTTGTTGTCGTCGAGCCTTGATCTGATCATGGCCCAGCGCTTGGTGCGCCGCCTGTGCGGTTGCAAAAAGCCGCACAAGCCCACGCCCGCCGAATGCGAGCAACTGGGATTTGCGCCAGAGGTTGAAATTTTTTCCGCCAATGGTTGCGAACAATGTGGCCACACAGGCTATCGCGGGCGGTTGGGTATTTACGAACACATCGTCATCGATGAGCAAATGCGCCAGCTGATTCACGAAGGCGCCGGCGAGCAAACCATGTTGGCCTACGCGCGCCGCTTTAGCCCGTCAATTTTGGATGCCGGCAAAGCGCGCATCATTGAAGGCGACACCAGCGTAGAAGAAGTTCTGCGCGTAACCACCTTGAGCTAGGCCAATACTATGCCTGCCTTTTCCTACCAAGCCATAGATGCCCAAGGGCGCCAGCAAAAAGGGGTGATTGAGGGCGACTCTGAGCGCGCCGTGCGTGCAGATTTGCGCGCGCGCAATTTAAAACCCATCAACGTGAAACCCGCAGGCCGCACAGCCGGCGAAAGCCGAGCTGCCGGCACAGGTTTCAGCTTTAGCATGCCAAAGTTTCACCGCCGTATTAAAGATGCGGATTTAACGGTGATCACCCGCCAGCTAAGTTCGCTGTTGAATTCCGGCATGCCGCTGGTGGAGGCCTTGCAAAGCACCGCCAACCAGCAGCGCAAACAGCCGTTAAAAGAAATGATTTTGCAGGTGCGTTCGCGGGTGCTTGAAGGCCACAGCTTTGCCCAGGCCCTGGCCGAGGCGCCCTACGCCTTCGACAGCATGTACCGCGCCTTGGTGCGCGCCGGTGAAAGCGCGGGCTATTTGGGCCCGGTGCTCGATCGCCTGGCCGCCTACACGGAATCTACCTTTGAAACCCGCCAGCGGGTGAAAATGGCCATGATTTACCCGGTGGTGTTGCTGGTGGTAAGCGTGGGCGTGATCGCCATGTTGATGACCTTTGTGGTGCCCGAGTTAACCCAGGTGTTTGCCCACAGTGCCCGCGAGCTGCCCACCCTCACCGTGGTGTTGATTAACGTCAGCAACTATTTAAGTAACTGGGGCATGTGGACGCTACTGGGCTTGCTGCTTGCAATAATGGGCGTGCAAAAATGGCTGCAGAAACCCTCGCGCCAACTTGCCTGGCACAACATGATTTTAAACATGCCCATTTTTGGTGAAATCAGCGCGCAAATTAACTCGGCCCGTTTTGCCTCAACTTTAAGCCTGCTCACCGGCAGCGGCGTACCCTTGTTGGATGCCATAAAAATTTCCACCCAGGTAATGACCAACGCCGTGATGGCGCGCGCCAGCGAAAAACTCGCCATAGACGTACAAGAGGGCTCGTCACTTTCACGGGCCATGGAAAAAACCAAATTGTTCCCACCACTGCTCGTGCAGATGACCGCCAGTGGCGAATCTTCCGGTGATTTGGATAAGCAACTAGAACACGCCGCCCGCAATATGGACCGCGAGCTTGAATGGCGCCTGGCTTCGGCGCTGGGCATTATGGAGCCTTTGGTGGTGGTAATTATGGGCGTTTTGGTCACCGGTATTGTGATGGCCATTTTGCTTCCGATTTTTGAAATGAACACGATGGTGTAACGCGAGGATTTAGCAATGACAAATTCCAGAACCGCCCAGCGCGGTTTTAGCTTGATTGAAATTATGGTGGTGCTGGTGATTTTGGGCCTGCTGATCAGTATTGTGGCGCCCAACGTGCTGGATCGCGCCGATGGCGCGCGGGTACAAAAAGTGTTTGCCGATTTCAAAGCCATTGAAACGGCGCTTAAGTCCTACCGCCTTGATAACTTCAATTACCCCAGCAGCGAGCAGGGCCTGGATGCGCTGGTGAGCAAGCCTTCGCTGGATCCTATCCCGAAGCGCTACCCGGCCAACGGCTACCTGGATTCGCTGCCGAAAGACCCATGGGGCAACCCCTACCTGTATTTAAGCCCCGGTGAAAACGGCGCGGTGGATATTTACACCTTGGGTGCCGATGGCGTTGCCGGTGGTGAAGGCCAGAATGCAGATATCGGCAACTGGCAATCCATGAGCGATTTCGAGTAAGCACAGCGTGCGGCATCAGCGCGGATTTACCCTCATCGAATTGATGGTGGTGCTGTTATTGGTTGGCCTGGCCATCGGCATGGTGGATTTGAATCTGGGCGGCAATGAAGAGCGCAAGGCGCGCCAGTATATCGATCAAAGCTATCGCCTGTTGCGCTATGCCGATGAAAGCGCGGCCCTGCAAAGCGACATGGTGGGCCTGCAAATTGAAGCGGCCATCAATGGCGACAGAGAGCTGCGTTGGTATCGCCTGCGCGGCGGCGCCTGGGTGGTGGCCGATGCCCCCTTTGTAGAAGATGTGATGCCTGAAAATCTGCAATTTGAATTGCTAATTGATGAGCAACCGGTAGATCTGGCCAAAGAAGCCGAAACCCCGCAGGTGGTGTTCAGCGGCAGTGGCGAAATTTCCAATTTTGAAATGCGCTTTGCCCTGAACGACCAACCCATAGGATTAATTACCGTGGATGTCACAGGCGACTTGGTACAGGCAGATACCTATGAACCCTGAGCGCGGCTTTAGCCTGGTTGAAGTACTGGTGGCGCTGATGATTGTGGGCCTGGCGCTGCCTGCGCTGCTTGGGCAGATGCAATCGCAAAGTGATGCCCAGGGTTCACTGCGCAACAAAACCCTGGCGCTGTATGTGGCGCAAAATAAAATTGCCGAGTACCGCTTGCGCATGCGCGAACCCAACTTCACCTTGAGCGAATCGGAAACCGGCGAGGTGGAGATGGCGGGCGTGCGTTGGCATTGGCGCTCTACCTCTACCAAATTTCCGGACATTGGCGCCCGGCAAGTGGAAGTGTTTGTGGGCCTGAAGCCCGATGACAGCTTGAGCTCGGTGATGGCGGTGTTCAGTGAATAGGGCAGGGTTTTCGCCCGTGGGCCAAAGCCCGCGCCAGCAGGGCTTCACCCTGGTGGAAGTGCTGATTGCCATTTTTATTGCGGCCATTATCGCAACGCTTGCGGTGCAATCGTTAAGCTCTGCCACCACCGCCATGGAGCGCGGTAAAAGCTTAAGCGACCAGCTCAGTGAACTGGATCGGTTTTTTTTGGTGCTCGAACAGGATTTGCGCACCGTGCGTGCCGGCCGCGATTTCAAATTTGAGGCAGAGCCTGTAAGCCAGAGCCTGGCCGGTGCGACTGCCACCGGAGACGACGATTTCTTAGGCTATGGTGAGGCTTTCGAAACCCAGGATATCAAGCAACAGCGCCACAACCTGCTGGCAGATCTGGATGTGGATCACCGGTTTTTACAACTGGTGCGCGGCAATTGGGTGAACTTCGGCGTGCGCCCGCGCAGCGATTTACAACACGTGACCTATGCCTGGCACAAGGGCGCCATCTGGCGGTTTTTCCGGCCCATTGATAACGAAGTGTTTGGCGATAATCCGCCGGCCGATGCCGTCTACTACGAAGACATTTCCATGGCGCGCCGCCTGGTGACCCAGGTAGATAACCTCACAGTGCGGTTTTTGGCACCGGGCAGTGCCGCCAACAATGCCAACGCCTGGGCGGATACCTGGCCGCCGGCCACGGGCCGCAATGCCAACAACACAGGTACTGCACTGCCCTTGGCCGTTGAGGTGGTTATTGAATTACAAAACGTGGGCGAAGTGCGCCGCGTCATGCTTTTGGGGATAGAAAATTGAGAGTCCGCCAGCGCGGAGCTGTGCTGATACTGGCGCTGTTGATTGTGGCGCTGGTGGCCACTTTGGCTGTGAATTACGCAAGCCAAATGACCTTGGTGCAAGCCCGTGCGGAAAACCGCCTGTATGGCGCCCAGCAGGAAATCTACGCAGATTCCATGATCGACATGGCCGCCCGTTTGCTGAAAGAAGATGCCGACAACAGCCAGCTTGATCACCTGTATGAAGATTGGGCCTTCCCCGGTGGCGCCAGCTACCCGGTAGAAGGCGGCATGGTGCAGGCCTCGCTCACCGATGCGCAGGCGGTGTTCAACATCAACAGCCTCGGCACGGCCTTGCAAAATAACGCCAACCCCAACGACCCGAGCCGGTTCACTGAACCCCAGCGCCGCTTCATCCGGTTTTTACAAACCTTCGACGGCAACCAGAACGGCCTGGGCCAAAAGGATGCGCGGGCAGAGGCTGAAGATCCAGACGCGCCACCGCCACTGGTGATTGATTTAAACCTGGCGGTGATGATTACCGAGGCGCTGGTGGATTGGCTGGATGCCGACGATCAACCCACCGGCTACGGCGGCGCCGAATCGCTGCAATACCAGCAAACCGGCGCAACCTGGGTACCCCCTAACGGGCCCATGGAATCGGTAGAAGAATTAAAACTGGTGCAGCACATTACGCCGGAAATTTTTGAGGCCATTCGCCCCCACGTGACGGTGCTGCCCCAGGCGGATGCCCCGCTCAATATCAACACCATTCAAGACCTGCGCATAGTGCAAAGCCTCAACGGTGCCGATCAAATGACGCCGCTCAATGCCCAGGATCTGTCGGATTTTGGCGATTGGCGCGGCGATGCAGGCTTTAGTACTGTTGACGACTTGATTAATCAGGCGGATTTTCAGGCGCTGGTAACCGGTGCCGCCATGGAAACTACGGGCCTGAGTGTCAGCACCGAGTTCTTTTGGCTAAATATTGAAGTTAGCCTGGCTGAAAAGGTGATCAACCGGCGTATGCTGTTGCACCGCAAAGGCGGCGATATTAAGGTTTTAGCCCGCTTTGCATCGGGCCAGCAAACGGCCATACAGGTGTTGGGCACACAACAGGATGCCGATGCGCGCGATGACAACGAGCGCGACCAGGGCCGAGGCCGCGATGGCCGGCGCGACGATAATTCAGACAACAAGCGACGAAATCCATGACCACAGATGCGCTGGCCGAGCCGGCAACAATCGATGCGGCACCCATAAGCCAGGCGGGTTTGCTGGAGGGGCTCTACCTCTACCCGCAAACCGTGCCGGAAAGCCCGCCACCTGCCGAGGCGCCCTCACTGGATGAACAGCCAGAGGCGCTGACCGGGCATTTGGCAGATGGCGTAGCAGGCGATCTGGCCGGTGAGCCCCAGCTGGTGGCTGCAGAGGCCGTGCAATACCAGTGGCGCCATTACCGGGATGGCCAGTGGAGCGAGCTTCAGGCCGGTGATCTGGCGGCCTTGATGGCAGCCAATAGCCACTGGCCCGCGCAAGTGGTGATGGTGCTGCCCGCCGATCAGGTGGTTACCCGCACGCTGCCCGTTGAGTTGAGCGAGCGCCGCTACTACAAAAAGCTGGCGCCGTTTCAGCTGGAAGAAGACATCATCGACGATGTGTCTGATTTGCACTTTGTGTACGGCCCGTTGGGTGAAGAGAGTGTTGATCTGGCCTATTGCCGCAAAGATCTGCTGGATTTATGGCTGGCGCCGTTTTTTGAACGCGAACTGCCGGTTTCGCACTTGGTGAGCGCCAGCGCCTTGCTGCCAGAACCCGCCGCCGGCCAGTGGGCGTTGATGCTTGAGCCAGAATGCGCCCACTTCCGCCTGTCGGCCACCCGCTATGGCGCCGTGCAACCGTCGTTGTTGCCGGCCTTCGTGGCAAGCCTGGCCGCCCGCGAACCCAAGCCCGAGGCCGTGCAACTGCTGGCCACCGGCGCGCAAGAACTCGCCACACTCAAAAGTGCATTGCCCGCATCGCTGGCCGCGCTGGCTGCACCCGGCCAAACCCTTGGCGCACCCCTTGCCGCGGCTTACGGCGCGCCTAACCTTGCCGTTGAGCAATACTCGCCGCGCATCCCGCTGACCCGTTGGCTGCGCATGATAAAAGTGCCCGCACTGGTGCTGGCTGCGGGCTTGTGTGTGCATTTAAGTGTGGCGCTCACCGAATGGTATACCGCCAGCAGCCACACAGACGCGCTCAAAACCGCCATTACCGAGCGCTACCGCGCAGCCGTTCCGAGCGGCGCCATCAGCGACCCGCTCAAACAATTGCGCAACCAGGTTAACCGCGCAGGCGGCGCAGCCCAGGGCAGCAACGCCCTGCAGGTGTTGGCGCGCGCGGTGCCCGTACTCACCGGCAAAGAGGGCGTAGAGGTAAAAAACCTGCAGTTTTCCAACAGCGCCCAGGAGTTGCGTTTAACCATTCAGGCGCGTGCGCTGGCCGATATCGAATCGCTCAGCAGCCAGTTCAAAGCCCAGGGGTTCAGTGCCGAGGTGCTGTCGGTCAATGTGAATAACGGCGTGCATCAGGCGCGCATGAAGGTGACGCGCAAATGATTGAACAAACCCTTGCAAAACTTCTCTATGGGCGGCCCTTGCGCGAACAGGCCATGCTGGCTGTGGGTGGCCTGGCCGTGGCTGCCATGCTCGTTTGGGTGGCGGTGGTCGCCCCCATTAATGGCATGCGCGATGACGCCGTAAAAACCCTGGCGCGCACCCAGGCCACCTTTGCCGAGGTAGACCAGCTGGCGGCCCAGCTTGAGGCAACGCGTGGCGCTGCCAGCCAGCAGCAAAGCCGCGGCAAAACCACCATGACCGAGCTGATCGACAACAGCCTGCGCAAGCACGGCTTGTCTATTCGCGGCATTCAGCCGGGCCAGCAGGGTGAAATGTTTGTGCGGCTGGAGGCGGCACCCACCCAATCGGTGTGGCGCTGGTTGTATGAAATGGAAGCCGTGGCCGGCGCCACCATAAACGAACTCACCATTAACCCCACAGATAAAGAAGGCTGGGTGCTGTTAACCGCCCGTCTGGAGCAGGCCCCATAACCCATGAGTAGTGAACCCAAACACCCCCTGAGCTATTGGCGCTGGAGCTTGGCTGGCCTGTGCCTGCTGCTGGCGTGGATCATTTCAATGGCGCCGGCAAGCCTTATGGCCAATGCTGCCGCCGCCGGCGGCCTGCAGCTGCAAGGCGTGACCGGCAGTTTCTGGGCGGGCTCGGCAGAATCTGCCCGCCTGCAATTGGCGCCTTATCGCGGGCGGCAGCTGGTGTTTGATCTGGGCGAGCTGGATTGGTCACTTAAGCCCTCAGCTCTCTTGGGTATGCGCGCCTGTGCGCAGTTGCAGTCGTCTCTCAACGCCCAACAAATTACCGGCCGCGTGTGCCAGGGCCTGACAGGCGGCACCGAATTTAACGATATCCGGGTGAATTTGCCCGCCAATTTCCTAAGCCTTGTGGCCCCGGTGGATGCCACCGGCCAGCTGATGCTGGCCATTGATGAGTTACAGCTGGTGGGTAACCGCATCGAGGCCGTGCAGGGTTCCGGGCGCATCAATCAATTGGCGGTGGAAATGGACGGCCGCTGGCTGCAATTTGGCAACATGGATTTACAGCTTGAGGGTGCCGGCGGCGGCCCCTTCAGCGCCTCGGTGATCAGCGAAGATCAGGCCATTCAGTGGCGCGCCCAATCGGGCGCGTTAAACCTGGGCCGCGCGGGCCTGGAGGCCAACCTCACCACCCGGTTGAAGCTCTCTGACTCCTATCGGGCCCAGTGGGGCACGGGGCTCTCGGTGCTGGGCTTCGAGCGTCAGAACGATGAATTTCTAATGGAGCTCAAGCTGCCGTGAGGGTACGGGCTAAAGCTGTGCGCTGGTTGGCGTTGATATTGTGCCTGCCCTGTTTGACACAGGCCGAGTGGCACTACGAGCGCGCGGCCATCATGGGCACAGAAATCACCGTCTACCTTTGGCATGAACAACCGGCCGAGGCCCGCCTTGCCGCGCTTGAAGTGCTGGCCGAAATGCGCCGCATTGATCAGTGGTTAAGCCCCTGGATTGAAAGTTCGGAGCTTAGCAAGCTCAATGCCGAAGCCGCCCGCGCGCCGGTGGCGGTTACTCCAGAGCTGATGCAGCTGCTGGCCAAATCCCTCTACTACGGCCAATTGAGCGACGGTGCCTTTGACATCACCTTTGCCTCTGTGGGGTTCAAATACGATTACCGCGCAGGCATACAGCCAGATGAAAAAGAGCGCAAGCGCCTGTTGCCGGCGGTGAATTACCAATCCATTGCGCTGGACCAAAAGGCCGGTACCGTGGCGTTCAAACACCCGGACCTGCGCATAGACCTGGGTGGTATCGCCAAGGGCTACGCGGTAGATCGCGCCATTGATCTGCTGCGCGCGCGCGGCATTGCCCACGCCAGTGTCAGTGCTGGCGGCGACAGCCGCATGCTGGGCGACAAGCGCGGCCGGCCCTGGATTGTGGGCGTAAAAAACCCCCGCCAAGAGGATGCACTGGCGCTGCGCCTGCCGCTGGCGGATGTGGCCCTTTCCACCTCGGGTGATTACGAGCGCTACTTTATCGACGAGCAGGGCCGGCGCGTGCACCACATCATCAACCCACGCACCGGTGAATCCAGCGAGGGTGTGATGAGCGTGACGGTTATGGGCCCCAAAGGCTTTGATACCGACCCGCTTTCTACTACCGTATTTGTGCTGGGCGTGGCCCGGGGGCTCGCGCTTATCGAGCGGCTGCCTCAATATGACGCCATTGTGATAGATGCCGCGGGCAAGGTGCATTTCAGCAGTGGCTTGCAACCGCCGGACGGCAAATAGCTGCCCGTGCTTCTTTTCACCGGGTTGGGTGAGTAGAATCGGCCTTTTGTGGCCTGCGGCAAAGTAAAGGCACGCAACTGCCCCTAAACTGTGGTTTGTTTTTGTCTCTGCGATTTGTGCAGGCCCATCCCGCCCGCAGCCAGCTCAGAAAACGCAAAAAATGATTTACGCGCCAATAATTTAGAAAGGAAAGATTCCATGCTTAATCGGACGGGTTGGCTGGCAACCGCATTGTGCTGTTTGACCTTCGCCATGCAGGCTCCGGCTCAAGAGGCCAGTGATGTAGAGGCCCTGAAGCAGCGGGTGCTAGAACTCAACCGCGACCTGTTAATCCTTGAAGAGGAATTACTCTACCCGGCCAGTAGCCAGGTGAGTGTGTTTCTCTCTATGGATGTGGGCAAATTCTTCCGCCTGGATTCGGTAAAGCTGCTGATTGACGGCGAATTGGTGGCCAGCCATCTCTACACAGAGCAACAGCTCGATGCCCTGTATCGCGGTGGCGTACAGCGCTTGTACATGGGCAACTTAAAAACCGGCGAGCATGAAGTGAGTGCTGTATTCGTAGGCCAGGGCCCGGATGGGCGCGACTACAAGCGCGGTGCGCGGCTCACCATCGATAAAGAAGACGATCCAAAAGTATTGGAAGTTCGCATTAACGACTCCACGGCGCGCATGCAGCCCGACTTTGATATCAAGGAATGGGATAACTGATTGTGAAGGTTGGTGGGGTTAAAACCTTTGCCCGGCTGTTGTGTGGCTGGGCAATTTTCGGGTGTGCCAGTTGGGCTTTTGCCGACGACGACGCGCTGCCAAGTTCCGTGGCGGATTTGCGCTATGGCGTTACCTTGTATGAGTACTACCAACAAAATTATTTTGCAGCCCTCAGTGAGTTGATGGTGGCCGATGCCCGTGGCGGTATACAGGGCCATAAAGACAACCCGCAAATTATTGCCGGTGCCATTGGCCTGGCCTTCGGTATGGAAGAGCGCGCAGGCGCGGCCTTCAGTGAATTACTCACCGAAAACAAACCGCTCAATGTGCGCGATACCGCCTGGTTTTACCTGGGCAAGCTGCAATACCAGCAGGGCGATTGGGCCGGTGCCGGAGAAAGTTTTAACAACATTTCCGCAGAAATCGACAGCCGACTGGCGCGCGAGTTGGCGGCCATGCGCCTGCAAATTTTGCTACGCAACGAAGACTACAAAGAAGCCAAAATATTATTTAGCCAACTGCCCGACATGGGCCGCTGGCACGAGCTTGTAAACTACAATCTGGGCGTGGCGCTCGGGCGTCAGGGCGAAGCCGTGCAGGCATTGGGCTACTTGCAAGCCGCCACCGAAACGCCCTTGCGCGAACACCCCATGCACCAAAAAGTGCAACGCGCATTGCGTGATCGCGCCCACACAGCCATCGGTTACATTCACATTCAGCAAGGTGAATACCAAAAGGCGGTAGATGCCTTTAACGCCGTGCGCTTAACCGGCCCCTATTCAGACCGAGCACTCTTGGGCCTGGGTTGGGCGTGGGCTGCGCAAGATAAATACGAACAGGCCCTGGCGCCCTGGCAAAAACTGAACGAAGGCTCGCTGCAACAAACCAGCGTGCTTGAATCCCTATTGGCCGTGCCCTTTGCCTACGAAAAAATCGGCGCCGATGTAGCAGCCCTGGATGCCTACGAAGGTGCGGAACACATCTTTGCCAAAGAGCTTGAAAAAATTCAGGCACTGCGGGCAGAGCTTGAAGGCGGCTACCTGCTAGACGTTATTCGCCAGGGCACAGCCCAGGGCAACCAAAGCTGGTTTGCGCTGGACCCTGCCGTGTCGCTAAAACCCGAGCTTGCCTATTTATCTGAAATTTTTGCCCAAAACGATTTTCAATCGCGCGTGCAAGCGGTGCGCGATTTGTTGTTCATGCAAAACAATCTGGCCCAGTGGCAACAAAAGCAGGATGTCTACGCCGATCTGCTGGTGCAGCGCGGCCGAGCGCGGGCTGAAAAAGTGGCTGCCATGCAGGCCTCAGGCAAAATGCAGTTAGAGGCAAGCCTGCGTGAACAGGCGCGCACTATCCGCGGCTGGCTGATGCAAGTGGAAAAAAACCGCGACTATTTAGCGCTCGTTACCGATGAAGACATGCTCGACCAAATGGCTTGGGTGGCATCGGCCAAGGCATCGGTTGAGGCACTAGAGGCCAGCGGTGAATCCGCCGACTGGGAGCGCCAGCAACTGGAATTTTACCAAGGCGTACTCTTGTGGAATGCCCAAGAGCAATTTTCCAGTAATCTGTGGGCGCAAAAATCCGCGTTAAACGAACTTGAAACCGCGCTTGATGAGCTGGGGCGCGCGGGCGTTTCGCTGCAAAAAGCTATCGACGAGGCGCCGGAAATCCTGCCTTACCAGGAGCGGATGTCGGCGCTCGATCAACGCCTGGCCGCTGAAATTGTGGCCATAGACAGCCAGCTGTTAAAAGAGGAGCGGGCGCTTCAGAACCAGGTGATGGCCGCGTTAAACGCCCAGCAAGTTCGCATTAAAAACTATCTTGCGCGCACGCGGTTAAGTGTGGCGCGCCTGTACGATGAACGGTTGAAGCAGTAATGGCAGCGCAACGATTAACACGGCGGCCACTGGCCTTAGCCATCACCTTCACAAGCCTGATTGCGCTCTCGGGTTGTAGCTTTTTTGCCGATGATCCCCTGGTGGATGACAGCCCTAAACTCGCCGCCCTTGAGCCTGCACGGGTGCCTGAGGTTAAACCTCTTGTGGCTGATACCGAGTTATTGGCCGTGCAGCAACGCTACCAGCGCGCCCTGGATGTAGCGGAAGACGAGCGCATTAAGCGCGACATCTACGAGCGACTGGCCGAGCTCAGCATGTTGCGCGCCGAACAAAAATTGCTGGAAGGCACCGAAGATCCGGCGCCGTATTTCCGTGAAGTGATCACCCAATATGAGGCGCTCTTGGCAGTGCCCATGGATGAACACTATGATCCGGCTACCCGCCAAGAGGCCATCTACCAGTTGGCCAAAGCCCATGCGCTGATGGGCAATACCGAAGCGTCCGACACAGTGCTCACCCAGCTGACCGAGCATCACCCGGAAGGCGATTTTGTGGCAGAGGCGCAATTTCGGCGCGCTGAATCCGCCTTCAGTGCCGGCGATTATGTGGCCGCTGCCAATCACTACCAATCGGTAATTGATGCAGGCCCTGCCACGCCTTACTACCTGAACGCCACCTACATGCACGGTTGGGCCATGTTCAAACGTGGCTGGTATCCGCAATCGCTCGATTCGTTCACCTCTGTGTTAGATAAGCTTTTGCCGGCCGGTAGCAAGGCCCAGGAGTTGTCATCTTCCAACCAGAATTTGTTAAACGATTCACTGCGCATTATGGCCGTTACCTTTTCCTACCTGGACGGTGCCGATACCATCGAGCAAACCTATGTGGATATTGGCAAGCGCCACTATCACCACATGCTCTATGAATCGCTTGGGCAGTTGTATCTGGAAAAAGAGCGCTACCGCGACAGCGCAGATACCTACGGCCACTATGTGGCAAACAATCCCCTTGACGAACACTCGCCGAATTTTTCTGTGCGCCAGATAGAGGTGTACGGGCAGGGCAATTTCCCGTCGCTGATTTTGCCGGCCAAAGAAGACTATGTGCGCAACTACGGCTTCACCAGTAGCTACTGGGCAGATTTATCCGACACCGAGCGCGAGCCCATTCGCAAACACCTGCACAGCTTTCTGGATGAGTTGGCAAGTTACGAGCATGCCAGTGCCCAACAAGCCCAGGCGGATATTGAAAAATTAAAGCCCGCCGAGCGCGCCAAAGCGTTGCCGGAACTGGAAGCCAAACGCGCTGGTCACTATGCCCAGGCTGCACTCTGGTACTCGGAATTTATCAGCACCTTCCCCGAAGACGCGAAAACGCCAGAAATGGCCTTCTTGATGGGCGAGGCGCTGTTTGAGGCCGACAAACTCGAAGCCGCCTTCGCCGCCTTTGAAAAAGTGGCCTACCAATACAAAGATGCCACCCGCGGCCCCGAGGCCGGCTACAGTGCGATTTTATCGGCAACAAAAATTGGCGAGCGCGATACACTCAACGAACAAGATCGCATCGCCTGGCAAGACCTGAAAATCGCAAGCTCCCTGCGTTTTGCCCAAAGTTTCCCAACCGATACACGTGCCGCCGCCGTGCTCACCCAAGCGGCCAATGAACTGTTGGCCCAGGGCAAACCGCAAGATGCCATAGCCGCGGCTGTGCAGGTTACCCAATGGCAGCCCGAGCCTGATGCAGAATTACGTAAAACCGCGTGGTTGGTTTTGGCGCAAAGTTATTACGATACCGAGCAATACGAATCGGCCGAGTATGCCTACAACCAGGTGTTAACTTTCTTGCCCGCGCGCGACCCCATGCGTGAAGACATCAAAACCCGCATTGCCGCAAGCGTATACAAACGTTCCGAGCAACTCATTGCCGCCGGTAGCATGGCGCTGGCGGTGGAGCAGTTAATTCGCGTGCAGTCGCTTGCGCCCGACAGCGACATTGCCATCAGCGCACAGTACGACGCCGCCAGCTATTTAATTGAATTAAAACGTTGGGAAGAAGCCGAGCAACTGCTGGTGGATTTCCGCAGCCGCTACCCCAACCATTCGCTCACCGCCAGCATCACGCCCAAAATGGTGTTGATTTACGAGCAGAGTGAAAACTGGTCGGCCGCAGCAGAGGAGCTGCTAAAGCAGGCGCGCAACAGCCAAGACCCGGCACTGCAGCAACAGTCGCTCTACATTGCCGCTGAATACTACGAGCGCGATGGCAATACCGAAAACGCCATCAATTTCTACCGCGAGTATGCGCACAACTACCCGGAGCCCTTTAACCAAAATCTGGAGGCGCAATACAAATTAAGCGAGTTGTACCTGGCCCAGGGCAATATTCAAAACCGTGACTACTGGCTGCGCAAAATCATTGAAACCGATCGCACGGCTGGCGATCAACGCACCGATCGCTCCATTACTTTGGCGGCCATGGCCACCAGTGTGCGCGCCGATGATTTTTACAAATCCTTTGAAAGCATCGCGTTGAACCTGCCCCTGAAGCAATCGCTCGCGAAAAAGAAAAAAGCGCTACAAGACACCCTCGATATGTACCAGGCACTGCTCAAATACGGTGTGGCCGAATACACCACCCAGGCCAGCCATCGCATTGGCGCCATCTACGCCCAGCTGAGCCGCGATTTAATGGATTCACAGCGCCCGCGGGGGCTGGATGAACTGGAACTTGAGCAGTATGAAATTCTGCTTGAAGAACAGGCCTTCCCCTTTGAAGAGCAGGCCATTGAAATTTTTGAAGCCAACGCCCAGCGCGCCTGGAGTGGCACCTACGACGAGTGGGTAAAACACAGTTTTGCAGAATTGGCGCGCCTGTTGCCGGCACGCTATCGCAAGCAGGAAGCGGTTTTGGAGTACAGCGATGTCTTGCATTAAATCCTGCGCGGGCGCGCTCTTTGCGCTGGCGCTACTGGCCGGTTGCGCCACCAGCCCCGAGGCGCCGGAGCGCGCAGACCCAGAGCCCGATTTAAACCAGCCCCTAGACCCGGCCGCAGATGCCCCGCGCGTACCCGTGCCCAACCCTTATGCCGCCCAGCCCGAGCCAAACGATCCGGCCACGCGCGCGCTGTTGGACAAAGCCAACGCCGCCATGGCGGCAAAAGCCTGGGGTAAAGCCGAGCCCTTATTGCTGCAAGCCATCGAGCAATCTGGCGGTTACTCAGGTGTTTACTACAATCTGGGCCGGGTTTATTACGAGCTAAACCGCAAAGAAGAAGCCCTGGCGCAGTTTCAAAACGCCGTGGCCATGAACGACAAGAATATTTACGCCTACAATGCCTTGGCGTTGATTAAGCGCGAGCAGGGCGATTTTGCCGCGGCGGAAACCGCCTACCGGCAGGCCCTAGCGGTGTGGCCGGATCACGCCAACAGCCATAAAAACCTTGGCATACTTTACGATTTGTATATGGGCCGCTTAGCAGATGCACTTAGCCATTACCGCAACTATCAGGCGCTACAGCCCGAGCCGGACCGTTTGGTAAACGCCTGGATTGTGGATCTGGAACGCCGCATGCCGGCCCCGGCGGATGCTACGCCCGCCGAGCCCGCGGCCACCGAGGAGGGTGAATAATGCGCCACTTGTTAGCTTTTGTTGCTGCCACCTTAGCATTTGCGACGCCCGGTTTTGCGCTGGCTCAGGAAGTGAGCCTGGGTACCACCGTTACCGGTAACCAGGAGCAACCCAAAGTGTTGTATATCATCCCCTGGCAAAACGCCGAGCGCAGTGAAACCCTGCAAGGCAATATGGATTCAGCACTTTCCGATGTATTCAAGCTCGTAGACCACAACGAACTGCGGCGCGAGATCGACGCCATCGAAACACTTTTACCCAATACCCAAAGTCCAACTATTGTTGAACACTGATCTGCACAACCGAGGAACCACCTATGGATTTCATCAACACCATCGTTCGCTTTTTTCAAGAAGGCGGGCCTTTCATGTACCCCATTTCCTTAGTGTTGGTGGTGGGCCTGGCCATCGCCTGTGAGCGCTGGTTGTTTTTAACCCACGCCAAGATCAGTAACCGCCGCGCCTTTGATCGCATCTTGCCGCTGCTCTCTAAAGGCGAGTACAAAAAAGTGGTTGCCATGGGCAACCAGGACGATGCGCCAGTGGCGCGCATGGTTGCCGCCGGTGTTGCGCGCATGGCGGAATCCCAGCGCCGTGACGACATCGAGCTGGCCATGGAAGAGGGCGTGATGGAGGCAGTGCCACGCCTTGAAAAGCGCACCCCCTATTTGGCCACTCTGGCCAACATCGCCACACTTTTGGGCCTGTTGGGTACCATTATCGGTTTGATTGCCGCCTTTACCGCGGTTGCCAACGCAGACCCAACCGAAAAAGCCACACTGCTTTCGCAGTCTATTTCGGTGGCCATGAACACCACAGCCTTCGGTTTGATTGCCGCCATTCCGCTGTTGTTGTTGCACGCCATGCTGCAAACCAAAACCACTGAAATTGTAGACAGCCTGGAAATGGCGGGCGTGAAATGTTTGAACCTGATGGCCAGTGCGCGGGCTGTGTTAACCAAAACCCGCACGCAAGACGCGTCTCAGTAACGGCTTTGGCGGTAGCCCGCTGAGCCACAACACTGAACACTGACAAAAAGGTTTACACATGAGACACAAACACAGACACAAGCCGGAGGCCGAGCTCGACATTACGTCGTTCATGAACCTCATGATTGTGCTGGTACCTGTTTTGCTGCTCTCCATGGTGTTTTCGCACATCACCGTTCTGGATTTAAAACTGCCCGATCTGGCCGCAGATGCCTCAGCCTCACAAGATGAACCCGACCAGTACACCCTGGAAGTGGTAATTCACCCGGAAGGCTTTGTGGTTAATCAGCCGGCTGGCCGCAAACTGCGCGCCATTCCCAAGCTGGAAACCGGCGAGCAGGATTACCAGACGCTGTCTGACATATTGCAGGCCGTAAAAGCGCGCCTGGCAGAGCTAGACAAAGACAAGCGAGACATAGTGGTACTGTCGCAAAAAGATACTGAATACCAAACGCTGGTTTCCGTAATGGATACCGTGCGCTCCTATAAAGCGGTGGTTGCCGCCAACGAGGTAGATGCCGAGCTGTTCCCCGATGTGTCCTTGGGCGATGCACCTGGCAACATCACCTTTGACGGTGCGCCTGCAACAAGCGGGGGGGCTGCACAATGAAGCAATCGCTACGCGCCAAGCGCATGGCCAAACATCACAAGCGCTTGAAGAACCAGTCTAAGTTGAACCTGGTTTCACTAATGGATATTTTCACCATTTTGGTGTTTTTCCTGTTGGTGAACTCTTCGGATGTAGAGGTTCTGCAATCAGACAAATCCATTACGCTGCCAACCTCCAGCGCCGAAACCATGCCGGAAACCACGGTAGTGGTGCGGGTAAACGCCACCGATCTATTGGTGGGCGGGCGCCCCGTGGCAAAGGTGTCTGAGGTCATGGCGCAATCGGGCAACAGTATTCCGGCACTGGCCAAGGAGCTTAATTTCCTGAGCGCCAACGCTCGCCCGCTGAGCCTTGAGGAGCAACAACAAGGGCGCGCTGTCACCATCATGGGCGACAAGGCCATTCCCTATACGCTGCTCAAAAAAGTGATGGCCACCTGCGCTGAAAACGAATACCGCAACATCTCACTGGCTGTATCTAAGGCCGGTAAAGATGATGCGGAAACGGAAACATAAGGCGGGGATTATGCAAGCAAAACGACAGGCAATCATACCGCCCAGTTTGCTCTTGCCCTGGTCTTCACTGGAGCACGACAACGAGCGCTACAAGAAAATTTTGATCGCGCTGTGTATCGCGTTTTTGATTTTCGGCATCATTATTCCTTTGATTAAGGTGCCTGAAATTACCCGCGAAAAGGCCGCAGAACTGCCGCCGCAGCTGGCCAAAATTATTTTGGAAAAAAAGGTGCCGCCACCACCACCACCTAAACCCAAAGAGCCGGAAAAGCCCAAGGAAGAGCCTAAGGAAAAACCCAAGGAAGAGCCCAAGCCCAAAGAAAAGCCCAAGGAAGTGGAGCCGCCTAAACCTGATGTGGCCAAAGCCCGTGAAAAGGCTGCCACATCAGGCTTGCTGCAGTTCCAGGATGATCTGATGGACATGCGCGAGGCCTTGGATGCCTCAGACGTGGCCAGTGCCAACATCACGCGTGGCGCGGCAGAGGCTGAAAAACTGGATCGCTCCATGATCACCAGTGGCGCCAAAACCACGTCTGGCGGCATCAGTAACGCGGCCGTTAGCCGTGATACCGGTGGCGTGGCATTGAGTGGCCGTGAAACCACCAAGGTGGATTCCAAGCTCGCCGCCGGTGGCACCGAGGTTAAGGCAAGCAAAAACACCCGCGATGTGTCTGGCCGCAGCGAAGAAGAAATTCGCCGCGTAATGGACAAAAACAAAGCGGCTATTTTTGCCATCTACAACCGTGCCCTGCGTAAAAATCCAACGCTGGAAGGCAAGGTTGTGGTGAAAATGGTGATTGAGCCCAACGGTTCGGTAAGTGCAGCGACACTCGTTTCGAGCGACCTGAACGACCCGGATCTGGAAAGCAAGATATTGTCGCGCTTGAAGCTTATTCGCTTCGGGCAAGCCAATGTTTCACAAACCTCGCTCAATTACTCCTTCGACTTCCTGCCCTATTAAACGGGCAGGTTAGTTGCGTTGACGAAAGGCCGGTTTACCGGCCTTTTATTTTTCTAAGCCACTGGCGCAACCAGTGCTGCCATATTACATTGCGCCCATCACCTCACAGGCCAACAGGGCCTACACTTTAATCCCTTATTTGTTTAAAGGAAGCGCCATGAGTGCTCGCCGTTTTTTCTGTGCGCTGCTGCTGACTGTGTGGCTGCAACCCGCGCAGGCCTATGCAGAAGATGCGCTGCAGCAACGCTTGGATGCCTGGCAGGCAGGCTTTAGTGCAAGTGCCGCGGGCCTGCACCTGCACCATGCCGATGCCTTGCAGGCCTTTTACCAAAGCCAGGGCTTTACATGGCTCTGGTTTGATTCACAAGGCAAGCTTCGCCCGCGCGCCCATGAACTCATGAATGCCATTGCCAATACGGCAGCCGAAGGTTTAATGCCAGAGGATTACCGCCACGGGATGCTTGCTCGCATTGCAGGCCAAGCGTCACTTGAGCGCGCAGAGCAAGTGGACCTGGAGCTGCTGATGAGCGACAGCTTTATCACGCTTGCCTCGCACTTGCGATATGGCAAGGTAGATCCGGGCATTCTGCAAGAGCAATGGCGCAATGTGCAGGCAAATGAACTTCTGCCCGATCTACTTACGCCGCTATTAAGCGAGAGTGTGACCAATGTACTAGCAAGCCACAGGCCCAATCAGCCCCGCTATGGGCGCTTGATGAGTGCCTTGGGCGCTATGCGCGCGCTCAGTGAAAGGCCCTGGCCTGCATTCAGTTTACGCCCCTCCGTTAAATTTAATGGCGCAGACCCACGGCTGCCAGAGATTGCCGAGCGCTTGATGCTACTGGGTGATTTGCCCGAAGCCTGGGCCGGTGAAGTGTTAGATGCGCCCATGGCCGATGCTGTGCGCAATTTCCAACGTCGCCACGGCTTGCAGCAAGATGGCGACATTGGCCCGGAAACCTTTGCAGCGCTGAACATCACACCCGCTGAGCGCGCCGGCCAAATTGTGGCAAACCTTGAGCGCTGGCGTTGGCTGGATACCGACCTGGGTGAGCGCTTTTTATTGGTAAATATTGCAGGTTTTGATTTGCGCTTGATTGAAAACGACGAGCGCGTTATGCAACAGGCCGTGATAGTGGGGCGCGATTATCGCAAAACGCCGGTGTTTTCCGACAAGGTGCGCTACCTGGTATTTAACCCCACCTGGACGGTACCGGCCAAGCTTGCCATTCACGACAAGCTACCGGAAATTCAAAAAAATCCCGATTACCTGCGCGAGTATGGTTTTACCGTGTATCGCGGTGGTAGCTCGGAAGTGGTAGATCCAGCCACTGTAGATTGGGCAAAGGTAAACAAATCGAATTTCAATTTTCGGCTGGTGCAATCGCCCGGGCCCCTGAACGCCCTGGGCCAGGTGAAGTTTATGTTCCCCAACAGCCACGCCGTTTATTTGCACGATACACCGGCACGCGAATTATTTGATAAGCACCAGCGAGCCTTCAGCTCTGGCTGCATTCGCGTGGCAGACCCAATGCTGCTGGCAGAGCTGCTGCTGCGTGACGAAGGCTACACCCGTGCAGATATAGACGCCTGGGTGGCCAGTGGCGAAACCAAAACCGTTTACCTTAAATCCCCCATGCCGGTACATCTGGAATACTGGACAGCCTGGGTAAACAGCACCAATACCCTGCATTTCAGGGCAGATATCTACAAGCGCGACAGGCCGCTTTTGGCGGCATTAAACGCACCGATTTAATTATTTACCGGAGGTGCCCAACATGGGTAAACGCGGTTTTCTGATTTTTGTGTTTTCGGCCTGCGTGTCGCTTGCTGAAAAAAGTGCTGCAGCATTCGACCCGATGTTTGCGCCATTCAAAGTTGCGGTAAATACGCGCAATATTGATCACAGCGTGGATTTTCAGCCCGTCATGCCGGGCCAAGCGCTGTCTTTCACTTTTGACGATGACGCCAGCTACCGTTTAACGGTGGGTGCTGTAGAGATACAAAGCCAAGCGCGAAAAATCACTTGGCTTGCACCCGCAAAGGCCGGCCATTTGCCTGCCATAATTAGGCGCGACGGAGCCGAGGCCGCCATTCAGCTGCAAATTTTTGTGCTGGAGCCTGCCACTCACATCAAGCAAGGCAAACTCAACGGCTATCGCATTGGTGAATACCCGCCAGCCCGTCACGGTTTAAAAAGTTACGCCGCACCCACCGGTTACATTGAAGTGCAATCCAGTATGTTGCAGCTACCTGTGTCGCCGCACTTTACGCTCGGCCAGTTTCTGTGCAAACAGGCCAGTGGCTATCCCAAGTATCTGGTGCTGCGCCCGCGGCTTTTGCAAAAGCTGGAGCTTTTGTTGCAAGACCTCAATCAAGAGGGCATCGCAACCGATGGCCTGGTGGTCATGAGTGGTTACCGCACGCCTTTTTATAATCGTTCAATTGGCAATGTGTCTGCCAGCCGGCACCTGTATGGCGGTGCGGCTGATGTGTATGTGGATGTGCTGCCCAAAAATGGCGTAATGGATGATTTAAACGGCGATGGCAAAGTGAATCTTGCCGATGCCACCTATTTGTATGAGCGAGCCGATAAGTTGGTAAAAAATACCGGCCGGCAAGATCTTGTGGGTGGTGTCGGGCGCTATGGCGCCAACAGTGCGCACGGCCCATTCGTGCATGTGGATGTGCGCGGTGAAGCGGCGCGCTGGGGGCACTAGTGGCTTAAGTTTTTCGCCCGCACATCGCCGCTCATTCAGGAAAAAGTGCTAATTGTTTCTCAATCGCGGTGCTTCGGTTGCGTTATGGCCATGCTCCTATGGGTATGGCCAGTAATAATGGGTACTATGGGTGTCTGACAGGAGGTCTGGACACAATGATAAAAACTCACCGCCGCGCATGCCATCTTTGTGAAGCCATTTGCGGGCTAGAAATCACCACCGATGGCACAGAAATTCTCAGTATCAAAGGCGATAAGAACGACCCCTTAAGTGGCGGGTTTATTTGCCCCAAGGCTGTCGCCCTACAAGATATTCACACAGATCCGGATCGCCTTAGAACACCAAAAATAAAAACCCAACATGGCTGGCGCGATGCCAGTTGGGATGAAGCCATTAATTTAGTGGCCGATAAACTCAGCGCCATTCAAGCCCAACACGGCGACGACAGCGTGGGCATTTACGCGGGCAACCCCGCCATTCATTCCATTGGCACCTGGCTTTACTCTGGCCTTACCACGCGGGTGTTAAATTCGCGCAATCGCTTTTCGGCAACCTCTGTTGATCAGCTGCCACACCATGTGGTGGGGCGCTTGATGTATGGCCATTGGCTGCGCATACCCATTGTGGATTTGGAGCGCACCCAATGGGTGTTGATGTTGGGTGCCAACCCGCTGGCCTCTAACGGCAGCGTGATGACCGCACCCAACATGCCCGCGCGGCTGAAAGCCTTGCAGGCGCGCGGCGGCAAGTTGTTGGTGGTAGACCCAAGGCGCACCGAAACCGCAAAGCAGGCCGATACCTACTTACCGATTACTCCGGGCACAGATGTCTATTTACTGCTGGCCATGCTGCAGCATTTGTTTGAGCGGCAATTGATTAATTTGGGTCACCTGCAACCCTTGGTGGCCGGTGTTAACGCTGTAGCAGAAGCTGTGCGCCCCTTTACGCCGGCGCGGGCGGCACAGCACACAGGCATTAGCGCGCGCACTATTGAATCGCTGGCCGAGGCACTGGCGCGCGAGCCGAAGGCCGCCGTGTACGGGCGCATGGGCGTTTCAACCCAGCCCCATGGCAGCCTGTGCCAGTGGGCTATTCAGTTGTTAAATGTGTTAACGGGCCACCTGGATGTAGAAGGCGGCTTGCTGTTGGCAAACCCGGCCATAGACCCGGCGGCACCGGGCACCAACCCGCAAAAATTTGAGCCGGTGCAATCGCGTGTGCGCGGGCTGCCGGCCTTTGCCGGTGAATTCCCGGCCGCCGCCTTGGCCGAGGAGATACTCACCCCGGGTGCAGGCCAGATCAAAGCGCTGTTAACCATTGCCGGCAATCCCGTGCTGTCTACGCCTAACGGTGCCCAGCTGGATACGGCCATGAGCGGGCTTGAATTCATGGTGGCCATCGATTTATACCTCAATGAAACCACCCGCCATGCCGATGTGATTTTGCCCCCGGCATCGCCCCTTGAGCGCGAGCACTACGACCTGATATTTCTGGCGCTGGCGGTGCGCAACACCGCCCGCTATAGCGACGCCTTATTTGAAAAGCCCGCCAGCGCACGCCACGACTGGGAAATCTTCGCGGCCCTTGGCAATGCCTTGCGCGCGCGCAAAGGGCTGCCGGAAAAACCCGCCATAGCACCCGATCAGCTGTTGGCGCCCATGCTGGAAGCGGGCGAGTACGGCTTGTCGCTGGCGCAATTGCGCGATCAGCCCTCGGGTATAGATTTGGGCCCACTGCGGCCCAAAATGGCGGCGCTCTACTCGAAAGATGCACCCATAGAGCTGGCCCCCGAGCGGCTTATTGCAGCACTTGAGCATCTGCCCCAATCCCCGGGCCCGGCAGCCACAGGCCCGGCCACATTGGCGCTCATCGGGCGGCGCCACATTCGCTCAAACAACTCCTGGATGCACAACTACCATCGCCTGGTTAAAGGCAAACCCCGCGATCAGCTCTTGATGCACCCGACCGATATGGCCGCGCGCAATATTGCCGAGGGCAGCCAGGTGCGCATTGCCAGCCGCGTGGGTGAGGTGTGCGCCCGCGTGCAAGCCTGTGCAGACATCATGCCGGGCGTGGTGAGCTTGCCCCACGGTTTCGGGCATCATCGCGATGGCATTGGCACCCAGGTGGCGGCGGCCCATGCGGGTGTGAGCGTGAACGACCTCACCGATCACCTGCTGCTCGATGCCGTGTCTGGCACCGCGGCGGTGAATGGTGTGCCCGTCACAGTTTGCGCATTGCACCCGGCAAAGGCCGAGCCCGTCACAGCCTGAGGCCTGATGGCCGTGCTAGCATCCGCGCATCATTGGCCAGTGTGAATTCAGGAAATGGAACAGCAAGCTGCAGTAACACGCGCAGCGGTGAGGGCGGGCGAGGCGCCTACCCAAATCCGTTCGCGCAGCATCCAACCGCGCCGCGCCGCGCAGGTAAAAAAGATTAACCCCTACGCCAAAGATCCGGTAACCGGCTGCTTGAACTATATGGCGCTGCGGCCGCAATTGCTCGATGGCGATATCATTTTATTCCGCGCCCAAGGCCTGCAAGCCAAGTGGCGCCGCCTGAAAGAAGGCGACGCCGACCACCTGGGTTTGGTGGGGCGTTGGGGAGCGCGGGTAATGGTGTTTGAAGACACCGCCTGCGGCGTCATCGCACGGCCCCTGTCGGCGCGCCTTGAGGCCTACACAGGGCAGGTTGAACTCTACAAGCCCAACCCCGTAAACAAAATGAGTGCCCACCAACGGGAGTTGGCGAGCACCGAATTGCTGGCGCGCATGGGCAACAAGCTCAGCTGGCGCCAGTGGTTCGAACCCGAGGCCTGTGGCGTAAGCCTGGCCGAGGCTGTGTACACCCGCGCGGCACTGCCGCTCACCCCGCCGGCACCGGAGTTAGGCCAAAGTGTGGCCCAGTGCCTGGTGCAGGCCCCGCAACTGGTGCGCGTTGGCCGGTTAAAATAATTGCCAAGGCTCGCTACACTGGTTGCCCCTGAATTGAACCAGCCCTATGCGAGCCCTTTGCCCCCACTGCCGATTGCCGCGCACCCATTGCCTGTGTGACAGCGCGCCCCAGCTCAGCCCGCGCACGCAGCTGGTGGTATTGCAGCACCCAAGCGAGTCACAGCACCCCAAAAACACCCTGCGCCTGGCGCGCTTGTGCCTGCCCGAACTGCGCCTTGCGGTGGGTGAAACCCCTGAAGATTTTATGGCGCTCGCCAAGTGGTTGGCGCCCACCCGCGCCTGCCTGCTCTACCCGGATGATCACAGCCAGCCCCTGGAGCAATACGCTAATCCAGTGCCCGAGGTGCTGGTATTCATTGATGCCACCTGGCGCAAAGCCTACAAAATGCTGGCGCTGAACCCCTGGTTGCAGGGCTTGCCGCGGTGTCACTTCAACGCCGCACCGGCAGGCGATTACCGGCTGCGCAAAACCCGCCGCGCCGGAGGGCTTTCTACCCTGGAGGCCATTGCCTATGGGCTAAACTGTGTGGAGGGCACAGATTTCAGCGCGCTCAATGAACTACAGGCGCGCTGGGTTGAACGGATGCAAAGTTTTATGCCGGAGGATGTAAAGGCGCGTTATGAACCTAAATGAATTGCAATTTTCCCGCCGCCAGGGCCTGGATGTGCCCATTGCCAACCAGTTCTACAAGCGCGTAGACAAACGCCTGAAGGCGCGCGCCGACGATGTGGTATGGACAGCCCAGCACCAGGGCCAAACGGTGGCGGCACTGAGGCTGCGGCCCTTGCCCACGGGCGATCACCTGCTGACCGGTGTGTTGGTAGATCCGGAGTTTCGCACCCGCGGCATTGCCAAGCGCCTGTTGGCCGAGGCCAGCATCGATTTCAGCCGCCGCTACCTCTACTTATTTTGTGAGCCCCAGCTTGCGCCCCTGTACAATACCGCGGGCTTTGTGCAGGTGCAGAAAATCGACATGCCGGATCACCTGGTGGGGCGCTGGCAGGCCTACCAGCGCAAAACCCCCGAACTCATTGCTATGTGTTATCTCTAACGGAATTTTTATGGGCTGTTTGTATTTCAAGCTACACGATGTACCAGAGCAGGAGGCAGACGCTGTGCGCCAATTGCTGGATGATGCAGACATCCCCTATTACGAAACCCATGCGGGCAATTGGGGGCTATCGCTGGCGGCCATCTGGCTTACCCACGAGGCCGACAAACCCCGCGCTCAGCAGCTCTTGGAAGAATTCCAGGCCGCCCACCGCGCACAGGCCCATGAGGCACTGGCCAAGCAAGGGCTGGAAAGCCCCGGCCAGCGTTTTTTGCGCCAGCCGGTGAAGAGCCTGGCCGCACTGCTGGCGGTGGCGGCCATTTTATACCTGATGATTGTGCCCTTGATGGGCGCCTGGTCTACCTAGGGTTGGGTGTTTAGGGCTGGGTGTTTAGGGCTGGGTGTTTTGCTGTGTAGCCGGTGGGTGCTTGCCGGTGAGCATGGCCCAAAAGGTGGCGCGCGCGCGCGGGCCCGTCTCGCGCTCCACAAAATAGCGCACGTGGGCAGTGGGACCGGCGGCAGGATTCAGGGCTATGCCCCACAGGGGTTTGATCTCATTGGGCACCATGGAGTAGCGCACATCCACCAGCCGCTGGGCGTCATCTACCGCCACATAGCCGTTGGAAAACCAGTAAAACCGGGCGATGTCGCGCGCTTGCTGGCTGTCTTCCAAAAGCCAGGGGAAATCGCGTTTGATATCGAGCTTGGGCACCCGGTCGCCTTCATACAGGGTGGCCTGGGTGGTGACCCGCACGGCATCCACAAAGAAATGGGTGTCGGTTTCATACACCAGTTTCCACAGCCACAGGTTGGCAAAGGTGGGCTTGGCCTCCAGCCGGATGGGCATGTGGCCGCGGCTTTCGGCCAGCAACTGGCCCTGGGCTTCGGCGCGCTCGCGTTGCAGGGCGCCCAAGCTTAAATAGCACAGGGCCCACACCATGCCGATGCGGGCGTAGCGGGGCTTGCGCGCAATGACGCCCGCAATAATGAGCAGCAGTAGCGGCAGGGTAAACAGCGGGTCGATAATAGACACCGTATTCCAGGCAAAGCGCTGGTCAGACAGCGGCCACAGCAGTTGCGTGCCGTAAGTGGTGCAGGCATCCAGCAGCGCGTGGGTGGCGTAACCCAGGGTGGCAAATGCGACCGACTGCAGGCGGCTCAACTGCAGCCGCCGGCCCAACAGCCAGTGCAACAGCAGCCCGCACACAGCCCCGCCTATGGGAATAAACAGCAGCGAGTGGGTGAACTGGCGGTGAAACTCCAAAAATAGCAGCGGGTCGGTACTGGAGCGAATGAGCACGTCCAGATCCGGCGCCATGCCGGCCAGGCCGCCAATCACAGTCGCACCCAAGAGGGTGCGGGTTTTGGCCGTGCTCTGGGGCAGGGTGGCGCCCAACACGCCCTGGGTTACCGGGTCCATACTGTAAGCCTTAGCAAAAACGTTACGCGGAGCGCCACTGTAATGCGCGCGCCCGCATGCCGCCAGCCCCGGTGCGCCCATTGCCATTAACTCGTATGATGGGCGCCATGAATTGCCCGCCATGGGCCCCAGTGATCAACACACAGGATGTTTTATGTTGAAAGCCCTGCGCGCGCGCTGGTATGCATTTAACGAGCGCTGGCAAAGCCCGGCCACCATTGTAGACAACGGTGCTTTTTTGGCGCCCGCCCGGCTGCCGGCCTTGCGCAAGGCCCAGGCCGAACGCCTGCCCCGGGCCGTTATTGATGCCTTTGCCGAGGCCCCCTTGGCTGCCGCAGACCCGCGCTTTGTGGGCCGCGAAGCCGCGCTGGAGAGCCTCACCCAGGGCCTGGAAGATTGGCGCAAGGGCCAGGGCAGTTTATCGGTGCTGGTGGGGCCGCCCGGTGCCGGGCTTACCTCCACGCTGAATCAGCTGCGCGAACAGCCCGAACCTGTTACCTATTTAAGCCTGCCCCACAGGCCTTGCTCCACGGCCGATGTGATGCGCCTGTTGCAAGCAGTGTTTGAACTGGAGGCGCCACCTGCCAATACCTCGGCTGCCATTAGCGAAATCAACGGGCTTGAACCCAGGGTGATTTTGCTGGACGACGGCCACCGATTGCTGGCGCGCAAAATGGGCAACGGCGCGGCACTGCAAACATTGGGGGCTGTGTTACTGGCCACCCAAAACCGGCATTGCTGGGTGCTGGCCTGTGCGCGTCAGGCATGGCGGCGGCTGTGCTTTTTATACAATTGCCAGCGGCTGTTTACCCGCGCGGTAGATATCGACTACTTCACCCAGGCAGAGCTCACCCAGGCGGTAGAGGCGCGCATCTACGGGCTGGGTTACCAGTGGGCGCTGAGGGCCAAATTGCCAGAGGGCAGCCGCGACCCCTTAAGCCCGCACTTCACGCTTTTGCACGATCACGCCGAAGGCCACCCGCAGCTGGGCTATTTTCTGCTGCTGCAGGCGCTCACCGTCGATACCCACCAAAACCTCTTGCTGCTCGATGACATCCCCAGGCTTGATATCACAAGCCTTAAGCAGTGCGCGGAAGAAGAGCTGTTTAGCCTGGCTGAAATCTACGCCCACGGCGGGCTTGAAAAGGTAGAGCACGAAACCCTGTTTCGGCTGGGTACAGATCAAAGCCTGGTGCGCCTTGAGCAATTGCGCCACCAAGGCCTGCTGGAACGGCAAGACACCGCCTACCGGCTGGCGCCCTTGATGGCGCAGGCCACAGTAAATCATCTGGTGAACGCCAACCGCCTGTATTAACGGGCCACACACTCGCGAGCCGCTTATGAAAGAGTCAACCGAGGCGCCAGATAACGCCGCCACCAAATTGATGGAAACGCCCACAGAGGCCTTCGAAAGTGTGCTTACGCTGTTTTCGCCGGGCAAACTGCTGGCCATCGCCATGCTGGCGGGCATGGCGTGGTTGTTGCTCACGGTAATGCTGCATTTGCTACAGCGTTTGGCGTTGCAGTTTCCACGGCACCGCTTGCTGATTAACCGTATCTACCCGCTCACCCGGGTGGTGGTGTGGAGTGCCGTGGTGCTCTACTCGGTGGTGGGCATAATCCAACCGCACCCGAGCGTGCTGTTTGCCATGTTGGGCTCGGCGGGCTTGGCCTTGGGTTTGGCCACCCAAGAGCCCATCAAGAACATGGTTTCTGGCCTGATTATCATGATTAACCCGCCCTATCGGGTGGGCGACATGGTGAACCTCGCCGGCCACTATGGCGAGGTAATCAAACTTGAGTGGAGCGTTACCTGGCTGCGCACCTTCGACGACAACACCGTCATGGTGCCCAACGCCGAGGCTTTGAAAACTGCCGTGAGCAATGCCAACAGCGGCGCGCTGGATGAACTTGTGGCCATCACCGTGCATTTACCCGCCCACGCAGATCACCAGCGCGCCATGCAGCTGGCCCGCGAGGCCACACTCTGCTCGCCTTATTGCTACCTGAAAAAGCCCGTTACCGTATTGCTGGGTACCGAGTGCCCCATGGGTGAAGTGCTGCTGACGGTCACGGTAAAAGCCTATGTGCTGGATGTGCGGTTGGAGCGCCGCTTCGCCTCGGATATTCACGTGCGCGTGATAGACGCCTACAAAACCGCGGGCCTCTGGCCGCTGCCCTTCGAACGGGTAACCACCGAAACCACGCCCCAGCCAGGTGCGCGCCTTGGATGATCTGGCGCAATTAATGGCCCGCCACTGCCAGCCCGGGCGGGTAACCTGGCTTGGCGTAAGGCCCGAGCGGCGCGCGCCCATGCAATCGGTAGAGGCCCTTGAGGCCGTGGCCGGGCGCGGGCTCACCGGTGATCGCTACCGCGCAAAGGGTGGCAAGCGGCAGGTGACGCTAATACAAAGTGAACACCTGCCGGTGATTGCCGCACTGTTGGGCCTTGACGCGCTTGCGCCGGCTGCGCTGCGCCGCAACCTGTGCATTGCGGGCATCAATTTGCTGGCCTTGAAAGATCGCCGCTTTCAGTTGGGCGGGGCGCTGCTGGAAGGCACGGGCCTGGCACACCCCTGTTCGCGCATGGAAGAAGTGTTCGGCCCCGGTGGCTACAACGCGGTACGCGGCCATGGCGGCATTACCGCGCGGGTAATTGCGAGCGGCATCATTCGCCTGGGCGACCCGCTCGTACCGGTTTAGGCCAACAGTTTGCGCAGCACCTGGCCTATGTGGTGAATTTCCTCCATGCACACCTCGTGGGCCATGGGGTAGCTCTGGTAGTGCGGGTTCAGGCCCATGTCTTTCAAGCGCCGGCGCGCCTCAACGCCCATGGCCTCTGGCACTACCTCATCGCGATCGCCGTGGAACACATACACCGGAACCTGGGCATTGGCGGGGCTTGGGGTGATGGATTTCCAGGTGGCGAAATAGGTAGATAACGCCAGAATACCGGCCAAGGGGTGCGGGTAACTGAGGCCTGTGTGGTAGGCCACCGCGCCGCCCTGGGAAAACCCCGCCAACACAATGCGCTCGGCGGGCACGCCCCGCTCGCGCTCGCGTTCAATGAGTGCACCAATGGCATCGCTTGAGGCCTGAATCTGCGCCTCATCAATTTTGCGTTCGAAATCCATGGCCAGAATGTCGTACCAGGCGGGCATCACATAGCCGCCGTTGATGGTGACCGGAATTTCCGGCGCGTGCGGGAAGATAAACCGCACCGCTAAATCGCCTAAGCCAAGGTGGGGCACCACGGGTTCAAAATCGTGCCCGCTGGCGCCCAGGCCATGCAGCCAAATTACGCTGGCGGTAGGTGTGGCGCCGGTTTCGACGGTAATGTGAGGCAGGTAATTCATTTATACTGTCCGCGAATAAAGGAGTACTAAAGGCTCAGTACCAACAAGGTTTCAGATGGTTGATGATAACTGCTTTTCCAGCCCCTTTGGTGCGCTGCAGCTCACCCGCGCCTCGCGCACCCAATCGCGCACCGAACAAAACCTGCGCGCATGGGATGCCGCCGATGAACTGCTGCTTGCGAACCTGGCAAGTTTTGAGCAGCCCAAGGGCGCGCGCATATTGCTGGCCAACGATGGCTTTGGTGCACTGGTGTGTAGCCTGCCCGCAGATTGGCAAATCGATTTTTGCAGCGATTCACACCTAAGCACCCAGGCTGCAAAAATAAATCTGGCCGCCAATGAAAAGCCCCAAAGCCACATTCAATGGCACACAAGCCTTGGCCAACCAACCGAGCCGCTGGATGTGCTGGCCATCAAGTTGCCCAAAAGTTTATCGCTGCTTGAAGATCAATTGCTGCGCTACCGGCCCTTGTGCTCGGCCAAAACCCGCGTTATTGCCGCGGGTATGGTTAAGCACATGAGCGCCGGTGCCTTTGCACTTATCCAAAAATACCTAGGCCCCACCCGCACCTCTCTGGCTGAAAAAAAGGCGCGGCTGATTTTCTGTACACCCGGGCCCGAGGCCACAACGCCTGCCACCAACCCTTACCCCAAAAGGCTCACGCTTGAAGATTACAATGTCACGGTTACCAACCATGCCAACGTGTTTTCGCGCGATGCGCTGGATATCGGCACCCGGTTTTTTCTGGCCCAGTTGCCCGGTTCCACAGAGGCATTGCGGCTAGCCGATTTAGGCTGTGGCAATGGCCTGGTGGGGGTGGCGCTGGCAGGCCTGATGCCCATGGCGAAAATAGATTTTTACGATGAATCTTTTATGGCGCTGGCATCGGCGCGCACCACCATGGGCGAGGCCTTCCCCACCCGCGTAGATCAATGCCGGTTTATCGCCGACGACTGCATGGCAAGTGCCGAGCCTGAAATTTACGACGCCATCTTCTGCAACCCGCCGTTTCACCAGCACAATGTGGTGGGTGGTTTTGTGGCCAATCAGATGTTTCACGATGCCAGACGCGCACTGAAGCCGGGCGGCGCTTTATGGGTGGTGGGCAACCGCCACCTTGGCTACCACCAGCACCTGAAAAGATTGTTTGGCAACCTCACGCAAGTGGCGGCCAATAAAAAATTTGTGGTTTTCAAGGTGGTCAAGCGATGAGCCTCTGCCCCAAGTGCGGCTACCGGCGCCAGGCGAAAGATGCGCAGGTGCACCCGAGTATTTGCCCGGCCTGTGGCATCGCCATTAACAAATGGCGCGCCCGCATGGATGCCCAAGGGGCGGCCGACCAAGCGCCTGGCCATCGCGATGTCGGGCGTGAATCGGAGTCTGATTTACCTCAGCCGTTTTTGCACCGGCTGCAAGCGCACTTTATGTGGGTTGCTGTACCTTCGCGCGCCGATAGCATTTGGGGCCGCGCATTACTTACAGGAGTGCTGGCCGTTTGGGGTGCGTGGTTTGCGCTAAACGGGATCGATTGGCAAGTGATCGGTGGCTCCTTTATGCACAATATCAATCTGCCGTTTCACGAATTTGGCCACGTGTTATTCATGCCCTTTGGGCGCACGATGATGATTCTGGGCGGCAGCCTGTTTCAGGTGTTGTTGCCGCTCATTGTGTTGTGCGTGTTCAGTTTCAAACAGCAGGATAACCACGCCGCCAGTGTGGGGCTGTGGTGGTGCGGCCAGAGCTTTGTTGATTTGGCCCCCTACATTGCCGATGCCCAATACCGCATCTTGCCGTTGGTAGGCGGCGCCGGTGAAGAGAGTCACGATTGGGGCAACCTGCTTACCCAATGGGGATTGCTCGAGTACACCCAGGGTATCGCCAGGGCCAGTTTTGGCCTGGGTGTACTGATTATGGCTGTTGCCATTGCCTGGGGAATATTTTTGTTGCGCAAGCAGTGGCACTTGGCACACGAAGATACTGCCTAGGCCAACCGAAAGTAGCCCCCGGTTGATTCACCCGGGGCGTCGCGCTTTTGGGTATTTGGTCGAAGTTGGGTAAACACTACTGACACAATGCTGTCAGTAGTGCAGGCGTAGATTAAGCATCACCAGCGTGCACCTGGCCAATTAACTACCCAAAGGAATCTACCATGAGTGATGCAGTTGAACTTGTCATTTTTAAAACCAACCCCGGCGTTAGCGCCGCTGATTTCCTGGCGGCCGATGAGCCTATCAACACCTGGGTGCAAACCCAGCCCGGTTTCCGATACCGCAGCTTGTCACTGGATACAGAGCAAGGAGGCGACCAGCTTCAGTGGCGTGATATTGTCTATTGGGATTGCCTGGCCAACGCCAAGCGTGCATCAGAGGCATTTATGGCAACCCATTGTAACGGTGACTTTATGGCAATGATAGATGGCCAGACAGTATCACTGAGTCACAGTGAGGTGCAGCACATGGCCATGGGCGACTGTGGAAGCTAAGCGTGCGTAAAGCCGAGCGGCTGTTTCAGATTGTGACCTTGTTGCGCGGCCGTCGTCGCGCAATCACGGCACAGTGCCTGGCCGATATGCTGGAGATCTCGGTGCGCACCTTGTACCGGGATATCCAGGCACTGCAATGTTCGGGCGTACCCATTCTCGGTGAAGCAGGTGTGGGCTACTACCTGCGCAAGGATTACCAGCTGCCACCGCTCATGTTCGATGCCGATGAAATGATGGCGCTGTTGCTGGGCGCAGAAATGGTGCGCGCTTTTACCGATCCGGAATTGGCCAGGGCTGCGCAAAAGGTGGATGAAAAAATCCGCGCCATCTTGCCGCAATCACTTTTACATCGCGCCGAACAGCTACCCTATTGCGTGCCCATTGAAGGCCAGGAAACCGAAGACAGCGCAACCCATCTGCTGTTGCGCAAAGCCTGCGAGCAGCAGCGTTGGGTAAAAATTAACTATAAGGACATCAAGGGCCGGGCGAGTGAACGCAGCGTCTGCCCGTTGGCGCTGGTGGGGTGGCGCCATGGCTGGACGCTGCTGGCCTGGTGCGAACTGCGAGGGGCCTATCGCAACTTCCGCCTGGATCGCATTGCGAGCGCCAGCACTGAGGCACGTCATTTCACCACCAATGCCACCATGAGCCTGGCAAACTATCTGAATCAGCTGGCAGACGAGCCGTATCACAGGGCCTAGCCTATTACACAGTGTGTTGCTCAAGATGCCGTGCTTTGCCCCCAGACGCAGGCTTGCTATCCTTGCGCTTTACGCCACCACTGGAAGCCATTATGTCTATCCCAATTTTTTGCCTGTTACTTGCAGCCCTGATGATTGTGATTTCAAAAGCGCCGGTGGCGGTGGCCATGGCCCGATTGGACGGCCGCTACGACAACCGCAACCCGCGTGCGCAGCAAGCCCGCCTTGAAGGATTTGGCGCCCGTGCACTGGCGGCACACCAAAACACCATTGAAGCCTTTCCGGTGTTTGCCGCCGGTGTGTTGGCCGCCCTCTGGGCCGGCGCCGATGGCCTGTGGACTAACGCGCTGTCTGTCACCTTCGTGGTGGCGCGCATAGGCTACCTGGTACTTTATTGGTACGACTGGGACAAAGTCCGTTCACTGGTGTGGGGCGTGGGCCTGTTATCAAGCTTAACCCTAATGGGGCTTGCCCTTTAGCGCCTGCCAGTGGCCGGTTGTTTATAATTTGGAAGATTACATCTCATGAGTTCACTACAAGATCAGCTGCTGAAAGCCGGCCTGGTTGACAAAAAAACCGCCAAGCAAGCCACCAAAGACAAACGCAAACAACAAAAGGTGGCGAAAAAATCTGCCCAACCCCAAGTGGATGAAACCAAACTTGCGGTAGAGCAGGCCCGTGCCGAAAAGGCCGCCCGCGATCGCGCCTTAAACGCCGAGCGCGACGCCGTGGCCCAACAAAAAGCCATTGCCGCCCAAATTAAACAAATGGTAGATACCAACAAACAAAGTAAGGGCGATGGCGATATTGCCTATAATTTTACCTTTGAGAAAAAAATCAAAAAGATCTATGTATCTGCAGCGGTACAAGCGCACCTGATTGCCGGGCGATTGGTTATTGTGGGCCTGGAAGATCGTTTTGAAGTGGTGCCTAAAGTCATTGCTGATAAAATCCAGGAGCGCGACCCGAACATGGTAGTAGTGGCGCCCAAACAGTCAGAGCCAGACAACGAAGACGACCCCTACGCCGACTACCAGATTCCCGATGATTTAATGTGGTAATGGCGGGCAGCGAAAGCGCCGCGAGCGCAATTATTTCCGCCACCGAGCAGTGGCTGCACGATGTTGTGATTGGTTTGAACCTCTGCCCCTTTGCGCGCAAGCCCGCCCGCAAAGGCGCCATACGCTATGCGGTAGCAAGCGCCACCGATGATGAAACGCTCATGGCCGAGCTGTTGCACGAATGCCAATTGCTTGATGAGCAGCCGGCAGACGCACTGGAAACCACACTGTTAATTGTGCCTGGCCATCTGCAAAGCTTTGAGGATTTCAATCATTTTTTAAATTTGGCAGATTGGCTGATAGAGCGGCACGAGTATGAAGGCGTGTACCAGCTGGCCACCTTTCACCCGCACTACCAGTTTGCAGGCACAGCACCCGATGACGCAGAAAATCTCACCAATCGCGCGCCTTACCCAATATTGCACTTACTGCGCGAGGCAAGCCTGACCCAGGTGTTGGAAAGCTACCCAAACCCCGAGGCCATTCCCGAGCACAACATTGCCAGAGTGCGCGGGCTTACACAGGCAGAGTGCAAAAAGTTATTTCCCTATTTATTTCGCTAGCAGGCCCGGGCTTGCTACAAAATTAAGGAGCCGTCATGCAATACCTGCACACCATGGTTCGCGTTGAAGATCTTGATGCATCCATTGATTTTTATTGCAATAAATTAGGCCTGATTGAAATCAGCCGCAAAGATAATGACAAAGGGCGCTTTACGCTGGTGTTTCTGGCAGCACCCGGGGATGAAGCGCGCGCCCGCGAACAGCAGGCACCCATGGTAGAGCTCACCTACAATTGGGACAAAGAGCAATACACTGGCGGGCGCAATTTCGGCCACTTGGCCTACCGGGTAGATGATATATACGCACTGTGTGAAAAATTACAAAGTGCCGGAGTGACCATCAACCGACCACCGCGCGATGGCTACATGGCGTTTGTGCGCTCGCCCGATGGCATCTCCATTGAGTTGTTGCAAAAAGGCGAGCCACTCGCGCCCCGTGAACCCTGGGCATCTATGGCCAACACGGGCGAGTGGTAGTGGCAGCCCCCACTGAAGTGGTAAATCTCGCGCAAAAGCTCGCGCTATTTGGCGATCACTGGGCCCCCAAAGTGATTGCAGAAATGAACGACTACCAGTTCAAACTCGTCAAACTCAAAGGCGAGTTCGTCTGGCACAGCCATGCCGATACCGACGAAGTATTTTTGGTGCTTTCCGGGCAGCTGGTGATCGAGCTGCGCGCAGGTCGGGTAGCGCTATCGGCCGGTGAACTCTATGTGGTGCCCAAGGGTGTAGAGCACAAGCCTGTGGCTATTGAAGAGTGCCAGGTAATGTTGATAGAGCCGCGCGGTGTGGTAAACACCGGTGCCGCCGGTGGTGCCTTGCAGGCAGAAAACGATGTGTGGATTTAATGCCTCATTGAGCATGCATAAAAGTCTTGCGATGCGCTGAGCGATTTTTATTTTTTAGAATTTGCAAATCAAGGAGGAACCCATGGGAATTAATCAACTGCAGGTGGTGGCCATAGATCACCTGGTATTGCGCACGGCCAACCTGGAAGCCATGTTGCAGTTTTACATGGATGTACTGGGGTGCCGGCTTGAGCGTGAAAACACAGAACTTGGTTTGTACCAGCTGCGTGCCGGTACCGGCCTCATAGACCTCATTACCGTTGATGGCGAATTAGGTAAACAAGGCGGCCCGGCACCCGGGCCACAAGGCAATAACCTGGATCACCTGTGCCTGCAAATAGAGCCGGAAACAGAAGCAGATATTCTGGCGTTTCTAAAGGCGCAAGGTCAGCCTGTTGAGGGCTTTGAAGAACGCTACGGCGCCCAGGGCTTTGGCCGCTCGCTGTACCTGCAAGACCCGGATGGCAACACCGTTGAATTGCGTTGCCACCAATACTCCTGATTGGCGGGCATAACACCAATTACATTGCAGGCGGCACAAGGTTGCGCCGCATGGCGGCGTAGTGTTTGTTAAACACCGCAAAGTAATCAAACAAATGCTGGCCCAATGGTATTTCACCGGCAAGCGATAAGGCCAAAGCCGCCGACTCCGCTGTAGATAAGTATTCATCGTGCGCGGCCACCCGGGTTGCATATTCACCCCGCGCGGCCGGGTTCAATTTCAGTGCCGGCACCTGTTGCAACCAGGGGCTCAGGTTGTACATGCGCCGGCCCTGCTTCCAGGTGCCATCCAGCACAAGCAGGGTGAGCAACCTGCTTGTGCTTTGCGGTTGGGTGAGTACCGGCCGCGGGCCGCCTTCATCGCCCGGGAAAATCACCAAGCATTCACGCGCGGGGTCTGCCAGCAGCGCAAGCAGGGCAGGGTGCGGGTGCAGCCTGTCCCAACAAAAGGCGTGGGTTTGGCCAGGAAAGCAATCGGCAATCAGCCTGCCCGTGTTAGTGGGTTTAAACAGCTCATCGCGGTGCATGATCAACACAAACTCCACAGGACTTGCTATAGGGCGCAAATGCGCGCACACGCAGTAGTTCGTTTTCAGTTGGCAGCGCGTGCAGCGCACCGCCAGAATGCCGCGGGCCTGGTAGCTGCGGGTTGAGCTTTGTAACACCTGTGCGCGCAAACGGTGGTAGGCCGTATACCCGATTGAATCCGGCTCGATTGTGCCGGTGCTGGCCGCAATGCCCTCAAGTGGCAGGGGTGGATTTTTTTCGGGCATAAACTACTACTCGTACAATTAAAAGTACGGCTAAAGGAAATGTGCTGGTGCGATTGTACAACACATTCTGTTAGGGTTTGGCTTACCGTTTTTCAATCGCGAGTTAACAACCAGTGAGGGCGCAATGCCAACTTACCTTAACCTGATTGTCATGGGCTTGATTGCCGGTTTGGCCATGCCTGTGGGTGCGCTCATTGCACGGTTTGAAAATATTCGCCCAAACTGGCTTGAGCAGGAATTTCGCCACACCGTTATCGCCTTTGGCGGCGGTGCATTGTTAAGCGCGGTGGCGCTGATACTGGTGCCAGATGGCATTGAAAAGGTGCCTCCTGGCCTTGCAAGCCTGTGCTTGCTTGTGGGTGGCGCGGCCTTTATGGCGCTGGATCGCTGGATGGCCGCCCGCAAAACCTCCGCCAGCCAGCTGGTGGCGATGCTTTCGGATTTTATTCCCGAATCTATCGCCTTGGGTGCCATGCTTGCACTTGGCGGCGGCGGTGCGGCATGGCTATTGGTACTGCTTATGGCGCTGCAAAATACGCCTGAAGGTTTTAATGCCTACCGCGAATTGCGTGCATCCACAAACACCACGGCCACAAAAATCATTCTGGCGTTTACGGCCATGGCGCTATTGGGGCCGTTGGCTGCATTGGTGGGGTATTTCTGGCTGTCTGATTTCCAAACACTGTTGGCCTGCATCATGTTGTTTGCAGCAGGCGGCATTTTATATTCCGTGTTTGGCGACATAGCGCCTAAGGCCAAGCTCGAAAATCACCGCGCGCCACCCATGGGCGCCGTGCTCGGCTTCACCTTGGGAGTGGTGGGGCATATGTTGGTTCAGTAGGTGTAATGTGATCAAAATTTTATCGAACGCTCAATAAGTGCCAAGGAGGCAAAGTGGAACAGAACAAATTTTTCATCACCGTTAATCGCATTAATTCAGTCCTGATACTGTTGGCAGCTTTAGGTGTTGTGATATTTACGCTGGTAGTGTCGTTTGTAGCTGGCGGCTCGCGAAGTGGTAATACTGTGACGGTTGCAGAATCCGAAGCTGCAAGCGAGCAAGTGGAATACCAGCTTGGCAATGTGAAACCTTTAGCGGGCCATAGCTCGTCTTACCTGGAGTTGCGTACAGCCCAAGGCGGGCGTGGATTTAAATCCGGTTATGGCAGCGGTAGCATACGCAACATTCTACTCATTAATAATGTTGACCTCAGTTCGCGCTGGTTATTTGAAACCCATGCCAATCTGATTAACTGCTTTTGTGAACTGAAAGCAGATGACTCATACAACAGCCGTGAGCCCGTAATTGCCGTTTATCTATCGCTAATAAATGAAGACAGTAATGGCGACGGCGAGCTTTCTGCATCAGATGCCATCACCCTTGTGCTGTTAAGCCCTGATGGCAAGCGTTACCTTGAGGTAGATAGCGGCATAGATTCTATTCTGGATTCCACTGTGTCAGTTGATGCAACAGATGTCACATTTATTGTGCGTAAAGGGCAAGACATTTTGGCGAAAAATTTCAGCCTTGAAAACTTTTCACTGCTAGCAGAAAGCCGCTTGGCGGGTATTAACTAGTGATTCTTCTGCGAATGCTCAGGTGGTCTGCAAAGGATATTCAGTGAACCATTGGCGGCGAGAAATTAGCGCCTTCTCACCGCCAATCATTTCTTGATAGAAGACTACCAATCAACCTTGTGCTTGCTTAAACCGCGTCATTAGCGCCGCTGTAGATCCGTCTACCTCAATCACCTTGTCGCCCACCAGTGCCGGGTGTATGTCGTTGCACAATTGCTTGCCAAGCTCTACACCCCATTGGTCGAAGGCGTTTATGCCCCAGATAACCGATTGCACAAACACCTTGTGTTCATACAGCGCAATTAACGCACCGAGGGTTTGCGGCGTGAGTTGCTCCATTAGCAGCGTATTGCTGGGGCGGTTGCCGGGCATTACTTTGTGGTGTGCCAAGGCCTTTGCTTCATCACTGCTGTAACCCATGGCCTCAAATTCGCTTTGGGCCTGGGCTTCATTTTTGCCAAGCATCAATGCGCGGCTTTGGCTGATGCAGTTGGCAAATAATTGCGAGTGGTGGTCACCCAGCGGGTTGTGGCTTTTAAGTGACACAATAAAATCCACTGGCACCAGCCGTGTGCCCTGGTGTAACAACTGGTGAAAAGAGTGCTGGCCGTTGGTGCCTGGCTCGCCCCAGATAATGGGGCCGCTGGCGTGCGCAAGATAGCCGCCATCCAGATAGGCTTGCTTGCCGTTACTTTCCATATCCAATTGTTGAATATATTTTGTGAAGGCGTTCAGGTAGTGATCGTAGGGCAAGATGGCGTGGGTTTCTGCCTGCCAGAAATTGGTGTACCACACACCCAGCATGGCCAGAATTACCGGCAAGTTTTCCGCAAGCGGCGCGCTGGTGAAATGTTCGTCCATATCGGCGGCGCCGCCCAGCAGCGCACGGAAATTACCCATACCGCAAGCCAATGCAATGGGTAGCCCAATGGCAGACCACAGCGAGTAGCGCCCGCCCACCCAATCCCACATGGGGAAGATGTTTTCGGCATCTATACCGAAGGCCTGCACCTTTTCAATGTTTACACTCACGGCCACAAAGTGGCGCGCCACTGCGGCCTCTTGTTTCAAGGTATTTAATAACCAGGCACGGGCAGAGCGGGCATTGGTGAGTGTTTCTGTAGTGGTGAAGGTTTTTGAAGCCACAATGAACAGTGTGGTTTCCGGGTCTAGATTTTTCAGCGTTTCGGTAAGGTCAGAGGCATCTACGTTGGAAACAAAATGCACCTTAAGCGTATCTACATGGTAGGGCGAGAGCGCGTGGGTGACCATAACCGGCCCAAGGTCTGAGCCACCAATCCCGATGTTCACCACATCGGTAATTTGCTTGCCGGTGTGCCCGCGCCAGTCGCCCTTGTGCACGGCGGCCACAAATTTTTCCATTTTATCCAGCACGGCGTTTACTTCGCGCAGTTGATCGGGCAGGTGATTGTTGCGCGCGCGCAGCGCGGTGTGCAGTACCTGGCGTTTTTCGGTGGTATTGATGGGCTGGCCTGAAAACATGGCGTGGATTTTTTCATTCAATCCCCGCTCTTGGGCGAGAGTCATCAGCTTGCCAATGGTTTCTTCTGTAACCAGATTTTTCGAATAATCCAAGGTAATTCCCGCCGCGCAGGCGCTAAACTGCGCTGCACGATTGGGTTGCTGCTGGAACAAATCAATCATCTTCAGCTGTTCAGCTTGCGTTTTATGGTGGGCGAGGGCCGCCCAGGCGGGTGCACTTGTTGGCTTGGTCATAAATCCTCCGAAAATTCGCGAGCCATTTTACACGCTTGGTGCGACTCTGTGGTCATTAATGATTGGTGTTGAGGGTTTCGGCCTATACTCTCAGTACTCGAAAATCCACCAGGGAGTGATGCCGTGAATACAGATCTGCAGCAAGTGAGTGAAATTTATCAGTTAATTGCTGAGTTCCTAGTGGCCTATAGCTTTCAGCTGTTGGGCGCGTTAATTATCTTTATTGCCGGTTGGATTGTTGCGGGCAAGGTGGCAGCGCTGGTGCAGCGTTTATGTGAGGCGCGCGATATAGATGTCACCCTAAGCCGCTTTATTGGCAGTACCGCCAAGATGGTACTGCTGCTAATGGTGGCGATTATGGCACTGGGCCAGCTGGGTATCAGCGTCACCCCCTTTGTGGCAGCGGTGGGTGCGCTCACCTTTGGCTTGTCGCTGGCGGCGCAAGGCTTGGTGAGTAATTACGGTGCCGGCGTGAATATTATTATCGGCAGGCCCTTTGTTGTGGGCGATACCATTTCCGTGTGCGGCGTTAGCGGCCAGGTTACCGACGTAAGGCTTGGGCAAACCCGGCTAATTAATGAAGACAAGGTGACTATTACCATTCCCAATAAGCACATCATTGGTGAAATTCTTCACAACTCCCACGCGCACACCCTGGTAGAGGCGCAAGTGGGCGTTGCCTATGGCTGCGACATGTCTCTCGCACTCAGTACCATCGAGCAGGCCATTCGCGCCACCGATGGTGTGGCCGAAGGCGCGCCGGTGGTGGGCATTGAAAACTTTGGCGATAGCAGCGTGAACGTGGGCTACCGCTACAAGGTGGCCACCGAGAAACTGTTCCAAACGAAGTTTGCGGTAAATAAGGCGATATTCGATGGCCTGAAAGCTGCGGCCATAGAAATTCCCTTCCCCCAGCGCGAGGTTAAGCTCACCCAAAGCCGGTAGACTCTGGGCCACAAACCGCCATTTGCCTTTTTCAGGCTGTGGCAGTAACGTGACGCCAGTGCTTTTACCCGATTAACTGCAGATTTTAAGGACGCACAAATGACAGACGCTCCGGCTCCGGGAACCAAATTCTCTGCCCACCCTGCCATGTTCAAGGCCAGGCCCTTCACGTTCATACTGTACGTTTTGTTGTGCGCAGTGGCTATTGGCTTTCTGATTTTGATGGTGTGGTACCTGAAGTGTAAATCTACCAAGCTTGAAATCATTGCCGACGAAGTGGTACTCGAGCGCGGCCTGTTAAGCAAAGAGCGTATTGAGCTTGGCATTGCCAGCATCCGCTCGGTGCGGGTGTACCAAAGTTTCATTAACCGCATTACCGGCGTAGGTAAAATTACGGTTTACACCGCAGGCGATAACCCCGAGTTTGAAGTAGAGGGTATTCCAGAGCCCAACCGTTTTCGCGAGTTGACCTAGGCCTATTTTTTCAGGGTGCCCTCATGACCACAGACGCTCAAGATAAAAAAGAATCGCGCAAATTATTGATTGTCATCATTGTACTGCTAGTGGCGGTGGCTGCTGCGCTGCTGTTAATGGTGCCCATGGCTGCAGAATTCATCCAAACAGAATTAGAGCCGGGTGTGGGCATGAAGCAGGCGGCGGTTATTTCGTTTTTTATTACGGTAGTCACACTGGCCTTTTTCGCCATTACCGCAGGCGACGGCCTCTTGGGTGAATTGCAGTTTATGTTGGCCGGGTTCTTTTCATTTTTTGTGGTGTTGTGGTTGTTGATTGCCTGGGTGTTTTAATGCGCTAGCAACTACATGCCGAATTGTTAATCACACTATCCCGCCAAGCAGTCTGCGCCAAATGGCGAAGCCATTTATAAAGTCACGCGCTTTATCAAATAGTTAATTCACGGATGCCCGCAACAATCAATAAGGCGCATTGGGCGCCTTATTGATTGTTGCGAATTTCTGTTTTCCGCGTTTTTGATCCTAGGGCGCATTTGTGCATTCTGGCATACCCCTGCTACTTTGCCGTTCGGTCTATCTACCTTTATCAACTCACGCATGGGCACCGGTAGTGTTTTTCTTCATTTTCCCTGAGCGGTGTCGAATTGTTTTACATGATGTTCGGCTTAGAATTCTAAGTTATTGATATATATGTGTTTTATTCTTGGCTGCATAATTGCATAAGCAGGAGAGTGCTTTTGGTTAAGCACGTAAATTTTGTAACCAAAAAGGAATTAGAACAATGATAAAACTACGTGTTTTACGAAAGATATTGCTTGCAGCAACCACAGTGTTTGTAAGTTTTTGCTCTGTTTCTGCAATGGCGCATTTGCAAGAGTTTGCATGGAACGAAAATGCAGATGGCACCATCGACTTTTTTGGGTCGAGCTATCACGGCAGCTTGGCATCTGCCACTAGCAGTGGTTTGGTATTAAACGGCACGTCTTTCAATTACACCTCTTTTACAGCAACCTCTGATGCAAGTTGGTCTAACTTCTTGGCGACTGAGGCGGATGGCTTTCAATTTATCGAAGATTTTGCCTCTGTATCGGGCTTTGCCAAGTTCACATTGTCACTGGCGGATATTAACTTATTAGGTTGGAGTGCCGGTGCTAATGCATTTACCGCCTCGGTATTCTCCTCTGGGCCGCAATTTGTAGATATCAATGGCAACGGTACACAATATACGAACACCATTGTGCGCTCAGTGCCCGAGCCTGCGGGTGCCGCACTACTGGCGTTGGCCTTAGGCTTGATGGGCTTTGCACGTCGCAGGGCTGCTAAATAGCGTTCCGGTAATTTAAAATATTTTAAGCACAAAAAAGGGCGCCAAGGGCGCCCTTTTTATTGTCTGGCTAATAGGCTAGTAATCGTAGCGGTGCTCGGCAAAGGCAGTTTCTGCAGCTAGCCATGTATCACCTATGTCGCCTGTGCCAATGGTTTTTCCATCTACCAAGGTGACTGGTGCAATTTCTTTTGATGAGCTGGTAATCCACACTTCATCGGCATTGTAGAGTTCATCAAGGGTGATGGTACGCTCTACTACGGGGATTTTTGTATACTTTTTTAGCACATCAATCAGAATCAATCGGGTAATGCCGGGCAGCAATTGGTTGTCCAACGGTGGGGTAATAACTTCACCGCCTTTAACTATGAACACATTACACGCACTGGCCTCGGTAACTTCTTTCCTGGCGTTGTATAAAATGGTTTCGTTGTTGCCGGCGGCATGGCCTTGCTGGAAGTGCATTACATTGCCAAGCAGAGCGGTAGATTTGATATTGCAGCGGCGCCAGCGCAAATCTTCCGTGGTGGAAACCTTGTAGGCGCGGGCTTTACTTTTATCGGCCACGGGCGCTGCGGGAATTTCAAAGGTAAAGGCAAACACCGTGGGGGTTACGCCTTCCGGGTAGGCGTGAAAGCGTTTGGTGTCTGCGCCGCGGGAAACGTGCAGGTAAACGCCCAGGTTGCCGTTGCCGTTTTTCTCACACAGCTGCTCACACAAGGTGCGCCATTGCTCGTGGCTCCAATTCAGGCCGATTTCAATCAGCCCCAGGCCCTCTTGCATGCGATCTATGTGCGGGCCAAAGCCCACAAGCTTACCGCCATAGGAAGGGATAACCTCGTAAATGCCATCGCCAAATAAAAAGCCGCGATCCAAAGGTGAAATGCGGGCCTGATCCAGGGGAAGAAACTCGCCGTTTAAATATGCGATAGACATAGTGACTCTCTGTTAAATTTTTAGATTGCTACAAATTTTTGACTTCAATTGTCTGGTGTTGAACTTCTGTAAAAAACGCCCGGTTTACCTTAGCGACGGCCGGTTTCCGCACGGCCGGCCATAAGGCAAAACTATGTCGGTATAAACCCCGTGGCCTTGCGCAGGTCTTCAATTAACTGCAAGCCAATTTCAGGCTCCAGGCCATCTTCGGTGAGTTCGTTGCGCCGGGTTACGCCGTCTACGCTATTGCCCGCCGACAGGTACTCAAGCATAGCCACCATGTCGATGTTGGCGAGTAAATCTTCACCGCGCATATAGCCAAGCAGGGCAATCAAACCGTGCGCCGCCCAGTTGGACACATCGGCAATCACCAGCTCATCAACGCAGGTGGCGGCGGGCACTATGTCGAGCTTGGCCAAATGCTCGTAGACGTTGCCCATGCCGATCTCGTTGCCGCCATCGCCAATACCGATGGAGGGACAGTCGGCCAGTTCTATGAAGGTATCAAAGCGGGCAGTGCCGGCGCTAATGTCTTCGCCGCGCATGTTGTGATAGTGGCCGTTCTTGGCAAGGCCCGGGCGCTCGATGGCAATAATTAAAGAAGGCGTTAATTGCGCCAGTGCGGCGCGCACGCCGGCTGCGTGTTCATCCAGGCAATCTGGCTTGCCCACGCGGATTTCGTGTAGCCGGTAGCGTTTGGCAAGCTCTGTTGAAAGCGGCGGGCCGCACACCAATACAGGGTTTAAGCCAATGCGCTCTAAGGTTTCATAAAGTGCTATGGCGCCTACCGGGCCATCGGTTTCAAAGGTGCCCACCACCGGGAAGCCCGTGGCAATAAGCACAGTGCCTTGGGCCTTGTTAATCAGCTGGGCCGCGCGCGCCAGGTAGCCAGGGCGCAGGGCGCTTTGCAGCTGTTTCATGCCGCGCGGGTTGCGGCGCACCAGCATGTCTTCAAGCTGGTGGGAAAGGGCCGTTAGTTCAGAGCCTGGGGCTGTCATGATGGGGTTTCCAATTGTTTCAGGGCCTGTTGGCGGCGGCGCTCGGCCAGCAGCAACTCGGCGTGGGCGCAGGCGGCATCCATGGGGGCAAAGCGCACCTTGGCGCCGGGCATCAGCTGGGCAAGCAGGTGCAGGTCGCCTGTGAATACGCTGCCGATTTTCGGGTAGCCACCAATGGTTTGGCGATCGTTGAGCAAAATAATAGGCTGGCCATCGGCGGGCACTTGAATGGCGCCCAGGCAAATGCCCTCAGACACAATGCCCCCCAGCGCGCATTTGAGCGCCGGGCCGCTGAGCCTGAAGCCCATGCGATCGCACTGTTGGCTCAGGCTGTATTCGTTGCTGTAAAACAGCGCCCGCTGGGCCGTACTGAAATGCGCCACCTGGTAGCCTTCCAGCACCCGCAAGGTAGGCGTGGTGGCGTATTCGGGGCGCAACGGCTCGGGCAGGCGGGCAAGCGCCGGTGCGTCGGCGGGCGGATTCAAGGGCAGTGTGGTGCCTGCGCCCAGTGCTTTGCCATCCAGCCCGCCAATGCTTTCGCGCACAACGGTCGCCGTTGAGCCAAACTCCGGCGCCACGGCAAAGCCGCCGGCCACGGCCAAATAGGCGCGCGCGCCGGATTCGGCAAAGGCCAGTTTCACCAGGCTGCCCGCGGGCACCCGGTGGCTTTGCCAGAGGGGCTGGGGCTTGCCGTCTATGCTAAGCGGCATTTGGGCGCCGGTGACTGCCAGGGTAAGCGGCGTATCGGCGCGCAGTTCCAGGCCGCCTACGCTCACTTCAATGGCGGTGGCCTCGGGTGCGTTGCCCACCAGTGCGTTGGCCCAGAAAAAGGCCTCGGCATCCAGTGGCCCGCCGGTGGTTAGCCCCAGGCCATGCTGGCCAAAGCGGCCGGCATCCATCAATAGCGCCAATACGCCCGGTTTGACCAGGGTGGCGTGTGGCTGGGTGTGCGCTTGGGTGTTCGTTGACGTGTTATCGCTGCTCACAGGCTGCCTCCCAGCGCTAAATACTCTTCGCGCGAAATAGCGTAAAACTGCACCTGATCGCCGCTTTGTACGGGCATGGTGGGTTCGGCTTTCGGGTCGAACATGGGCGTGGGGCAGCGGCCGATCAGGTTCCAGCCACCCGGTGATGGCGCCGGGTACACGGCTGTCTGCCGGTCGGCAATGGCCACCGCACCCTTGGGCACTTTGGTTCTGGGTGTGGCCAGCCGGGGCGCGGCTATGCGCTCGTCTACTTCACCCAGGTAGGCAAAGCCCGGTGCGAAGCCAATGGCATACACCCGGTAAAGGGTTTCTGTGTGAATACTTACTACCTCTGCAACGCTTAGCTTTGCGCGCTCGGCGAGTGCTTCCAAATCGGGGCCGGCCTCCGGGGCATAGTACACGGGCAAGCGCACAAGCTGGCTTACGCGCCCGGCGGTGGCTTCACCCTGGGCGCAGCGCTTGAGTGTGGCGCGCACGGTGAGTGGGTCTGCTTCGAGAGGGTTGTAAGTGACCAGTAGCGAGCCGTAAGAGGGCACCATGTCTACCAGCCAGCAGGGGGCGGCGGCGCGCAGGGCGCTGGCGCAGGCGGCCACGGCGCTGGCGGCTTGGTCGTCTATGCCGGCATCGGGAGCGCCAAAATAGGCAATCATGGCGTTGGCACCGGCGGTTTCTATGGCCAGTAGCGGGCGCTTATCATCACTCATGCAGCGGCCCCGCTCAGCAGCGCCCGAATCTCGGCGATGGCGGCCACACCTGCTGCGTTGTCGCCGTGTACACACAGGGTATCTACCGCAAGGTTGAGGGTGTTGCCGCTCACGGTGGTGATGGTGCCCTGTTCGGCCAGTTGCTTAACTTGGGCCATCATTTTTTCGTGGTTGTGCACAGCGCCCGGTTTGCTGCGCGCGAGCAGTTTGCCGTCGTCGTCGTAGCAGCGGTCGGCAAAGGCTTCAAACAACAGTTCAATGCCCAATGCCTTGGCCTCTGCGCTGTGCTGGCTGGCCTCGGGTGTGGCCTGCAGCATTAATTTCACCGGCCGGTGGTAGCTGGCCACCGCGGCCATGATGGCGGCGCGCACGTCGGGCTTTGCCATCATGTCGTTGTAGAGGGCGCCGTGGGGTTTTACATAGCCAATGTGTAGCCCCTGGGCCTGGGCCATGCCGTCGAGGGCGGCCATTTGGTAGAGCATCAGGGCCTGAATTTCATCGCTGCTGCAGTTCATGGAGCGGCGGCCAAAGCCTACAAGATCGGGGTAGCTGGGGTGTGCGCCCACGCTCACGCCGTGGGTGGCGGCCAGGGCAAGGGTGCGGCGCATAATGAGCGGGTCGCCGGCGTGAAAGCCACAGGCGATGTTGGCCTGGTCTATGTGGGGCATGGCTTGTTCATCCATGCCCATGGTCCAGGAGCCGAAGCTTTCACCCAAGTCGCAGTTCAATAACAAAGGCATTGCAGTCTCACTTGTTGGCGGTTTGGTTTACAGAATGGCCAGCTTGGCGTTGGGGATATCGGTAACCAGCATGCAGCCCGGGCTGTGGGTAATACAGAAGGGCGGTTTGGCCTGCATGATGGCTGCCTGCGGGGTGACGCCACAGGCGGTGAATACGGGTACTTCGCCGGCCTTGATGGTTACGGCGTCGCCGTAGTCTGGTGCGTGCAGGTCGGCAATGCCAATGGCTGCCGGGTCGCCAAAATGAATGGGCGCACCGTGAACCGAGGGAAAGCGCGAGCAAATCTGAATCATGCGGATGGCATCGGCCGGCACAAACGGGCGCATGCTCACCACCAGGTTGCCGCTAAAGCGCCCGGCAGGGGCGCAGGCCAGGTTGGTATTGAACATGGGCACATTAACACCCTCGCTGATGTTGCGAATGTCCAGCCCGTCGGCCAGCAGGGCCTCTTCAAAGGAAAACGAACAGCCAATAAGGAAGGTTACCAAGTCGTCTTGCCAGTGCTCGCGCACATCGCCCACTTCGCCTGCCAGCTCGCCATTGCGCCAAAGGCGGTAGCGCGGCAGGTCGGTGCGAATATCTACATCCACACCGGCGGCGCTCATGAGCGGGTTGCCTGGCTCGTCGCTCATGGCGATCAGCGGGCAGGGCTTGGGGTTTTTCTGGCAGAACTGTAAAAACTCGGCCGCCCAATCTTTTGGCAGAATGGCCAGATTGCACTGCACGAAACCGGGTGCCTGGCCCGAGGTATTGGCAGCAAAGTCGCCGGCGCGAATGGCGCGGCGCAGCTCGGCCGGTTGGCTGAACAGCTGTGTCATGACATTGTTCTCGAAAGCGTTCCAAAGGGAATGGCGTTAAAACCCTGAACCGATAAAGGCTACAGGGTGTTTTGTGTCGCGTACATGGGTAAATGGTTGAACTTATGTTCAAGCATTGCCCACCTAACGGCGTTTTGCGCCAATCATAGCGCCGACCCAGGTGGGCGTGGCAATGGGCGCCTATCGGCAGTACCGATAGAAACCCCAGTTAACCACTCTAGCAGCGGGGCTACTTCAGGCCAACAATCAGGGTGTCTTCCACTATGCGGTAGTAGGGCATGTAGAGGTCTGGCAGCTCCGGGCTTTGCGAGCGGCCAAACAGGTTGAATACCAGCTTGTCTTGCCAGAATTCATCCAGGCTTTGCGAACACTTAAAGCCGCCCTCCACTACATCGTTTCTGTGTTTGAAGGGTTGGTCTATATAGTGAAAAGCGGCACAGGGAATGATGGCGGTGTACCACTTGTGAAAGCCAAACATCAGGTAGCCGTGATTGCGATCGAAGGAATACACCTTGATGGGGTAGGCCTCGCGGCTGGTGCGTTCGGGCGGGTCTACCACGGGTTTGGCTTTGATGATGCGGCCATCGTACTGGCCGGCCAACAATTCAGAGCGTGGGCGGATGATTACCAACTGCTGGCCGTGCCACTCGCGGTAAAGCGGTTTATCCACCGGAATCTCGGCCAGCGGAATTTCAAGTTCGTAGTGATCTTCGCTACCAAGCAGCAAAAACACAACGCCCACAAGCGCCAAAATCAGTGCGGCGGTGGCGATTTTTACAGGGGTGCTGGCACGGGTGCTCAAAGGTGTATTCCGGCAAATAAATCCGCAGGGCGGTAAGGCACAAGCATTAGATGGGGCAAAAGTGCCACGTTAACGCCGGTGGTGCAATGGGGCTGTGCGCTCAGATTTCGTTTTCATGGCTCACATCTACCTGGGGCTGGCCTTCGTGCACCCACACCCGCACGTTAATGGGCCGGCAGCACACCTCGCAATCTTCAATATATTGGGCATCGCCGGCAGACACATCCACCAGCAGGCTGATGGTTTCGCCGCAGTAGGGGCAAGACGTAAAAACCTCGTCGAGCATAGATTCTCCCTTTGTATCCGCCGTCCATACTACCCTAAGTGGGTCATACGGTGCCAAATGGCCAGTCTGGCTTTTTACACTTGCAGCAGTTCCTGTTGTAATTGGCGGTTAACGTTTTAAGGAGTGTTGAAATGCCTGAATGCCGGGTTGTATTGGTTACCGAAGACGCGAACTTTGCCAGCCGCTGGGTGAGTGAGTTAACGCAAGTGGCAGAGGCCGATACCAGCTCGCCCATTCGCTTGCGCTTTTCCCACTGCAAAGCAGCCCAGTTGGGCGAGCAGCTGATGCACGGCGAAACCCAGATAGTCGCGCTGGATGAAGCGAGCCTGGGCAGCCAGTCGCTCGATACAAGTTTTGATCAGGTGCGCAATACCCGCGCCGAGATCGATTGTATTTTGCTAACCGATGGCAAAATGCCCGATGAAGACGCCGAATTCGAAGGTGTGATCTCACGGGCTGAATCCAATTACGGCGTGGTATACCGCACCTTGCGGCGCGAACTTTTCGAGCGCACCGCAACACCCTTTGCCGATGCCCTAAAAGAGTATGTGTACGCCGCCAAAGATTCCTGGCATACCCCCGGCCACTCCAGTGGCGACAGCCTAAGCTCCAGCCCCTGGGTGGTGGATTTCTATCGCTTCATGGGCGAGCACCTGTTTAACACCGATTTATCGGTGAGCGTAAAAATGCTCGATTCGCTCATGGAGCCTATGACCGTAATTCGCCAGGCGCAAAACCTTGCGGCCAGAACCTTTGGTGCTCGCCACACCTATTACGTAACCAATGGCACCTCAACCTCTAATAAAGTGGTACTGCAATACCTCATGCGCCACGGCGACAAGGTGATTGTGGATCGCAACTGCCACAAGTCTGTGCACCACGCCATGATCATGAGTGGCTCGGTGCCTGTGTATTTGGAGTCGTCGGTTAATCAAACCTACGGCGTGTATGGGCCGGTATCCAAGGCGAAAATTTTTGCCGCCATCGATGCAAACCCGCAGGCGCGTTTGTTGATTTTGACCTCTTGCACCTACGATGGCCTGCGCTACGATTTAAAACCCATTATCGATTATGCCCACGCCCACGACATTCAAGTATTGATAGACGAGGCCTGGTATGCACACGGGCGCTTCCATCCGCAGTTGCGCCCCACAGCCCTGGAAGCCGGTGCCGATTTTGTTACCCACTCTACCCACAAAATGCTCTCGGCCTTTTCGCAGGCCTCAATGATTCACGTGGGCCACGGTGTGAAAAACTTTGATGCCCCGCGCTTTCGCGAAGACATCAACATGCACACATCAACCAGCCCCCAGTACGGCATGATTGCAAGCCTGGATGTGGCGCGCAAACAAATGAGCATTGAAGGCTTTAGCGTGCTCAATCGCACACTCAATTTTGCCCAGGAAATTCGCGATTACGTTGAGGCCAACACGCCCTTCAAATCGCTGGGTGTAGATGACCTCTGCGATGAAGAAGTCAAAGGCGATGGCATTCGCCTGGACACCACCAAAGTTACCATCGATGTGGGCTGTGCCGGCCTCTCTGCGCCCAAGGTGCAGGCGGTGTTATTTAACGACTACGGCATACAGGTAGAAAAAAACACCCACAACACCATCACCTTGCTGGTGACTATTGGCACCACCGAAAGCAAAGTGCTGCGCCTGAAACAAGCGCTCCATAAAATTGCCCAAACCGCACCCGGCACGCCCATGGAATACGCTCATCAGTCTATTCCGGCGCTCAGTAAAATTCGCGTACTCCCACGCACGGCGTATTTTGCCGATGGCGAAAAAGTACCGCTTACGCGCAATGCTGAAAAGTCAGATCTAGTGGGCCGGGTAGTGTGCGATGAAATTGTGCCCTACCCGCCGGGCATTCCTTTAGTGGTGCCCGGCCAGGAATTAACCGCAGAAATTCTTGGCGCCATTGCCAACTATGTGTACGAACGTACCGACCTGGAAATGCACGGTGTTCAGGTCATCAACGGCGAGCCCCACATCCGCGTGATGAAACCTGCGGCCGAAGCCAAGGGTAAAGAAGAGTTGGCATCACTGTAGGTACTAAACTGTCGGTACTAATTCGCACTGAACTTGAAATGCCCGTCTGTAGATGGGCATTTTTTTAATAATTGGAAATCGATTGAACACTAAACACAATCGCCAGGTGTGGCGCACACCCAAAGCCGGTGCCATTAGCCGTTTGGCGTTAGCTTATGAGCCTTTGGCCGAATTGGCGGCAGATCATATTCGCGTAGAGGTGAAGGCCGTGGGCCTGAACTTTGCCGATATCTTTGCGCTTACCGGTTTGTATTCAGCCACGCCTGAGGGCAGTTTTATTCCGGGGCTCGAATTTTCCGGCGTGGTAAGCGCGTTGGGCGCCAATGCGGCTACCAATCTTGTGCCCGGTGATCGCGTGTATGGGTGTATTCGCTTTGGTGGTTACACCAGTGTGGTGGATGTAAACCCCAATCATTGCCGCCTGCTGCCAGCCCATTGGAGCTTTGAGCAGGGCGCGGCCTTTCCTGTGCAAAGCTTAACGGCCTTTTATGCGCTTAAGTATTTAGCCGCAGTGCAAGCGGGCCAACGGGTGCTGGTGCATTCGGCAGCCGGTGGCGTGGGCTTGCAGGCCATGGCCATGGTGCGTGCCATGGGCGCACAGCCTGTGGGCAGTGTGCGTAGCCAAGCCAAACAGGCATGGTTAAAAGATTTGGGCTACAGCGATGTGATTGTGCGCGCGGGTGATTTCGCGCTTGCGCTGGCAGAATATTTACAGGGCCGACCACTGCACGCGGTGCTCGATGGCATAGGCGGCGAAGTGCAAAAGGCCTCGTTTGCAAGCCTCGCACCCATGGGCCGTTTGGTGGTGTTCGGTGCGGCAGAATTTACGCCCGGTAATCGCCCCAATTGGTTCACCGCTGCCTGGCGCTACTTGCGGCGCCCGCGCTACGATGTAATGAACATGATTTCAGAAAATAAATCGGTGCTGGCGTTTAATTTGATTTGGCTCTGGCAAGAGCAGGCGTTATTTGATGAATTGTTAAGCGGTTGTGAGGCGTTAAATTTGCCGGCCCCGCACGTGGGCCACACCTTCGCGTTCAATCAGGCGCACGAGGCTATTGCCTGTTTGCGCAGTGGCAACTCCGTGGGCAAGGTGGTGTTGCAGGTTTAGCCCGCGGCACACTAGATTTAGTTGGTGTGGGTAAAGCGCGGGCACCGTGGCCCACATGCGCCCCACACGCACCGGTGATCTTCTCATTCACCAGAGCAGCACTAACCGTATTATCCGGGTGGATGTCGGTGCGAAAGCCGGTCTCTAAGGGCCAACCTTAATGCTGCTAGATGCCTTGATCAGACCAAACGGCAAATTCATTGCCGCTGGGTTCCAGGAAGTGGAAGCGATGGCCGCCGGGAAAGCTGAAAGGGGCCTTGCAAATGCTGCCGCCCGCGGCCGTTACCTTGGCTTGGGTGGCGGCCAAATCCTTTGAGTAAAACACCAGCAGCGCGGCGCCTGTGGCGGTTGTCGAGGCGAGATCGGCACGGTAGAACCCGCCCTCTAAGCCCTGCTGGTTGAAGGCCGCGTAGTCTGGCCCGTAGTCGGTAAAGCGCCAGCCAAAGGCCTGTGTGAAAAATGCCTTGGTAGCCGCCAGATCCCGGGCGGGCAACTCCACATAGTTGAGCTTTTCGTGTTCGGCCATGGCGCTTCCTTTTGGGGTTTTGTTGCCGGCTACAGTTTTTTGCCCAGGCGTTTTTCCACCTGCTTGCGCTCCCAGTCCTGGCCAAAAAAGTTGGTGACTTCAAATACATTCAGGCCGTGAATCGCCACGCCTATGCCCCAACCCAGCGCTGGCCAGACCACCCACAAATACTCGGGGTTGGTAAGCAAATTCAGGATCAGTAAAAAGGTAATAAACACGCAGTAGCTGGTGAGGTTGGAATAGAAGCCCTTGAGATCGCGCACGTATTCGAGGGCGTCTTTCTCTTCTTCGGTCATTGTGTGGCGCAGCGTATTGAGTTGTTCGGGGGTCATGGTGTCTTCCTTTGGCTGTAGGGTTGAAAGTTCAACTTCAAATACAGCAGCGAGCGACTTCATGGTTTCTAACCCGGGGGTCTGGCCGCGTTCGATGCGCTGGATAGTGCGAACCGATACGCCTGATACTTCGGCCAGCTGCTCTTGCGACCAACCCTTTTGTAAACGTAACTTCCGGATAATCATGGTGTCCTCCAAGCTGTGGTGCCCAGTCTCGTAAATGGGCATGGCAGGCACCACGTCGATTACCCGACAGTTACACGCCAACCTATATAAATCAATCGGTTAGCAGTGCTAACTGGCGGCTTTTTGGCAGCCTGAGGGCGTTGTGGCCCAGCCGATGGCGGCGAGGAATCCGGCTTTATCTGCCGGCGAAATCAGCAAGCACTTGCCGTTGTTGTAGGTGAGCTGCAGTTTATCGAACGACAGTGCCGGGCCCGATAGCGGCGTATTGGTGGGCGTAATGGCGGTGATATCGCTACAGCGCAGGTGCCAGCTAAAAGGCCCGCAGCGCACCCGCTGCCGTCCGACAAATCTACAGGCATGGAATCTGGGGCGGAGTTTGTGACCGTCACCCGCATGGACGCGGGTGTCGAGACTACATGGATGTATTTACGGCGTGTCACAAACTGCGCCCCAGATTTCATGTCCAGACATCGCTTAGAAACTCTGCGATATTGGTAGTATCAATGTCTGTCTTCCATGGAGACTTAAACTATGGGGCAGCAGTGGCAGCGCACCCGCAGTTGATTGCCGTCTACCTCGTAATAGGTTGCCAAAAACATGCTCGCACACAGCAGGCAGCTGGCCGTTGAAATGGCCAGGGCAATCCAGAAGCCCGTGTCACTTGCCGGTACCGCGAGCAAGCTTGCCGGTGCCGCCAAAACAGCAAGGCCAATGATGCCCGCCAGGAGCGGGTCTTTTTTGGAGTAAAAGCGTTTCATACTTTGCCTCTCCTTTTGCTAGTGCTCGATATTAGTTCTCGCTGCCGTCGTTTTTTGTGGCTTGTAATTCGGTCACCACTTTCTGCACCAGTTTTACCCGGCCACTTTTTACCAACGCCTCGCGCAGCACATATTCAATTTGGGCGTTCAGGCTGCGCAGATCGTCGTCGGCCCAGCGCTGCATGGCAGCGAGAACCGATTCGTTAATGCGTAGCGGGTATGCTTTTTTGGCCACAGGGCAACCTAGTAGAGTGAGCCGGTATTGAGTACCGGCTGGGCGTTATTTTCACCGCACAGCACCACCAGCAAATTGCTGACCATGGCGGCTTTGCGCTCGTCGTCCAGCTCTACAACCTCTTCACTGGCGAGCTGTTCGATGGCGTCTTTCACCATGCCCACAGCGCCCTGCACAATGATCTTGCGGGCAGCCAACACGGCGCTTGCCTGCTGACGCTGGAGCATGGCTTGGGCAATCTCCGGCGAGTAGGCCAGGTGCGAAAGCCGGGCCTCCAGTACTTCAACGCCAGCTTTGCCCAGGCGCTCTTGCACTTCCTCACGCAATTTTTCAGCAATGGCAGTTGAGTGGCCGCGCAGGGTGAGGCGGTGATCGTCTGTGTCGTGCTCGTAGGGGTAGCTGGTGGCCAGGTTGCGCAGCGCTGCCTCGCTTTGGATAGACACATAGTTTTCGTAGTCGTCTACCTCAAAAACGGCGTCAAAGGTATCTACAACGCGCCACACCACCACCGCCGCAATCTCGATGGGGTTGCCGTTGGCATCGTTCACCTTAAGCCTGCCGCTTTCAAAGTTGCGCACCCGCAGGCTAACGGCACTTTTACTGTACAGCGGGTTGTTCCAGCGCAGGCCGGGGCGGCGCTCGGTGCCTTTATAGTTGCCGAACAACTGCAGCACACGGCCCTGGTTCGGGTGCACCATGTACAGGCCAAACCAGCAGATAAACACAATGATCGTGCCCAATACGGCTAGCACTTTCACAAGGCCCGGGGCTGCAAAAATGAAAAACACACCCGCCAGTTGCGCCACCATTAACACCACCAGCATGGTATAGCCAGACACGCTCTTGCCATCATATTCCTTATGCATGGCGATTCTCCTTTGTTGTTGTGATATCAATTTGATATCAAATTAGCGCTGCAGAAGGGAGAAGTCAAGGGTGTACGGCGGTGTTCAGTATGGGGTAACAGGTTGGGGTGCCCAGCTGCGCAAGCGGCGCGTTACGGCGTTGCGAATGCCGGCATTGGCCGAAAGCTCCAAATCGTAGCGCCGCTCTTTGGCCTCGCCGTGGCCGGCGCGCTGGGCCAGGGTAAACCAGAACAGGGCATCGGCGGCGCTTGCTTGCACAAACTTGCCATCAAAGTAGATGTTGCCAAGGGCAAACTGGGCATCGGCGAAGTTCATGTTGGCAGCGCGGGTGAGGGCCTTCAGGCCATCTTTCACATCGCTCCAGTGCTGGTTGGGGAAGGAGTCTGCCAGGGTGAGCTGAATCACGCCGTACATAAACAGCCCTTCGGGCTGGCCGGTTTCGGCGGCGCGCCGGAGGTAGTGCATCATGGTGGTGGGGTTGAAGCGGTCGGGCTCAATGCTGCCGCCGTAGATTTCACCCAGTGCCAGCATGGCCGTCACATCGCCAAGTTCGGCAGATTTTTTATACAGGGTAATGGCGCGATCCAGATTTTGATCGGTGCCCAGGCCCAGCGCGTACTTGGCGGCCGTGTGGTTGAGTGCCGGTGGGAAGCCGTGATCTGCGCCTTTGTGGCAGAGGTTAAAAGAGCGGTGCAGATCTGCCTCAACACCCAGGCCCTGTTCGTACATCAAACACAGCAAATAGGCGGCGCGCAAATCACCGGCGCGGTCGCCGGCTTCCAGCAGCGGCAGGGCGTCTTGGTAGCGCTGCTCATCAAAGGCGTTGGCCGCGGCTGCAAAATCATTGGCACTGGCGGGCTGGGCGCACAGGCCTGTGAAAAGAACCAGGGTAAAAATAGCGTGGCGAGGCATGCAACATCCTTGATTTGGGGTGCCTTTTGGGGGCCATCATAGCGGCCGCTGGGTGATGGGTCTACGCCGTGCCCGCCAGAGCACATCGGCACAGAAGCAGGCCACGCCCGCCCAAATAAAGCTGAAGGTGGTGGTTTTTGCCGCCCCAAACGCTTCGCCATACACCCACACCGCCAGGAAGAACATCAAGGTGGGGCCTATGTACTGCAAGAACCCCATGGTGGTGTATTGAATCTTGCGCGCGGCCGAGGCAAACATCATCAGCGGCACGGTACTCACCGGGCCAAACACCGCCAGCAGCGCCCAGTGGGTGTCGGTTAGCTGGGCAAAGGTGGCCTGGCCATACACCCACAAATAGGCCAAGGCAGGTAGCAGCAGGTAAGTACACTCGATCATCATGCCGTTGAGGCTATCAATCGGCGCCAGTTTGCGAATCAGCCCATAGAGCGCGAAGGAGGCCGCCATGCCGAGCGCAAGCCAGGGCACAGAGCCAAACACGGCAACCTCAATGGCTACCCCGGTGCAGGCCAGTGCCACGGCCAGCCACTGCAACGGGCGCAGCCGCTCACTTAAAAAAACGCCGCCCAGGGCCATGTTCAGCAGCGGGTTGATGTAATAGGCAAGGCTTGCCTCCAGCACTTTGCCGGTGTTCACGGCGTACACAAACAAAAACCAGTTGCCGCCCAGCAACAGGGTAGAGGCCAGCAGTGCCGCCATCATTTTGGGTTTGCGAAAGAAACCAAGCAGCTGCGGCAGCCGCCGGGTCACTAAAATGGCCAGCAACACAAACAGCCAAGACCACGCTATGCGGTGGGCCACAAGCTCCAGCGGCGGGATGATGGCGATGGCTTTCAAAAAGATGGGGAACAGGCCCCATAGAAAAAACGCACCCACTGCCAGGCCTACGCCCAGCTTTTGCTCTCTGGTAAATTCCAACGCTTGTGTCCTAGCTTGTGGCCGCGGGGCACGCGTCTTGGGTGCGCGTTTCAGGCAGCAATAAAAAAGGCCGCGAATGCGGCCTTTTGCGAATCGGCAATAGGGCCAATCAGAACAAGACGCGGCAGCGAATGGTTCCCTCAACTTCGCGCACTTTTTCCAGTGCGGTTTCGGAGTTGACGGCGTCTACTTCAATCACAACATAGCCCACTTTCTCGTTGGTCTGCAGGTGTTGGCCAATGATGTTGATGTTGTTTTCGGAAAACAGGCGGTTAATGGCCGACATCACGCCCGGCACATTGTGGTGTACGTGCAGCAAGCGGTGTACGTTGGCGTGCGCAGACAATGCCACTTCCGGGAAGTTAACGGAGCTTGTGGTAGTGCCGTTATCCGAGAATTTAATCAACTTCTCTGCCACTTCCACGCCGATGTTGGCTTGCGCCTCTACGGTGGAGCCGCCGATGTGGGGGGTAAGAATCACGTTGTCGAACTCGCGCAGCGGCGAAATAAACTCGTCTTGCGGGCCCTTGGGCTCAACGGGGAATACATCAATGGCTGCGCCCGAGAGTTTTTTGTCTTTCAAGGTGGCGGCCAGTGCGTCTATGTCTACCACCGTGCCGCGCGAGGCGTTCAGCAAAATGGCACCCTGCTTCATGAGCGCCAGCTGCTCCGGGCCAATCATCATCTTGGTATCGCTGGTTTCCGGTACGTGCAGGCTTACGATGTCGGCGCGCGCCAGCAGGGTTTCCAGGCTCACCTGTTCGGCATTGCCCAGTGGCAGCTTGGTTACCACATCGGCAAACAGCACCTTCATGCCCAATGATTCCGCCAGTACGCTCACCTGGGTGCCAATTGAGCCGTAGCCGATAATACCCAGGGTTTTGCCGCGAATCTCAAAGGAGCCTTCGGCCGATTTCATCCAGCCACCCCGGTGGCACAGGGCGTTTTTCTCGGGAATACCGCGCAGCAATAAGATGGCCTCGGCAATTACCAGCTCGGCTACCGAACGGGTGTTGGAGTAGGGCGCGTTAAATACCGCCACGCCGTGCTCTTGGGCGGCCAACAAATCCACCTGGTTGGTGCCTATGCAAAAGCAGCCCACAGCGATGAGTTTGGGTGCGGCCTCAAATACTTCACGGGTAAGCTGGGTGCGCGAGCGCAGGCCGATGAAGTGGGCGTCTTTGGCGCTTTCCAGCAACTGATCTTCGGGCAGGGCAGTTTTGTGGTACTCGATGTTGGTGTAACCTGCTTCAGTCAGCTTATCTACCGCGGACTGGTGCACCCCTTCGAGCAAAAGGAATTTGATTTTGCTTTTGTCCAGAGACACCTTCGCCATGGATACCACCTTAAAATGTTGCTGTCGCTGGCCGCCTGATAAGGGGCCGGGGAAAATGGGGCGCCATAATACCACAGCTCCCCGGCAGGCCAATGGCCGGCGCGCAATCAATACGCGATAGCCGCCATTTTTTGTAAGAATGCTGCCACTTGTTGTTAAAAGCACTGGGCCTTTTACGCGAGTGTGCCGAAAAACCCTGCCATTGCTGCAGCCACTGCTGTGCCAGCGGCGGCAAAGAGTGAATCTTGCCAGCTGGCGTTTAGCTAGCGGCTGGGTGTAACCATCAGGACCAATAGCTATGACCGATACCCCCACCGCTTACCGCCACAGATTCACAGGCCCCCAGGCCTTTGTTGAACGCCTGCACACACTGCCGGTGGGGAAAATCCTGTGCGTTGGCCAAAACTATGCCGACCACATTGCTGAAATGAACAGCAAGCGCGCGCCCGAGCCCATGCTGTTTATCAAAACCGCCATATGCGCCTGCCCCATGGAGGCGGGTTTTCGCGTGCCCACCCGCTGGGGCAGCTGCCATTTCGAAACGGAAATGAGCGTGTTGATTGATCGGCCCTTAATAGAGGCAAGCCTGGAAGACGCGCGCTCGGCCATAGCGGCGGTGGGCCTGGCATTCGATCTCACACTGCGGGAATTACAGGCGCAATTTAAAAGCCAGGGCCACCCCTGGGAGAAGGCCAAAGGGTTCACCGGCAGTGCGCCGCTCTCGCACTTTGTGCCGCCACCGCCAGATGTGCAAAATGTTGATCTGCGCCTGTACCACAACGGGCAATTGCGCCAACAGGGCAATACCCGCGCGATGATCACCCCGGTGGCAGAGTTGCTGGCCTACGCCAGCCAGTTTTTTCAGTTAAACCCCGGTGACGTGCTGTTAACGGGCACGCCTGCCGGTGTGGGCCCCTTGGCCGTCGGCGACCAACTGGTGTGTGAGCTGGGCGACTGGCTGCGGGTGCAATCGCAGGTTCGCTAAGCGCCTACCCACAGCAATGAAAATAACCACAACAATAATGGCACCACCATGACAGACGTTATCTATATCACCGGCGCCTCCAGTGGCCTGGGCCGGCAAATGGCCATCGAGTTTGCCCGCCGCGGCCACAAGCTCGCCCTGACTGCACGCCGGCTTGAAAACTTGCACAGGTTAAAAACAGAGTTGGTTGCCGAAACTGGCGTAGAGGTGTGGGTGGGGCAGCTGGATGTTACCGATGCCGCCGCTGTATCGGCCAGTATTCAAGCAGCCCATAGCCATTTTGGGCGGCTTGATAAGGTCATCGCCAATGCCGGCGTGGGGTACAGCCAGCGTGTAGGGCGCCTGGCTTTTGAATTGGCCAAGGCCACAATAGATACCAATGTCACGGGCCTGATGGCCACAGTGGATGCCGCCGTGCGCCTGTTCAAACAGCAGGGCTGCGGCCACATTGTGGCCATTGGCAGTGTGGCGGGCTTTCGCGGGTTGCCGGGTGCGGCCGTTTACAGCGCCTCAAAGGCTGCGGTAACCACTTACATGCAGGCGCTGCGCGCAGAGCTGCACCGCCACCCCATTGATGTCACGGTTTTATGGCCGGGCTATATCGATACGCCCATCAATCAATCGGCCCGCTCGCGCCCGTTTGAAATTTCGGTAGAGCTTGGCGGCCGCTTGTTGGCTAACTTGATTGAAGCGCGTGTAACCAGCGCCACTGTGCCCCGTTGGCCCTGGGCGCTGGTGGCCCGTGTGCTGCGCATTGTGCCCACGGGCCTGCTGGCACGTTTTGGTTAGCGCGCACGGGCGTAAACAGGTAAAAGGGAGTGTTATGCAGCGCTATGTAATTACGTTACTGGTGGTAATGGTGCTGGCCCTGTTGGGGCTGGGGGTGGCACCCAAGGCGCTGGCCTGGCGGCCTGATCCGCTGTTGGTGTTGCCCATGGTGTTTGGCTATGTGGTGCTTGTGTGTTTGTTTTTAGAGCGCGCCATTGAAGTGTTTTTATCGGCACTGCGCGGCGGCGGTGCCGACCGGCTTGATCAACAACTGCAAAGCTTTGACGCCATCCACAAGCTCGATACTGAAGCCCGTGCAGAATTTCAGGCGCTGCAATTGGCCCGCGCAGACTACCGCAGCCACTCGCGTTTAATTGCCCAGCAAATGGGCCTGTGCATGGGCTTATTAATTGCACTGGTGGGTTTGCGTATTTTGGAGCAACTTGTGGTGGCACCGCCTGCAGGCTTGCAGGGCCGTTGGTTTACCTGCATTGATATTTTGCTCACCGGCAGCGTATTGGCCGGTGGCAGCGATGCGGTAAATAAACTCACCAAAGCCTACAGCCAGCTGATGGCCAGTATGGCTAATAAGCGGATAAACCAGTAATGGCGTTTGCCAGAACTATTCATTAACCAGAGCACAGAAAATGAATTTACCCATGCAGTTAGGCAGCCCCGGTTTTTGCCATTATAAAAGCATTCATGTGCAAAGAATTTGCGCAAATATTTGCGGCGTTTTAATGCTCAGCATTGCGCTGTGTACACAAGCCTTTGCCGCAGATGATCACCCAGAGCCCGCGGCCCGGCCCTTGTTGATAGGCGAGGTAAGCGCAGAGCAAATACTGGCCCACCCGGCCTTTAGCCCCTACAGGCAAGACACATTAGATGCAGCCGCGCACGAAGCGTTACTGCGCCAACGGGGCGCACACACCATTGAATGGGTGCTGCTATTTGGTAGTTGGTGCCACGACAGCCAGCGCGAAGTGCCACAAATCTTAGCACTGGCAAACCAGCACCCAACCATTGCACTAACAGCCATTGCGGTAGACGAGCAAAAGCGCGCGCCCGCCGAGTTTACCGAGCGCTATAAGCTTAAGTACACACCCACACTCATCGTCTTTAAAGATGGTGTTGAAGTAGGGCGCATTATTGAACGCCCCGATACAAATTGGGCGGCAGACATTGCCGCCAAGTTAGATGCAGCGCACTAATTGATTAAACAACAATAAATTGCAAAGGAATTATTATGAAAAAGCTCGCCCTTTCATTATGTGTTGCCTTGCTGGCAAGTAACGTACAGGCGGATTTGCGTGCAGACATAGAGCGCGATTATCAAAAACATTTGTCGCCCCTGTTTGAGCACTTTCATAAGCACCCGGAGCTTTCGCACCTGGAATTTAAAACCGCCAAGCGCTTGGCCAAAGAGTTGCGCGCAGCCGGTTTTGAAGTAACCGAAGGTGTGGGCAAAACCGGTGTTGTGGCCATTATGAAAAACGGCAAAGGCCCGCTGGTGATGATGCGCGCCGACATGGACGGCCTGCCAGTGCAGGAAAAATCGGGCCTGCCCTACGCCTCAAAAGATACCCAAAAAGATTGGGATGGCAAGCTGGTGCCGGTAATGCACGCCTGCGGCCACGATGTACACATCACAAGCCTTGTGGGTACCGCACGCCAGATGGCCGCGCGCAAAAGCGAATGGCAGGGCACCCTGATGCTCGTAGGCCAGCCTGCCGAAGAGCGCGTGGGCGGTGCCAAAGGCATGATGGAAGATGGCATCTGGCAGCGCTTTGGCCAGCCTGATTACGCCATGGCGTTACACGTGAGTTCCGAAATTGAAGCTGGCAAATTAGTGGCCGTAGAAGGTTCACCCTATTCCGGTGTGGATAGCCTGGATATCATCGTACCGGGCATTGGCGCGCACGGTGCATCGCCCCACCGCGGTAAAGACCCGGTGGTAATTGCCTCGCAAATTGTATTGGCCTTGCAAACCATTGTGAGCCGTGAAATTGCGCCCAAAGAGCCTTCGGTAATTACCGTGGGTTCATTTCATGCAGGCACCAAACACAATATTATTTCCGATGAAGCCCGCCTGCAGGTCACAGTGCGCAACGACAGCTGGGAAACCCGCGAGTATTTAATGAAAGCCATCGAGCGCGTAGCGGTAAATACCGGCCGCGCAGCCGGCTTGCCGGAAGACAAATTGCCCAAGGTAATCATTAGCGATGAACCCACGCCGCCCACTGTTAACAACATTCCACTTACCCAGCGCTTAAAAACCGCCTGGGCCAAGGCGCTGGGCGATGATATTTTCGACCCGAATTACCGCCGCCTGGGCATGGGTGCCGAAGACTTCCCGTTCTTTACCACAGAGCCCTACATTCCCAGTGTCTACTTTCAGGTAGGCGGCACGCCCAAAGCAGATTTTGAACGCGAAAAGGCAGGCGGCGCGCCGGTGCCAAGCCACCACAGCCCGCTGTTTAAAATCACACCCAAGCCCGCGGTAACCACGGGCGTTGAGGCCACCGTAATTGCATTAATGGAATTAATGCCAAAATCTTAAGATGCCTGTGGCAATTATTGGCCGTTGATTTTTACGGTGCCGTGCCGCAGGGCAAAAGCAGTGCGCCAATGCCCGTGGCTTCGCTAAATAGCACGGGTGTTGGCTTCAAGATTGTGGGCGGCGGGCAAGTTAAAAGGCGAATGTCACGCCCAAACTTGCGCTGGCGCCCCGCGGCAGGCTGGTGCCCTCAATGGTCACCTTATCGGTGGAGCTGGATACATCAAGGTTCAGGTGGCGAAACAGGGTAACGCCCAGGCTGTAAATACTCACTTCACTGCCGGCGCGATTGGTGCGGTAGCCCAGCCGTACATTGGGCACCCAGAAGTTGTCGCCATGCCAACCGGCGCTTAGCTGCATCCACTGGTGTTCTTCACCCAGTGCATCGGTGGTCACCTGGGGCTCGTAGTAGCCGCTCAAGGCCCAACTTCGATCGGCAGTGTACAGGCTCGCTTCCACACTGATTTTTGCTTCTTGGGTGTAGCTACTCAAGCCATCAATGACGGCGGCAACTTCGGCTGAGTAACTGCTGGTGTCTACCTCGTTGAAATCGAATTCAGGCTCCAGCACATCTTCGGCACTCACGCCAAGGCTCAGGTGTTGGCTCACCCAGAGCGCGCCCACATCCAGGCTGAAGTTGCTGCTGGTTTCTTTCTCGGCGTCGCGAATGTCGTCAAACAGCGCCTCTGAATCGGTGATATCGCCAATGCGCGGCACCACGCGGCTAAGGCCCATTTGTACCCATTTGGGCTTCACCCCAAGGTGCAGCTGGCTGCTGCCGGTGCTAATGGCGTAGCTGTAACTCATACCCAGGCTGCGCTTTTCTGCTGCGCGCACCGCCAAGAGGCTATCGTTACTGAAGCTGCCGGTAACATCGCCGGTGCTGGGGTTAATGGTGAGCGTAATGCCGCCGGTTAAATCGAAGGTGGTGATTGGGTCGCCGGGCATCAGCATATAGGCTGAATCCAGTTCCGTTTGCGCGACGTTGGCGTCGAAATTAAACGGGTCTATTACGCTCAGTGCGGAGGCCGAGCCGCTGTAGTCAAATTCAAACCCCAGGGTGCCGCCCAGTATGTTGTGGTTAATAATAAACGTGGTGTAAAGGCCTGCATCGGCATTGGCGTAGCCCTCGTCAGATACCGCATCCAGCAGGCGCACCACGCGCATGGCTTCTACTTCGGCCTCCGCAATAATGCTGGCAAAGTCGGGTGCGTTGGGGTCGAAGGCGTTAAAGCTGATGCCCTCTATAACGCCGTTGGTATCTGCAATGGCTTCTGCCAGCTCGTCGTACTGATCAAACAGTTCTTCCACATCGCCGTATTCAACCCCGGCGCCCATAAACACCCCGCCAATAACGCTCGCGTCTTTGGCGCGGGTGCGATCAAAACTCGCGGCGGCGGGGTTGGCACTGAGTGACAGCAGGCTTTGGCCGTTACTCAGGCCGCCGGTGGTAACCGCGGGCCCGTGCAGGGCGAATCCGGCGCCGGCGTGGCTGCTGGTGGCAAAGCCTAATGTGAGTGCCACAGTGGCGGTACGTGATAAAGCGCAGTGGGGCATTGTCTGTCTCCATGACGGGGGGTGAAAAAAAAGTATAGGCACTGATTTTCCGCAGGGGGTGCTAGTCTTAGTGGAACGGCGCGCCAAAATACGGTGGGCGGCGCAAAAGCGGGAGACAAGCATGGCGGTAAAGGGCGTAGATGCCTGGGTTAGCAAGCTCAATGCAGTGGATTTGCCGGTGCTGGGCTCGGTGGTGAAAACCCTCAATCAACTCACCACCAACGACGACACCCGCGTGAACCAATTGAGTGAGGTGGTGCTGAAGGATTCCAACCTCACCTCCCAGCTGCTGCGCGCCGCCAATAGCACCCACTTCAACCCCGGTGGTGGCAATATCAACACCATTACCCGCGCCATTATTCAGGTGGGCTTTGAAGGCGTTAAGAATATCTGCATTTCGCTGCTGCTGGTTGACCAGCTATTGGGCGATAACCCCCGCGCACGCCTGCTACAGGTGATGGCTCGCGCTTTTCATGCGGCATTGCAGGCCAAGGCGCTGGTACCCACCGGCAATGCCGACGAGCGCGAAGAAGTGTTTATTGCCGCGCTCTTGTATCACGTGGGCGAAATGGCGGTGTGGTCTAAGGGGGGCGCGCAAGCCGATCAGCTTGATAGCCTGATAACCTCAGGCGTTGAGGAGCCCGAAGCCTGTGCGCAGGTGTTGTCGCTGCAGTTTAACCAGCTCACCCGCGAGCTCGTGAAAAACTGGCACCTGAGCCCGCTGCTCAGCCAAATTCTCACCAACCGCGCCAATAACACACCCCTCGCGCAGGCGGTATTGTTGGGTGACTCCCTAAGCAAGGCGAGCTACTACGGTTGGGAAACCGAAGACACCGCCAAAGTAGTAAAAGATCTTGCCGCCTTTCGCAACCTAAGTCCTGAAGAGGCCTTTGCCGATGCCCAAGCCATGGCAGAGCAAGCCGCCGATGTGGTAACCGCCTTTGGTGCTGAGCGCATTTCGCGCCTGATTCCCATCGCCGGGCGCGAGCCCGTACAAGTAGTTACCATCGAGCCAGACCCGAGTTTCCAGCTAAAAGTGCTGCGCGATCTTTCCAGCGCCGTGCAGCAGGGCACAGATGTAAACACCCTCTTCCAGATAGTGATGGAGGGCCTCTACAAAGGTGTGGGGCTCGACCGGGTGGGCGTTGTGCTATTGGTGCGTGAACAACTCATGATGCGCTACGCCCTGGGCCCCCAGGCACCGCTTTGGCGCGAACAACTGGTAGTGAAATCCACCGAGCAAAACTTCTTTTCCGTTGCGCTTAACTACGCCCAGCCCGAGTATTTCGATAGCGCCCGTGTTATCAGCGTGTCGCACCTGTACACGGGCGTACTGCAACCCATGCTAAACACCGTACCCTGCATTATTGCGCCTATTGAAATCGCAGGCCGCCGCTCGGCACTGTTTTACGCCGACAAAATCGGCCAGCCCATCACCGAAGATCAACAGGCTGCCTTCGGCCACTTCACCATGCAGGCCCAGCAATCGCTAACGGCCTTGGCGCTCAGAAGCCGCAAGTGACATCCATAATCTTTTAGCTGTTTATTTCATGGCTTTGGGCCGTAATATTTATTTGGATCGCCAATAGGTGCGAGCTAAGTTATCCTTTGGTATATCAATAACTCTGACCCTATTGATCTGCTGTATCGTTCGTAAAAAACTAGAAGGTGGCTGGAATCTTGTTGAGTGGCTTCAATGATTGATCGTGTCGCATCTCAGGACAAAAAATTAGAAACTGAAGCAGGTGATCACTCTCTCGTGAGATAGTTATGAGAATATTCTATATATTGTTGGTTGTTTTTCTAGTTGGCTGTTGGGACTCAACAAACGGTCCAGTACTCTTCAACGACTCTGGTGAATCGTTAACTATCGAAATATTTTATAAAGATGACAAAGGTATGAGTTATCATTTTGATAGTGGAGAGCGATTAATTGTGTCTGAAAGTAATAAAACTATCGCTAAAGTTAGAATTTATGATGAGCACGGTGGTGAACTAATTTTTGATAAAGATGATTTTCTTTACTATTTAGATGGCTCTTCTCCAAAAATGATTCGTATAAGTGCTGGGTTGGCTGTAGAGGTTGTTGATAGGTTTTAGATAGGATCAATGGGTGACCCTATTGATCTCTGTGGTGGTGCCTTAGGAAAAATGAGTAGAGAAATCTTTTTTAGAATATTGGGGGGCGTGCTTGTTCTTTGTTTGGGTGTGCCTTGTCAGTTATCGATAAATTCTGAAACTATGAATTTTTGGGGTGCAATGTTGCAAACCCCAATGATGTGGTTGCTTTATTTATTGGTCGGTTTTTCTATATCAGAATATATTTATAACTATCTTGGCAGAAGAAAGGGTGATCAATAGGGTCAGAGTGGAATGGCACTAAGTTAAGGGTTTCTAGCTTAATAGCCAATTACATGCTTAGTTAACTCTGAACGGGCCATTAGTATTTGGATCAATGGGGTCAGAGTCATTGATTTTATAGCCTAGGCCACCTAGGCTTGGGCTATGTGTGATTCATGGAGGAATCCCTTTGGCCCGTTTACCTCGTCTCTATCTTCCCGGTTGTGCCCAACATGTTATCCAGCGCGGTAATAACCGCGAAGCCTGCTTTTACGATGAAGCAGATTACAGGGCGTATCTCTCTTTTCTTAAGGATGCGGCAGCTAAGTACGATGTTGCTATCCATGCGTTTGTGTTAATGACCAACCACGTTCACCTGTTGGCAACCCCTAGCAGCGAGCAAAGCGTCAGCCGTATGATGCAGGCATTGGGCCGAAAGTATGTTCAGTATTTTAATTTCACCTACAACCGTACGGGTACTTTGTGGGAAGGCCGTTACAAATCTACGTTGGTGAGTGAGAATAATTATTTATTAACGGTGTACCGCTATATTGAACTAAACCCCGTGCGCGCCAATATGGTGGCCCATGCCGCTGATTACCCTTGGTCCAGTTATCAGGGCAATGCATTGGGGAAGCCAATCCAGTTGCTGACGGCGCATCCTCTCTATAACCAGCTGGGCAAAAATAATGCAGATCGCCAAAAGGCGTACCGCGGTTTATTCCGTGGCCGCATGGCCGAGTGCGACGTGAGAGCGATAGGTGAGGCCACCAATAAAGCCTGGGTTTTAGGCGATGATCGATTTAAGGCGCAAATAGAAGCCAAGACCGGGCGCAGAGCCTCGCCATCTGGGCGAGGTGGTGATAGGAAATCGGCTGAATACAGAGGGGTTGGTAAGGATTAATGACTCTGACCCTATTGATCCTGACCCTATTGATCCGTCCTTATACTCCAATAGATCCGGTTCTTCCCTTGGCGAGTCAATGAGCTATTTACTAGAGAATAGAACTCGTTTCACACCTGTAGATAAAGGTACAGCGAGAGGTTTGATATATGGGCCTTAGTCTTCGATCAATTTGTATGATTTTTTGCTTTCTAATGCTTGGATGTGAGCGATACTCTCCGTCTGAAGATGCGGAAATTACCGCAAAATTTTCTAAGACGGAAATTGTGGATGGAGAAGATTTCGTAGTGACTTTCACAATTACTTCTTTAAAAAATGGTGTTGTCGATCTCCCCAAAAATCGCCTATGTTCAATTCGCTTTTTGCTTCGCAATGGCTCAGGAGAAGAAGGTGAAAGATTTTGTTTAAATGAACAGTCGGAAAAAGTTCGACTGTCTCCGAGCAAGGAGTTTAGTTTTGACGTAAGTGGGCGTCTGCTAAAAAAGAATAATCATTGGATATTCAAGTTTGCTGATGATGTATATGTGACTTTTGAAAAAAGTGATGAGCTATATTTAATGTTGGAATATCTTTCGAGTTTGTTTGAGTCAGAATCGAATATTCACCTTCGAAGCCCTATCCCGGTTACGATCCAAGAGCACAAGGTGTTCATAGGAGGGCAATGATCAATAGATCAATGGGATCAAAGATCAATGCAGGGATCAATGGGTGACCCTATTGATCGAACGCTTTAAATTAAAAACCGCGCCTGTGAGCGCGGTTTTTTGTTCAGGCTTTTTGCTACGCCGCAAACTCGCCGGCAATAGTTTGAATGGAAGCCTTGGCATCGCCAAACAGCATGCGTACGTTCTCTTTGAAAAACAGCGGGTTTTCAACACCTGAGTAGCCGGCGTTCATGCCGCGCTTGAGTACAAACACGGTGCGCGCTTCGCTCACGTTGATTACCGGCATGCCGTAGATGGGGCTGCCCTGGTCTTCGGTGGCGGCCGGGTTTACGGTATCGTTGGCGCCAATCACGATGGCTACATCCACACTGCCCATTTGCGGGTTGATGGCGTCCATTTCCATCAGCTGGTCGTAGGGTACGCTGGCCTCGGCCAGCAGTACGTTCATGTGGCCCGGCATGCGGCCCGCCACCGGGTGAATGGCGTAGCGCACCTGGCAGCCGTTGTTTTCCAGGTGATCGGCCAGCTCGCGCACCACGTGTTGCGCTTGCGATACGGCCATACCGTAACCGGGTACGAATACCACATTGGTTGCCGCTTCCAGAATCAGGTAGGCATCGTCGCAGTTGATGGGTTTGATTTCGCCTTCAACTACGGTGGTGGATTTTTTCACCGCTTTGAAGCCCGAGAACAATACGTTTGCCAGCGAGCGGTTCATGGCCTTGCACATGATGTTGGTAAGAATGATACCGCTGGCACCCACCAAGGCACCGGACACAATTAGCAGGTTGTTGTTAAGCACAAAACCGGCGGCGCAGGCGGCAAGGCCCGAGTAGGAGTTCAACAGGGAAATCACCACGGGCATGTCGGCGCCGCCAATGGGAATTACCAGCATGATGCCGAATATCAGTGCTATGCCAATTACCGCATACAGGTGCACGGAATCGGTGGTTGGTGATTCAACAAACCAGAAGGCGTTGAGCAGCAGCGTGAGCACAATCAACCCGTTTACCACCGCCTGGCCGGTAAAGGTGATGGCGCGGCCCGGCAATTTTTCAGAAAGTTTGCCCCAGGCGATGAATGAGCCGGAGAGTGTTACGCCGCCGATCAGAATCGAAAGCACAATGGTAATGGCCACAAAGGTTGTGGCATCGCCGCCGTAAAGTGCGGCCCAACCCACCAGCAAACTGGCAGCGCCGCCAAAGCCGTTAAACAATGCCACCATTTCTGGCATGGTGGTCATGGCGACCAGGCGGGCGGCCAATACACCAATGATGCTGCCGAGCAACATGGCGCCCACAATCCAGCTGAAGCTGATGATTTGTTTATCGAGCAGGGTAACGGCAATGGCAACCAGCATGGCGAGAGCAGAAAGTGCGTTGCCGCGGCGTGCAGTGGCCGGTGAGCCGAGCATTTTCAGGCCCAGAATAAATCCGAGTGCCGAAAGAATGTAGGCAAAGTTAATGATCAGTGCGCTGCTCATTTCGCACCCCCTTGCGCTTTTTTCTTGAACATGGCGAGCATCCGGTCGGTCACCAGGTAGCCGCCCACCACGTTGATGGTGGCAAGGGTAACTGCGCCTGCGCCTAACCAGGTAGCCAGTTGCGCGTGTTCGGCACCGGCGCTAACCAGTGCACCTACTAGAGTGATACCACTGATGGCGTTCGAGCCACTCATGAGTGGTGTGTGCAAGGTGGCGGGCACCTTGGCGATGAGTTCAAAGCCCACAAAGATGGCGAGCATCAATATGAACGTGAGGTATACCAGTTGTTGAATTTCTGGCGTCATGGGGTTTACTCCTGAATCTTGGTTGGCGTTAGGCCGCGGCCTGCGCCCGGGCATTTTTTATCACGGCATTTACCAGCTCACCGCCGTGGGTGATTACACAACCTTTAAGAATTTCTTCTTCCAAATTCAGGCTGAAGCTGGCGTCTTCTTTTTGCCAATAATCAAATACCAAATTAATGAGATTGTTGGAGTACATTTGGCTGGCATTTTGTGCCACCCGCCCCGGCAGGTTGCGGTAGCCAATCACTTTTACGCCGCCGATATCCACTTCGCGGTCTGGCTCTGAGCCTTCAACGTTGCCGCCGCTGTCTACCGCCATGTCTACCACAATGGCACCGGGTTTCATTACCGCGAGCATTTCTTTGGTGATAATGCGCGGTGCCTTGCGGCCAAATACCTGGGCCGTGGTGATTACGATGTCGCTATTGGCCATCACGTTCATTTGGCCTTGGCGTTGCATTTCAATTTGCTCTGCCGTGAGCTGTTTGGCGTAGCCGCCGGCGGTTTGGCCGGTTTCACCCAGGTCTATTTCCAAAAACTTGGCACCCAGCGATTCCACCTGTTCTTTTACAACGGGGCGTGTATCGAAGGCATCTACCCGTGCGCCCAGGCGCTTGGCGGTAGCGATCGCCTGAAGGCCTGCTACGCCTGCACCAATCACAAATACCCGCGCCGGGGTAATGGTGCCTGCGGGTGTCATCATCATGGGCAGAATGCGATCCAGCCTGTCTGCAGCCAATACCACCATGGCGTAGCCCGCCAGGTTTGCCTGGGATGAGAGGGCGTCCATTTTTTGGCTGCGGGTGATGCGCGGAATCATTTCCATGCTGATGGCGGTGACGCCCTGCTTGGCAAAGGCATCTACAAGTGCGTGCTCGTTGAATGGATCTAGAAACGAGATGTGAATGGCGCCGCGCTTGAGCTTGGTTATTTCATCGAGCGGGGGTTTACGCAACCGCAAAAGCACGTCTGCCTGGCCGAGCAGTGCATCGCGGCTTACGGCCAGGGTGGCACCCACTTCGGTATAGGCACAATCGGGTATTTGCAGTGATGCACCCAAGCCCGTTTCAATTACCACGGTGGCGTTGGCCGCTACCAGTTTTTTTACCCCATCCGGTAGCAGGGGTACGCGGGTTTCTCCCGCGTCCAGTTCTCTGGGGATACCGATTAACATGTGTTGTCTTCCTCTGTAGCACCCGCCCTTTTTTTGTCGGTATGACACCGGCTGTATTTTCAGCCTTTGGCCTCGGCTGAACCTTCAGCCGGGAAATTGCGGTAGGCCATAATAGCTAAGGCTATTAGCCTGCTGCCACCTATAGATGTCATAAATAAAGGTAATGATTCTGTAGTTTGGTTACAAAAAAATGTATTCGCTTGCGTTGAAATTGTAAAAATCGGCTTTTTGTTGCACGAAAGCACCAGTTTTCTGTGCAATTTTTAAGCAAGTAAATTAGCGAAGTTACAGTATTTGCCCGCCCTATAACGACAATAGATACATTTAATGAGTGCGATAGCATCCAGAAGCGCAAGCCTAGCCTGTTAGCAGCTTAGCCCTATTCCCCAGATTTATATTGGCTAGCGCTGATATTTAGTGTGTGGATACCAATTTGGGTCATTTGGCTTTTGACTGGAGGCGCTACAATGGAGCCATTATTGAGGAGTAGACACTATGGCTGATTTGACCTTTAAAGACTGGTGCGCACGTGCTGAGTCAATATCTATTGAAGGCCGCGCTTTCATTGATGGCGCTTATGTTGATGCGGCATCGGGCAATACCCGCCCAACCATCAACCCTGCCACCGGTGAAACCTTGGCGCAGGTTGCCAGCTGTGGCCCGGAAGATGCCGATCGCGCCATTGCCTCGGCCAAAGCCGTGTTTGAAGCCGGCACCTGGGCAAACAAGGCGCCCTCTGAGCGCAAAGCAGTGCTGGTGCGCTGGGCTGAGTTGATTGAGGCAAATAAAGAAGAGCTTGCGCTGTTGGAATCGCTGGATGTGGGTAAGCCCATTAGCGATACCCTGAATGTGGACGTGCCGGCAGCGGCGCGCACCTTGCGCTGGAGTGGCGAGGCCATTGATAAATTTTATGATCAAGTGGCACCCACGCCCCACGATACCCTGGCGCTTGTTACACGCTTGCCGCTGGGTGTAGTGGCGGCCATTGTGCCTTGGAACTTCCCCTTTTCTACCACCGCCTGGAAAATTGCGCCGGCCATTGCCACCGGAAACTCCGTGGTGTTAAAGCCTGCCTCCAATACCCCGCTTACCGCATTAAGGGTTGCGGGCCTGGCCAAAGAAGCGGGGCTGCCCGATGGCGTGCTGCAGGTATTGCCGGGGCCTGGCGGTAGCCTGGGCAGCCACCTGGCCAAGCATATGGATGTAGAAGGGCTTACATTCACAGGCTCCACACCCGTGGGCAAAATGCTCATGGAGTATGCGGGCCAATCAAATCTCAAACGCACATTTCTGGAATTGGGTGGCAAGAGCCCGAACATCGTGTTTGCCGATGCCAATTTGGACAAGGCCGCGGCTATGGCCGCAACTGCCGTGTTTTATAACGGCGGCCAAACCTGCACGGCGGGCACGCGCTTGCTGGTTGAGCGCAGTATTCACGATGCGTTTGTGGCCAAGGTAATAGAACACGCCAAAGGCTGGGCGCCCGGCAACCCGCTAGACCCGTCAACCAGCATGGGCCCCATGGTGGATGAGGCGCAATACAACACTGTGGCCGAATACGTGCAAATTGGCTGTGACGAGGGTGCAACCCTGGCCTTTGGCGGCAAGCGTGTTGAGGTTACCGAAGGCGGTTATTATCACCAGCCCACCATTTTCACCGGTGCCAACAACAAAATGCGCATTGCCCAGGAGGAAATTTTCGGCCCGGTGATGACCGTTATCCCCTTTGATACAGAAGCAGAGGCCATTGAAATTGCCAACGATTCCATTTTCGGCCTGGCCGGTGCGGTATGGAGCCGCGATATCAACGTGGCACACCGCGTAGCTAAAGCCGTGCGCGTGGGTACTATGGGCATCAATAACTACTTCGGTGGCGACATGACAGTGCCCTTTGGCGGCTTTAAGCAATCGGGTAACGGGCGCGACAAATCCATGCACGCCTTTGATGATTACACCGAGCTTAAAACCACCTGGATTGAGTTCGACTAAATCCGCGCAAGAAAACAGCGCCCCAGAGAGGGCGCTTTTTTTTTGCCTGTTTTTCGTAATTGCGCGCACTGCCCCTTGCGCATTGCGCGCGCTTCGGTAAAGTGGGCGCAGTTAATTTTTCTCAGTCAAGGAGTGCGCTATGCGAATTCTTCCCCTCGTTGGTTTGTCAGCCTTGGCCGCGGCCTGTACCTGGGTAGAACCCAAGCCAGAGGCGGCTCATATTTCTGTAGAGCCGTTAAGCGACGTACAACATTGTGATCGCCTGGGTGAAACCACCTCCAAGGGCGTTAGCAAGGTAGGCATTTTTGTACGCAAAGATGAAAAGGTAATGGACGAGCTGGCAGCGTTGGCCAAAGATTCCGCCTTCAACATGGGCGGGAATCGCCTGGTGCGCGAGTCGGAATTAAAGAGTGATGGCTCAATGACCTTTGGCATTTACCGCTGCCCGTAACTGCAGTGTTAACAGTTAATTAAAGCCGGCAATCGCCGGCTTTTTTGTGGGCGAAATATTTATCAGGGCACCCCTGTTTTATTGGCAATGAAAGCCTCATATTGCGCACATCTACTCCCCTTAGGTTGGTGCCTATGTTCAGTGTATTGATGTTTGTTACAGGCCTTGCGTTGCTGGTGGCAGGTGCCAACTGGCTTATTAACGGCGCCGCACAGCTGGCAAACCGCTGGGGTGTTTCGCCGTTGGTAATCGGCCTTACGGTGGTGGCCTTTGGCACCAGTGCGCCGGAGTTTGCAGTAAGCATTGAAGCGGCCATTGCCGGGCAGGATTCCGTGGGCCTTGGCAATGTTGTGGGTAGCAACATTTTTAACGTGCTGTTTATCCTGGGTTTAACGGCGCTCATTGTGCCCTTGGTGGTGGGGCATCAATTGATTCGGCGGGATGTACCGGTAATGATTGGCGCAAGCCTTTTGGTGTGGTGGCTTGCCCGCGATGGCCGGTTTTCCCACGCCGATGGCGCACTCTTGTTTGCAGGCCTGCTTGGCTACCTGGGTTATGTGTTTTACCAAAGCTCGCGCCAGGATGAAAACCTGGCCCTACCCCTGGAGTTACAAGCCCACGCACCTGCCTGGCGCAGTGCAGTAAGCGTGTTGTTTGGCCTTGCCATGCTGGTGCTGGGTTCGCGCTGGTTGTTAGAGGCGGTAGTGGCCTTTGCCACCTATTTGGGTGTAAGCGACTTGGTTATTGGCCTCACCCTGGTTGCCGCCGGCACTTCGCTGCCGGAAGTGGTGGCCTCTATTGCTGCGGCTATAAAAGGCCAGCGCGATATGGCCGTGGGCAATGTGGTGGGTAGTAATATTTTTAACTTGCTGGGCGTGTTGGGTTTATCGAGCCTGCTGGCGCCTGTTGGTCTTACCGCACCCGCGAGCCTTGTGGCGGTAGATGTGCCGGTGATGTGTTTGGTGGCGCTCATGTGCTTGCCTATTTTCTTTACCGGCGCCCGGGTAGATCGCTTTGAAGGTTGCCTGTTTTTATTGGGCTATGTGGCCTACACCACCTACCTTGTATTTGCAGCACTTGCCCACCCGTTGGTGTGGATGGGCGATGCGGTATTTTTGTTTCTGCTGCCTGTGGGCTTGTTGATCATCGCGCAGGTTGTACAGCAATTACAGGATCCGGATTAACGCCTGCCGCCTAAAGTTTGAAATCTATGGGCGGGAGGTCGTTGTCATCGGTTGAGGGTTTTGATTCTGCCTCAGCGGCCTGCGTTGAATCAGGCTCGGCTTTTTTCGCCCCCGGTTTTACGCCGCTGGGAATACGCGTGGGGCGGCTGCCGAGCACCCGCTGCTCATGGGTTAAGTGTTCATCATTTAATTGTTCTGCATCGGCTTCGCGTTTGGGCTTGATCAACTTAGCGCCTTTGGGTGCGCCGCCCCTTCGGGTTACGGTTTTGGCAAGCTCGGCTTTGGCGGCCTCGGTACGTGCGGCAACTTCTGCAGCCCGGGCCTCTGCCTTCTGTTCTGCGCGGCGTTTAATATTGGCCACCAGTTGCTGGCACTGCGCGAGCTGCTTGCCCATGTTGGGCATGTCTGCCAGGGCTTCACACATCAGCTCGTAGGCAGCCACCAGGCGCGGGTAGTCGGGCGCTTGCTTGTGCAGGCCATTGAGTAGCTTGAGTGTAGAGCGCGCGTCGCCATTGCTGTAGCACTGCTCGGCCAGCAGGTGGCGTAGCCTGGGCGCCTCTGGCTGGTAGCCTGGCAGGGCGCGCAGCAAACGTTTGTAGCTGGGGTACACCTGCTCTTTGCGCTCGGACTTAAACAAAAAATCAAAAAAGTGCGGGGCAAAGCGGCTTAGCCGTTCAGGCAGATTAACATTGCAGAGGTAGTCAAAGCAGCGCAGGTAGTAGCTTGCCTGGTCTGGGAACTTGCTGTTTGCCTCTGCAAATAAATCCACCACTTTGTTGTATTGTGCCTCTTTCAGGGCGATGTCTATGCGGGCGTTGTGCAGCTCCATTTCAGAGCGTTCAAGGGCTTCGCCATCTTCGGCGCGGGCAGTAAAACCCAGCTCGGCCTGATACTGGAAAATCATATAACCCATGATGTGAAACACCACCACGGTGTAAAAATTCGACACCGCCGATTGTAAAAACGCCGCCAGAAAATCCACGGTGCCAATGATTTCATGCAGCACGCTTACCGATGCGGTCATTACTAAAATTAGCCCCAGGAGCACCCCGTAGGGTAGGCCAATGGCCAGAATCAAACGCAAGATACTGGCGGGGTTAATGGCCTCAAGCCAGCTCTGGTTGATGGCAAATAAAATAATAACGGCGGGGAAACCCAGCACAAACAGCACACCCACAAGCTTGGCCAGGCCCTCGCTGATGGCCATTTCTATGCCAATCACTACGGCTGTCATCACTACGACTATTGCCAGCAATTGAAATAGCAATACCACCCCGCCTTCATAGGCGTGGGTGATATCTGGCGCTGTGAGCTTGCCTTGCGCGGTGTTTTCCAGGCAGGCAAAGCTGTAGCGCATCATCGCGCCGGTTGCGATTAAATAAATAGCAATGGCAAAGGGCAGCACAGAGAGCGCCGAGGTAAGCAGCGATACGACGACAATCAGCGTAAGTGATTGGCTTGCCAGCGGGTAGCGAAATGCCTGTTGCAAGCGCCGCCAGAATGGCTCGGCGCTGTTGCTTGCGCCCAGGCTTTCAAGCTTGCCGCCGCAGTGAATGCAGCGCTCCGGCATTTTGCTGTGATCTACACAGTGATCACACAAAAAATGTGCGCAGTGATCGCAGTGAAAGGTGGCCGCGCTCAACGGGTGATATTGGCAATAATCCTTCATGGTTAAATTCCCGCCCATTCCTGCGCTAGCGCTTCATAGCGCTTGGCCTTGGTGGGTTTATGCAGTGCCTTAAATGCCAGTGCAAGTTTCTTGGCGAGCACGCCCAGGGATTCGTGCGGTTTGGCATCTTGCTGGAGGCTCGCAAACACCACTTCGGCGGCGCCTAAATCGTGCAGTGCGGTAAGCCGCACGGTGAGCTGGTAGCGCAGCTCGGCATCGAGCAGAGCCAGTGCTTGTGGCTGGGCTTTTACCAGTTCACTTTGTTGCTGTAATTGCCGTTGTGATTCGGGCACCAGCCCCAGCAAGAGCGCTTGCGATTGACGCTGCGCTTGTTCGGAATCCAGTTGGGTAAGTTGCACGCGCAATTGGGCAAGCCGCAAGTTCGCGCCAAATCGTTCAATGGCGGCGTCCACCGCTTTAATGGCAGCAGCAAAGCGAAATTGCTCTATGTGGGTGTAGATATCGGCCAGGGCTTGTTGAAACGGATCTATGCTTTGATCTTCTTCCACGTAGGCTTTATCAATGGTTTTCGGGCTGATGAAGTAGTTGCCCAGCATCAACAAACTGCCGGCTACAAAACCGCCCGCGTGCGCCATAAACGCCACGTTGGAGCCGCCGTCTGTATAAAAGCTTACAATTTCCTTGCCAATGTAAATGGGCAGAATAACCAGCGCCGGTGCGCGCATGTAGCCCACCACCACAAAAAACCAATAGAAGAACTCGATTTTCTTCAGCCGGAAAATCGCCAGGTACATGGCCATGACACCCGAGATTGCGCCAGAGGCGCCCACCAGGGTGGTGGTGCTTGAAAAATCTACAGCAGCGTGGGCCAGGCCACCGGCAACACCGGATAGTAAATAAAAGCCCAAAAAGCGCAGGTGGCCAATGGCGGCCTCTACGGCAAAGCCGCAAAATACCAGGAAAAATAAATTGCCCAGCAAATGCATCACATCGCCGTGCAAAAACTGGTGGCTGATGAGGGTGGTGAATGAAAGCTCGGCGGGTTTCAGGCCGTAGGCGTTAAAGCTGAGATTTTCTATCAGGCGGTTTATCTTGCCGCGATGCTCCAGCCAGCGATCGGCATTTTGAAAGCCGATGAGTTGGTAGGGGTTGCGAAACACATGCTGATAGAAATCGGTGCGCAATAGGATGTGCACCATTAAATCCTGTGTTTGCTTATCATCGTGTAGATCAAGTAAATCATCGAGCGCATCCAGCTCGTTTTGTGCTTTAAGGTAGTCTTGAATAAGCGGCCATTCAATTTCCAGAAAATTCTGTTCTTCGTAGGTGCTAAGCGCGCTGTAGATTTTGTTGTTGTCGTCGCCTTGGTAGAAGAAAAACACCAAAATATTAAGCAGCACAATGCCAATGAGCACTGTGGGGGTGTGGCGCGCATCGAAGCGCTTTTCAGTGGGCAGAATAATCACGTGTGACTCCGTGTCTTTTGAGGGCCGTCCTCGGGCTGGGCCAGGCCTCAACTGCCTGATACAGCAACGCGGTGGCGCTGGGTACAGCGGCTAAAATTTGGCGACAAGCGCCATAATAACCAATTTTGAACGTGCGCCCCAACTAGCGCAGCAACGATGCCTCAATAGGGTGATAATGGCTTGCTACGTCTATCAAACTCTGGGCTGTGAGCCCCGGCACGCCGTATACCTCGGTGCGCACGCCGAAGCGCTCGCCCACGCGCGCCAGCAGCAGGTCGAAGTCGCCATCGCCCGAGAGCAGTACAATTTTATCCAGCCGGGGCGCGTACTCCAGCACATCAATGGTGATGCCCACATCCCAGTCGCCTTTGGCCGAGCCGTCGCTGCGTTGAATGAAAGGCTTTAATTTAACCGTAAACCCCAGGCTTCTAAGCGCTGTTTGGAATTTAAGCTGGCCTGCATCGCCGCGGTGTATGGCATAGGCAAAGGCCTGACAAATTTCGCCTTGCTCGCTAAGCTGTTGCCACAGTGCCCGGTAGTTGAACTGCCGCTGGTAGCGGTCGCGCGTGCAGTAGTAGATGTTTTGCACATCGGCGAAGATGCCAATGCGAGGCCTGAGAAGCGGTTCCATGGGGCTTACCCTTGGTGAGTGCGGGCACTATTGTATCAGTTCACACAGGAGTCACAGCAATGTCACATTGTGAGGAACCCGCAGGCGATGAGCCCGTGCGCTATGAACACGATACCCAGGGCCAGGTGGCTGTGCCCAAGCAGCGCTACTGGGGCGCACAAACCGAGCGCAGCCGCCATAACTTCGCCATTGGGCGGCCTGCCTCTATGCCAATGCCCATTATTTATGCCTATGCGCATATTAAAAAAGCAGCCGCGGCGGTAAACGCGGTGCTTGCCGGCCTGCCCCAGGAAAAGGCCGCCCTCATAGGGCGGGTGTGCGATGAAATTCTGGCGGGCACGCACGACGATGAATTTCCGCTGGTCATCTGGCAAACCGGCAGCGGCACACAAACCAATATGAACGTGAATGAAGTGATTGCCAATCGCGCGCAGATTCTGCATGGCGGCCAGCTGGACGATGCCGAGAAATTTCTGTCGCCCAATGATGATGTCAACAAAAGCCAAAGCAGTAACGATACCTTCCCCACGGCCATGCATATAGCCGCCTATACAGAAGTGCAGCAACAGCTGTTGCCGGCAATCAGTGGCCTGGTTAAATCATTTGACGCCAAAGCAAAGGCCTTTGATGGCACTGTTAAAATTGGCCGCACCCACTTGATGGACGCCACACCGCTCACCCTCGGCCAGGAATTCAGCGCCTATGTGGCGCAATTGCAATCGGCCAAGGCAGATATTGCCCAGGCCTTAAAGGGCGTGAGTGCGCTGGCCCTTGGCGGTACCGCGGTGGGTACCGGCCTCAATGCGCCCGCGGGTTTTGCCGAGCAGGTGGCCGCGCGCATTGCCGCGCAAACGGGCCTGCCCTTTGTGAGTGCCATTAACAAATTTGAAGCACTGGCCGCCCACGATGCGATGGTAGCGCTCAGCAGTAGCTGTAAACGGCTGGCGGTGGCGCTGATGAAAATTGCCAACGACATAAGGCTGCTTGCCAGTGGCCCGCGCTGTGGCATTGGTGAGATCAAGTTGCCGGCCAATGAGCCTGGCTCATCTATCATGCCGGGCAAGGTGAATCCCACCCAGGCGGAAGCCGTAACCATGGTGGCCGCCCAGGTGATGGGCAATGATGTGACAGTATCCATTGCGGGCAGCCACGGGCAGTTTCAGTTAAACGTGTACAAGCCCGTGATTGCTGCGGCGGTGTTGGAAAGCGTGCAACTCCTGGCCGATGCCTGTCGCAGTTTTGATGCCCATTGTGTGCAGGGCATAGAGGCCGATGAGGCGCGCATTGAACAGCACTTGTCGCAATCGTTGATGCTGGTGACTGCGTTGAATGTGCACATTGGCTATTACAAAGCTGCCGAAATTGCCAACAAAGCCCATGCCGAGGGCACAAGCCTGAAGGCTGCAGCCCAGGCCCTTGGCTATGTGAGCGCCCGGCAATTTGATGAATGGGTAAATCCCGCCAATATGGTGGGCAAACCGCAAAGTTGAGCCGTGCTGGGCCTTGGGTGCTCTGGCCGGTACAATCGCCCCTATGGCATAGCCCTTTACCTAATCATCTCAACAAGGCCACAGTGTGAGCGATAAACCCGGTAAAACCCCACCACTGCCGCAATCTGCAGCGCCGTCGCTCGCCTCACTTGGCAATGGGCAAGAGCCGCTGGCCGAGTTGCTGGCGGGTATGCGCGTTGCTATCGGCTTAACTAACCCCAAGAGCCCTGCCAATGTGGGAGCGGTGCTGCGCGCGGCCGGCTGCTACGGCGCCCAGGGTGTGTGTTATACCGGCGAGCGCTTTGCCCGCGCCGCGCGCTTTCATACCGACACCCAAGGTGCGAACCACCAGATTCCCTTACTGCAGGTAGAAACTTACAGCGCCCCCTTGCCCGCTGGCATGGCCAAGGTGTGTGTAGAGCTTGTAGAGGGCGCAACGCCATTGCCCGCCTTTGAACACCCGGAGTGTGCGCTCTATGTTTTTGGCCCGGAAGACGGCAGCCTGCGCCAGCAGCTGGTAGATAGCGCAGATGCCGTTGTGTACATGCCCACCCGTGGCTCTATGAATTTGGCTGCCTCTGTAAATGTGCTGCTTTATGATCGTGCGGCTAAAGCGTTTAATGCATCACCTGCCGATGAACGCGCGCAAATTCTTGCTGCGCGCGATGTGAATAATCGATTGCGGGTGAAATCTTAGTGTGAGCGTTGCGATTGTCGTGCAAGTGATTTTTATAACAACACCGGAGCCCGCTAAATGTGGACTGACCTGATGCCCTGGTTGGGTGTTGCAATTTTATTGGCAAGCCTGCTTCCCCTGTGGCATTTCGAGCACTGGCTGGTGCGCGGTTGGGATTTCCCGCGTTTTCAGGTGGCGCTTATCGCCTCGGTGTTTGTCTTGGTGCAGGGCCTTTGGGTGGGCGTAAATTCCTGGCTGGATGGCGTAGCCCTTGGCTGTGGTTTGGTGGCTGTGGTAATCCAGTGGTGGTGGGTGTTGCCCTACACGCCGTTATTTCCCGCAGAGGTTGCGCGCGCAACCCGTGAGGGGCCGGCCCTAAGCCTCATGACGTCTAACGTACTCATGACCAATCGCAATGCGGAAAAATTACTGGCCGAAGTGCGGCGGCTCAAGCCCGATATTCTGGTGACCCTGGAAACAGACAGCTGGTGGCAAACGCAGCTGAATGTTTTGCAAGCCGATTACCCCCACTGCATTACCTGCCCGCTGGATAATCTGTACGGCATGCACGTGTATTCACGCCTCGCGTTGGAAAACCCGGAAATCCACTTTCGCGTTGAGCCGGGTGTACCTTCAATGGAGGCCAGCGTAAATTTGCAGGGCCAGGCTGTGAAGCTGCACTTTTTGCACCCGGCGCCGCCCAGCCCCACAGAAAACGCCGAATCTACCGAGCGCGATGCAGAACTTGTGCGCATTGCCAGAATTGTGCAGCACAGCGACATACCGGTAATCGTAACAGGCGATCTAAATGATGTGGCCTGGTCTGCCACTACGCGGTTGTTTCGCAAAATCAGCGGCCTGCTAGACCCAAGGGTAGGGCGCGGCATGTTCAATACATACAATGCCAAAATCCCCTTTTTGCGCTGGCCGCTCGATCATATTTTTCACAGCCACGAGTTTGCGCTGGGCGACATACAGCGGCTGCGCCACATAGGTTCTGATCACTTTCCCATCTACACGCGTCTGGTGCTCAACCCCCGGGAAAACGATGAAGATGCAGGGCTTGAAGCAACGCCACAAGATCGTCGTTGGGCGAAGGAAAAAGTAGATTGACCGAAAGCACACTTGTGAGCGCCTGTTTCGGCTGCTAGCGTGGGCTTTTTCAACGCAACCAAGGATACGCAATGCAGCCAATCGCATCAGATTCCCACAGTAAGGTTATGGGTTATATTCTGTGGATATTCGGCTTTATGGGCGCCCACCGTTTTTACTACGGCAAACCCATTACCGGCACCCTGTACTTTTTTACCCTGGGCCTGTTTTTCATCGGCTGGATTATCGATTTATTTCTCATACCCGCCATGGATGCCGAGGCAGATAACCGCTACCCCGAAGGCCACACAAGCTACACGCTCAGCTGGATATTTCTCACCTTTTTAGGATTTTTTGGCGTGCATCGCTTTTACATGGGCAAGTGGATTACCGGCATCATTTGGTTCTTCACCGGCGGCCTGTTTTTATTGGGCTATTTGTATGACCTCTGGACGCTCAATGAACAGGTGTCGGAAGTTAATCGCGAGCCGCTGTAATTTAGGCATTAGTGCCCGGGGCTTTTGCTCCGATCGATTATTCGGCAACTAAGGAATGCGCGTGGCCAAACTTACCTCACAGCAGTTGGCGGCAGCCGTAAAAGAGCTTTGGTGGTTTGGCCTGAAACAAGCCTATGCCTGTGTGTTTGGCGGCTTTTTATTGTTGGTGATGATTGTTACGCACTACTGGTACCCCATCGAAAGCCTGCACCGCTACGATTTTATTTTCCTTGCAGCCATTGCCTTTCAGATTTTCCTGCTGGCCTTTAAGCTGGAAACCGCGCGCGAAGCACTGGTGATTGTGGTGTTTCACTTGCTGGCAACAGTAATGGAGCTGTTTAAAACCTCAGATGCCATCGGCTCCTGGCAATACCCTGAAGCCTATGTGTTCGGCATTGGCAATGTGCCCTTGTTTACCGGGTTTATGTACAGCGCCGTGGGCAGTTACATTGCCCGCGTATGGCGAATTTTCGATTTTCAATACACCCGCTACCCGAAGCGCAACCTTACGGTGATTTTGGTGGCGGGCATTTACCTTAATTTTTTTACCCACCATTTTATCTGGGACATGCGTTGGTTGCTTTTAGGTGCAACCTGCGGGCTATTTCTCCACACCCGTATTTATTTCAAAGTGATTCATGAGCACCGCCATATGCCACTGCTGCTGGGCTGGTTTTTGGTGGCGCTCTTTATTTGGTTCGCAGAAAATATCGCCACCTTCACCAACATCTGGCTATACCCCAATCAATCAGATTCCTGGCGCATGGTGCCCCTGGCCAAGCTCTCCTCCTGGTACTTGCTGATGCTGCTGAGCTTTGTGCTAGTCTCATTAGTTGCACGTAAAAATACAGCGGCTGACGGTGTGCCTGCGCTTGAACGCGGCGTTTAGCGCCGGCCCGCGCACGATCCAGGGGAAGTTATTATGAAATTTATTTTTGAAGTAACCGTGGCGCCCACTCACACCCCGGAAGACTACGCCCAGGCCTGGGTGCGTGCAAGCCAGCTGATTCAAACCTACCCGGGTGCCATGGGCACAGAACTGCACCGGAAAATTGGCGAGCCCAATAAACTCATCGCCATCGCCCACTGGCAAAGCAAAACCGATCGCGATGCCATGGAGGCCGACAACAATCCGGAAGTGAAAACCATCATTCAATCTGCCGCAGACTTTGTGTCGGTAAAGTTAATAGGTGAATTTGAAGAACCTGAGTGGGTTGTTAAGCCTGAGGGGTAGTTAGTTCATTGCTCGAAAATATATCTGTCGCCAAGTGCTTGGGTATGGCACTTAGCAGGCAATAAGCTGGATGTTTCGGGGTGTTGCCGACAGGACGTCGGCGACAAGCTACAGGGATGTATTTATGCGCCCCCGAAATGTTCAGGTTATTGGCTGCGGGTCTTGGTTGGATACTTTTTTGGATAAGTGCGTGGGTGCGTAATTGCAGAAGGGATTGACTCAGGGGCGTCCTGCCCCTGACCGCATCGCGGCGCGGTTGCGGTCCAAATCGTTCCTGACGATTTGTCGAACCCGGGGTTCGAACAAATGCCTTTGGCATTACCAATTAAAAAGCCCACATGCTAATTGAGGTAAATGGGTGTGGGCGTAATTGCAGAAGGGATTGACTCAGGGGCGTCCTGCCCCTGACCGCTTCGCGGCGCGGTTGCGGTCCAAATCGTTCCTGACGATTTGTCGAACCCGGGGTTCGAACAAATGCCTTTGGCATTACCAATTAAAAAGCCCACACGCTTTTGGCGTGTGGGCTTTTTAATTGGCGCACCCGAAGGGATTCGAACCCCAGACCTCTGCCTCCGGAGGGCAGCGCTCTATCCAGCTGAGCTACGGGTGCTTAAACTTTTTCGGTGTGAACCTGGAACAATTTCACACATTGTAATTCTGTACTGCTCAGCTAAACGGATAGACCGCTACGCGCTCCCCAACACTCAGGTGTTGGGGCCGGTCTGTCAGCATAGCTGCCAGCCGTTTCGCCGGGCGAAGCAGTGCTTCGCTGATTCCGGCTACACCCAGCTGAGCTACGGGTGCTTAAACTTTTTCGGTGTGAACCTGGAACAATTTCACACATTGTAATTCTGTACTGCTCAGCTAAACGGATAGACCGCTACGCGCTCCCCAGCACTCAGGTGTTGGGGCCGGTCTGTCAGCATAGCTGCCAGCCGTTTCGCCGGGCGAAGCAGTGCTTCGCTGGTTCCGGCTACACCCGGCTGATCGCAGCCCGGCTGAGCTACGGGTGCTTAAACTTTTTAGTGCGATACTGTGTCGCACAGGGTCGCTCACGGCTTTCGCTCTATACCTTACGCGCTAGGCGTTTCGGGCGGGCGTTAAGTGGGCGCATGATACGCATCTGGCTGGCGTTCGTCTATGGGGTTGTGGTTTCCGCCGGGCAGGCTTTGTGGCTATAATGCGGCCTTTCGGCCAGGTTTGGCTATTGGACTACAAGGGGATTTTCAGTGAGCCAGTTGAAGAAGGTATTCTGTCTGCTAGCGGCTGCCGGTTTGGGGTTGAGTGTATCCATGGTGACCTTGGCTGATCGTAGCCAGGAAATTGCAGATCGCATTGCGCCTGCGGGCAAGACCTGCCTTGCAGGCGATGACTGTGCAGCAGCACCCGTTGCTGCAGTGGCAGCTGGCCCGCGCACCGGTGTGCAGGTGTACGACACCAAGTGTGTAACCTGTCACGCTACCGGTGCTGCAGGTGCGCCAAAAATGGGTGATGCCGGCCAGTGGGCGCCACGCATAGGCAAAGGCATTGATACCCTGTACGCCAATGCCATCAACGGCATTAACGGCATGCCGGCCAAGGGTCTGTGTATGGATTGCTCTGATGATGAGATCAAGGCTGCGGTAGATCACATGGTAGCCAACTCGCAGTAAGCGAGCGCATGAAAAAAAGCCCGCTAAGCGCGGGCTTTTTTGTGCCTGTTAAAACCAGGTGGCGTGAAGCCGGGCTTAATTGTTCGGGTAGCCGAGGCTTGTGGCCAGGCGGCGGGCGTTGGCGGCCAGCCAGTTTGCATCTATGGGCCCCCAGTTGTGTACGCGGTAGTGGCCGGTTTTATTGGGGCCTTCAAACTGGCAGTGGATATCCAGCTCATGCAGCGCGTTGATGGTGTCTTGGGCGGTGCGCCTTGGCATGCCGGTGTGGGTGATGATGGCGGGCACGGTATTTACGCCCTGGCTGATCAAATGCGCCACGTACAGGCGCCGGTAAAAGCTCGACTGGGTTTTGCTGATGCCGGCGCTGCTCATGATTAGGCCGATTGCGCCTGCAGCGAGCCGCCGTTGAGCCCGCTAATGGCGCCTGCGAGATCTTTCAGCGTGTGCACAATGGCGTTGGGCGCCAGGTGGGTATGGGGCCAGGCTTTGCGCTTGGGGTTAAACCAGATGGTTTTGATGCCAAGGCTTGCGGCTGCGGCTATGTCGTCGTTCGGGCAATCGCCAATGTGCAGCATTTCTTCTGCGCTAACCGAGGCCATGGCCATGGCCAATTCAAAGGGCTCGGGGCTGGGTTTGGCGGTGCCTACGTCTTCGGCGCTTAAGTGGTAGCTGAATTGGTGCAGGCCCAGGCGCTTGGTGTTGGCATTGCCGTTGGTGATGGCCGCAAGCGTATAGTGCGGGGCCAGTTGATCCAGCGTGCTCAGGGCGTGATCAAAGTAGTTCACCTGGTGGCGCGCATCCATAAACACTTCCATGGCCATGTCGGCCAGCTCAATGGCCTGATTCAAGCAGTAGCCAGCTTCGATGAGCTTCATGCGCAGGCAGTCGCGGCGCACGCGGGTAATAAGGTGTCTGAATTCGGGGTGGTGTGCCCAGTAGTCCATTCGCGCCTGGCGCAATTGCTCGGGGCTAAAGCGGGCCACAAGCTTGGGGCAGAAGTTTTCCAGCCAGGCCTGCATGGCGGCTTCGGCTGCGTGGATGACGGGTTCAACATCCCACAGGGTGTTGTCTAAATCGAAGCTGATCAGTTTTATTGCGTGCGTCACGGTACACCTATGTGCTACCCGTGCGATTGTTGTTATTGAGGCGGGGCCTGGGGCCGAACGCAGGTGGTAGCACAGGTAGGGCCTGAGCCTAACACGCCCTACTTAAGACTGGCTAGGGTCTATATCCGCATTTTCTGTGCGGTCTTTGGCGTTGCTGTGTTTTTGCTGGGCGCGCGGGTGGGCCTGGTCGTACACCTTGGCCAGGTGCTGGAAATCCAGGTGGGTATAAATTTGCGTGGTGCTGATATTGGCGTGCCCCAGAAGCTCCTGCACGGCCCGTAAATCGCTGGAAGATTCAAGCATATGGCTGGCAAAGGAGTGGCGCAGCATGTGCGGGTGCAGGGGTTTATCGAGCCCCATGTAGGTGCTGTAGTGGGCAAACAACTGCTGGATGCGGCGGTGGCTGATGCGGGTGCCCTGCCGGCTGACAAACAGCGCCGGTTCTTGGGGTTTGGCGAAATCGGCGCGTACTTGTAGCCATTGTTTCAGCGCTCGCAGGGCCATGCGCCCCACAGGTAGCACACGGGTTTTCTCGCCCTTGCCCGTTACCCGCACCGAGGCATCGGCCAAATCCAGGTCTGCCAGATTGAGGCCTGCAAGTTCTGCCAAGCGCAGGCCCGAGGAGTAGGTAAGTTCCAGTAGCGCACGGTCGCGCGGGCTGTATTCGGTGTCGTCCGGGAAGCTTAGCAGCTGGCCCACTTCGTCTACATCCAGGGTGTGGGGCAGGCGTTTTTCAACCTTGGGGGCGGAAAGGCCTGCGGCCGGATTATTGGCAAGCCAGCCTTTGCGCACGCCGTAATCGAAGAAGCTTCTAAGTGCCGATAACCAGCGCCTGAGGCTCTTGCCCGCAAGGCCCGCCCTGTGTTGCTGGGCCAGGGCCTGGCGCAGGTGGTGCACGTTAAGCTGGGGCAGCGTGAGCTGCTGGCCTGCACACCAGTGCTGCAGCTTGGCCAGGTCGCGCCCGTAGGCGGCCAAGGTGTGTGGCGAAAGGTTTCGCTCGCCTTTGAGGTACGCCAAAAAGCGCGCGATCTCGGCGCTAAAGGGCAGCTCGGCCACGGCCGATCAGCGCTCCAGCTGGTAGGGCAGGGTGCGGTTTAAAATTTCGGCAATGTAGCCCAAAAACAGGGTGCCCATACTGGAGCGGTAGTAGTTGGCGTCGCGATTGCCCACAGCCAGCAGCCCGAAGCAGGTGCCGTGAATGAGTGGAACCACCGCCGCCGAGCCCACAAGCGGGGCCTGCTCGCCAAAAATGTAGGCCTTTTCTTCGTTGCCCAGCTGGCCGCACATGGCCTTTTGTGACTTCAGAAACTTGGCCAGCGGCGTTTTGGCATCGGTGAGGGTTACACAGCGCGCCTGGCCCAGTTTGCCGGGGATTGGGCGAAACAGCACCAGCCGGGTGAAGTGAATCTGGAAGTCTTTTTCGAAGCTGTAATAGAGCGTGTTTACGGTGTCTTCGGCCTTGCGGCCTTCAAGCACGGCCAGTACCAGGCGCTTGGTTTTATCAAACAGTTTGTCGTTATCGCGGGCGTTGTCGAGCAGTTTGCTCAGGCGGTGGCGCATGTCCATGTTGCGTTCGCGCAGCACGGCCACTTGGCGCTCTACCAACGAGATGGCGTTGCCGCTGTCGTGCGGTAGCTGCATGTCGGCCAGCAAATCCGGGTGCTGTTCAAAAAAATCCGGGTGCTCGGCGAGATAGGCGGCGACTTCTGCGTCGGTGACGGTGTGCTCAGCCACAATAACAATCCTTGCTAATTATATTTTTACCTGCCCGTGAAAGACGTGAGCGGTGGGGCCTGTCATCAGTACCGGATGGCCATTGCCTGCCCACTCAACAACCAGCGAGCCGCCCGGCAGGTTCACAGTTACCCTCGAGTCTAACAGGTCGCGCAAGCGGCCCGCTACTACTGCCGCGCAAGCGCCGGTGCCGCAGGCGAGCGTTTCGCCGGCGCCGCGTTCGTGCACGCGCAAATTAATTTCCGTGCGCGAGCACACTTGCATAAAGCCCACGTTCACGCGGTTGGGGAAGTTGGGGTGGTGTTCGATTTTCGGACCCAGGCTCGCCACCGGGGCATCGTTTGTGCTGGGTACTGTTAATACCGCGTGCGGGTTGCCCATGCTAACGGCACCTATGTCATAGGTTTGGCCGTCTACCACAAGTGGGTAGTGGGTGGCTTGGCTTGGGGCGTTAAAGGGAATCTCTTGGGGTGCCAGCACGGGCTCGCCCATGTCTACCTGCACCTGGTCGCCCTGGGTAACGCGCAATTCCAAAATACCGCTGGCGGTTTGCACTTTGATTATGCTTTTGCCGGTGAGCTTGCGCTCGCGCACAAAGTTGGCAAAGCAGCGCGCGCCGTTGCCACAGTTTTCTACTTCGCTGCCATCGGCATTGTAAATGCGGTAGCGGAAGTCTACGTCCGGGTTGGTGGGCTCTTCAACAATCAATACCTGATCGCAACCCACGCCAAAGCGGCGATCGGAAATCTTGCGAACCTTATCGGCATTGAGTCTGACTTTTTGGCTGATGGCATCGATCATGACGAAGTCGTTGCCAATGCCGTGCATTTTACTGAAACGCAGGCGCATCTAGGGTCCTAAACGCGCAGCCTTGTGCGCGTACTATCAAGTGGGTAACAGGCTTTCACCAAGGGTCAGGTCAGCCAGGCTCTCGCGTGCGCGCACCAGGTGGGCGCGATCACCGTCAACAATAATCTCGGCGGCACGGGGGCGGCTGTTGTAATTGGAACTCATGGTAAAGCCATAGGCACCTGTGGACATTACTGCGATCAGGTCGCCGGCTGCAAGTGCCAGTGCGCGGTCTTTGGCAAGAAAGTCGCCGGTTTCGCACACCGGGCCCACCAGATCCCAGGTTTTGGGGGCTTCTTCGCGCAGGCTAATGGGCTGCACGTCTTGCCAGGCCTGGTAGAGGGCGGGGCGAATGTTGTCGTTCATGGCGGCATCTATTACCGCAAAGTTTTTGTGCTCAGTGGGCTTTAAAAACAGGACTTCGCTCAACAGCACGCCGGCGTTGGCGCAAATGGAGCGGCCCGGTTCCATCACGAGCGCCAGCGCGCGCGTGCCGAGCTTTTCTTTTACTGCGTGCACCAGGTCTGCCACCGGGGGCGGGGTTTCATCTTTGTAGGTAACGCCCAGGCCGCCACCGATATCGAGGTGGTGTAATTTAATGCCTTGGGCTGCCAGCTCATCTATCAATAGCAGCAGCCGGTCAAGTGCATCCAGAAAGGGCGGCAACTGGGTGAGCTGCGAGCCGATGTGGCAATCTACCCCAACTATGGTGATGCCCGGCAGGCTGGCGGCGCGCGCATACACGGCGGGTGCCCGCTCAATGGCAATGCCGAATTTGTTTTCTTTCAGGCCGGTAGAAATATAGGGGTGGGTTTGGGCGTCTACATCCGGGTTCACCCGCAGGGAGATGTGCGCGGTGGTGCCCATTTGATCGGCAACCTGGCTTAACAGCTCAAGCTCGGCCTCCGATTCCACGTTAAAGCAGTGCACGCCCACTTCCAATGCCTTGCGCAGGGCGCTGGCGGTTTTACCCACGCCGGAAAACACAATGCGCTCGGGCTTGCCGCCGGCCAGTAACACCCGCTCCAGCTCCCCTTCAGACACTATGTCGAAGCCCGCGCCCAAATCTGCCAGTAAACCCAGCACGCCCAGGTTGGAGTTGGCCTTTACCGCAAAGCACACCATGCCCGGGTGATCACCCAAGGCGCTGGCATAGGCGCTATAGGCCTCGGTAATTGCCGCGCGGCTGTAGACGTAAGTGGGGGTGCCAAACTGGCGTGCGATGTCTGCAAGCGGCACAGCTTCTGCGTGCAGCTGGCCGGCTACGCGGGGAAAGTACGACATGGATTATTGACCTGGTTGCTCGTTGGCGGGCTGTTCATCGGCGGGCGCAGCTTCTGGCAATACCAGTGGCCCGGTTTGGCCGCAGCTGGCAAGCAGCAGGGCAGTTAACAGCGTAAAAACAGCCTTGTTCATGGTGAGACCTTCAAAAGTGGGGCGCAAGTATACCGTTAGGATACCCATCCTCTCAATAACGGGTAGCGCCTGCTTGCGCGCAAGGTTTATAGCGCAAGCAATGCATCATGCAGGGCCTGCTCCAGGCGAATTTTAACCCGAAAATAATGGCTGGTTTGCAGCCCGTTAAATTGCATAAGGGTATTTGCGGTGGCCGATAAATCGAGATCGGTCAGGTAGCAGGGGTAGCGTTGGCCCGATTGCCGCTTGGCCATCAAGGCGCGGGCCACGGTGGTGAGCAAGGGCTCGGTATCTGGCCCGTGAATGGGCTCGCCGTTGAGTGAGGCGCTCATAGCCCAGCTGTTCACCGGTGTATCAAAATCCATTTCAAGCACGGCAAATTGCAGGCTGAGCATGGCCACGCGGGCCATATCGCTGGTGATCAAGCGCTGCTCTGCGTACAACTGGCCACTTTGGCGCCGGCGCATCTCGAAAAAATTCACCGGGAAAATACCAAACAGCGAATCGTCACACACCTGCGGGTTGCGCTGCAGGCTCGCGCGAATGAACCTGTGCAGCGGCCGCAAGAGCCTGTCTTCTGAAAAAAATGGCTGCTCAAAGCGCACGAGGCTTGCGCGCTCGTCGATCAGAAAAATTTCCGCCACTTCCTGATGCAGCCGGTAAAAAACCCTAATGGCAGGCCGCATGCCGGTGCTGCCTATGAGCGAGAGTACTTCTTCATAGGGCGCACCAGGCCCAAGTGCCATGCAGTGCAACTGATGCCGGCAGGCCAGCGGCAGCGCCAAGCTTGGCCAGCCGCTCTCAATATTCTCGAATGTTGAAAGCGCCCACTGGGCTTGCTGTTGAACCAAAATCCATTGGCTCTGGAAGTGGGCCAGCAGACGTTGCGGCGGCTGGTGCGTTTGCGCGTACTGAATGGCTTCAATCAAGCGGTGTAATTGCTGCAGCAATACCCGTGGCGTTTGGCCGTGTAAGTCTTCAACCTTGACGGTGCAATTTTCTGGCAGTGGCTGGGTAAAAAGCGCCAAGGCTTGTTTAAGGTTTGCCCCAAAGTGCTGCAGCCGCACTTCGCCCCAACTGTTAACGCTAAACAGTGCGTAGTGTGCGCTGCTGGTTGTTGCTGCCTGTGCGGGATCATTCACCAGCATGCATACCAGGCGCGGTGTGGGCGGGCGGGTGAAGTCGTTGTGATCGGGGCTTAAACAGTTTGCGTAGTCTAGCCGCTCGAGCACAGTCACCAGGCGTTTGTAGTCTGCCTCTTGGTAGTGGCCGGTGGGTGTAAAGCTTACCCTTGTGCCCCGCCCGATAATCCGGTTAACCAAACACCAACAAATGATGGCTGAAACAAACCGGTTACTGGCAATGGGGGTGCGGCTTTTTTCCCATGAACTGTTGGTTAAAAATAGCGACCACAGGCCCTGGTTGAACTCAAACAGTAAAAAGTCGGCGCGGATATTCTTGCTGATGCCCGGGTTGATGAATTCTATTTTTCCGGCGCTGCGCTCAAAGGCTGCGTGCAGTTTGCGCCCGAGTATGGAGATTTCCTGGGTGTTGAGATCGAGCGCCTGCTGGGTTGAGCGCGCCTGGGTTAGCAGCTGTCGGTAGCTTGCCGTAAGCTCGTTCACCAAGCGCTTGCGTTCGGCCATCACCTGTTGTGCGTTCCAGTTGTCTGCGCGGTCTAGGTGATCAAAATCGTAGGCCGCCCACTGCCAGGATTGCAGTGCTTCCAGTAACGGCTGGTTGGCTTTTTCGGCTGATGCCTGGTTTGCCATAAGCAAACTGAAACTTGCGCCCACTTTAAAGTAAAAGCACTGGCGCATCAGCTCCAGCCGCTCATATTCGCGGCGGTGACTGAAATAATCGGAGAGTTCTTCCAGCAGTAACAGGTAGGGGTCGAGCGTGGCCGCGCTGGTGATGCCTGCATACACCAACAGTTTCATTTTGTCGGCCAGGGTGAGCACCTGCGGGTAGCGGCTGAGGTACACTTCCAGCATCAAGAGTTTCAGTAGCGATTTATAGGGCGAGTGAATGGATTTATACAACTGCCACACAGCGGCTGATACAAACTCGGCCGCCGGCACGTCGCCCACCGGCCCGAAGTCCAGCCATTCGCTGGGCCGTAAAAATCCTTTCTCGGTAATAATTGCCTTGGTTGCCTCGTAGGCCGTGCGTTTGGTGTCGCCAATAAACCACCACAACGGCAACCTGCCCACCAGTAAAATGGCCGAGCGGTAAAATTCATCCAATAGTAAAAAGTGCTGCACACTGCCGCTGGATTCGCTCGACAACCGGCTGTGCTCGCCCGCGTAAAAGGCGTCCGGTTGCATGAGAAAAAAGTGCCACTCAAGCCCCAGGCCCTTGGCCCAGCTTGCAATGGCGTTGCATTTTTTTTGCAACAACTCCACAGCCTCGCCAGTCAGCTCTTCGCTGTAACAAAGCCAGAAATCCATATCGCTTTTGCTGCTTTGGGCCACAGTGCCCACGCTGCCCATCACGTAGAGAGCCAGCAGTGGCATCTTGCGGTTGGGGTTGGCTTGCGAGCGGAAGCCGCGGGCCATTTGGCGCAACAGTTGCTGTTGGCCTGCGGTAGGGGTGAAGTTGGCAAAGCCTGCAGGGCTGATTTTCGAGAGATACCCGGGCAGGCGCGGGTGGTTGTAGTGCAGTAACAGTGGCAGTGCATCCAGTGCTTGTTGCTGGCGCTCGCCGAGCTGCTGTTTGGCAAGGCTTAATCTGTGGCTGTTTAACGCCAAAAAGCGCGCGCGTATTTGAGCGATGGTGTCGCGATCGACGGCCAGCGGCAGCGGTTTGCTGGTGAGCTTTTCAGCGCGCATTGAGCATTTATTGCGTCTGCTGCAAATCGGGTGCGATCACTCCGGCCAGGGTGCGATACAGCAGCGCCGGTTTGATGGGTTTGGTGAGATAGGCATTCATGCCCGCATCCAGGCAGCGTTTGCGGTCGCCGCGCATGGCGTGGGCGGTGAGTGCAACAATGGGGATGTCGTGGCAGTGGTGGCCTGCGCGGATGCGGCGGGTGGCATCGTAGCCGTCTACCTCGGGCATTTCCATGTCCATCAAAATACAGGCGAATGTGTGTGAGGGGTGTTGGTAAAGCAGATCTATGGCTTCCTGGCCATTATTTGCCACCGTTACCTTTACGTTCATTTTTTTCAGTATGCCAATGGCCACCTTTTGATTAACGATGTTGTCTTCTGCTAATAGCAGGTGCGTGCCGTCTAGCGCTTCTTTTAATTGCTCATCGGCAATCGGGTTGGTTTCCGTGCGGAAGGCCTGCTCGCCGAATACTTCGGCAATGGCGTCAAACAGGTGGGACTGGCTTACGGGTTTGGTAATGAAGTTTTCTATTTCGCATTTTCGCTCTTGCAGCACTTCATCGCGCTGAAAGGACGATACAAGAATAATCGCCGGAATATGGGTAAGGCCGCATTGGTTCTTTATTTTATGGGTGGCTGTTAGCCCGTCTTCCTCTGGCATTTTGTAATCCATCAGCACCAGTTCGAAGTAGCCGTCGGTTATGCTGTCTGCCTCTTTTAGAATGTTGTAGGCCTCTTGCGCGCTGCTGGCAACGGACACCTTTAAATCCAGATGCAGGGCTAGATTGGTGAGGATTTGGCGCGCGGCTTTGTTGTCGTCTACCACCAGCGTGCGCAGCGCCCGCAACTGCTTGCCCCGGTCGCGCAGCGGAGCGGCACCAATCTGGCTGGGCCCGAAGCGTGCGTTAAACTGCAGGCTGCTACCTTTTTGGGGTGTGCTCTTTACATTTAATTGGCCGTGCATTAATTCGATTAAATGCTTGCTTACCGTAAGGCCCAGGCCCGAGCCGCCAAAGCGGCGGCGGCTGGAGCCGTCTATTTGCATGAACGGCGTGAACAGCTCGCCGAGCTGCTCTCTGCTCATGCCGATGCCTGAATCTTTAACGGTAAATTGTAATTCAACAAATTCCGGGCATTGGGTAAGGGGGCTTACGTTAACGTAAATCTCACCTTGCGGGCTAAATTTTATGGCGTTGTCTATCAAGTTGCCGAGCGCTTGTTGCAGGCGCAGCGCATCGCCTTTTAAAAATTGCGGCGTCTCGGGTGCGATGTGGAAAAATAACTCCAGGCCTTTTTGCTCCGCCTTGGCTGAAAATTGCTGCGAAATTTTGTTCATGCACTGGTATAAATCGAAATGATTTTGCTCCAACACAATGGTGCCCGTTTCGATTTTTGAAAAATCCAGTATTTCGTTAATCAGGCTCAGCAGGCCGCTGGCGGCGATATCGATATTGGTTAGAAATTCGCTTTGCTCGCGCGACAGAGCGGTATCTTTTAGCAGGTGGCCCATGCCAATGATGGCGTTGAGCGGTGTGCGAATTTCATGGCTCATGCGCGTAAGAAATTCGCTCTTGGACTGGCTGGCTGAATCGGCCAGGGTTTTGGCAATGGTGAGTTCTTCTTGCACCACTTTGAATTTGGATATGTCGGCGTTTACACCCACCAGACGCGTGGGTTGCTGCTGCTCATCGAAGTGGGTGAATTTGGCGCGCACAAAACACCAGATGGTGTGGCCATCTCTGTGTAAGAAGCGCACTTCGCGCGCGCGCAAGGGCTCGCGGTTGTGGCGGGTTTTTCGCACCGCCTGTTCGAAGTGTTCAAACCAGGGGCGTTCATCCGGGTGCAGCAGGCGGGTTACCTGATCGCGGTGGTTAGCGAGCTCGCCCGGCTGGTAGCCCAGCATGCGGTAGAAGCCATCGCTGAAATACATTTCATGGGTGGTGAGATCCCACTCCCAGATGCCATCGCGCGTGGCGGCCATGGCATCTTCAAAGCGCTGCTGGCTCACGCTTAGGGCGTGCAGCGATTGCTGTCGGCTGAGCGCCATGCTGAGCACCGCGCCAAAGGTTTCGGCTACGTGTATGTCTGTGTCGCTCCAGTGGCGTGGGTGGTGGCGTTGGGTAAGGGCCAGAAAGCTGTGCAGTTCGCCGTGCTGCAATACAGGCACCATCAGGTAGGCCTGAATATCCAGCTGCTCGGCCATGGTTTTCGATTCAAGTGTGGAGTAGCCGGTGGCGCTGAGGTTGTGGTCTATGCCGATTTTGCCCTGGCGCATTTGGCTATAGGCGTTGGGCATGTGCTGTAAATTGAAGTGGGCGAATACGCGCGTGTCTTGCGCTGAGGGGTGGCGCTGCCAGATGAGCTGCCAGTGCAGTTGCTGCCCTTGAACCCGCGCTAGCAGGCAGTCGTCGAGATGCAGAAATTCGCCGAGCTTGGCGAGCGATTGTTCAAGGGCTTCGGGTTCGTCGTGGTTGAATATTTCAGTGACCGCCTGGCGCAGCCAGGCCTCTGCTTCGGCGAGATCGCCAAGGCGGGGGTTGGGGGGTGCGCGGCGCGCGGCGAGCCTGGCCTCTAGCTCCGCAATGCGGGCCTCGGCGCGCGCGAGTGGGTCTTGCGGCTTGGGTGGCTTTTCCATGCAGTACCTGTTTCGCCTTAAATTTTACGCTCTGCGCGTTCACCTAAAATTCAACGCCCATGTTGCTTTGGGTGAACCTTGCCTGGGTTTAAGGGCGTGCCCAGGTGCATGCTCTTGAACCGGTTAGCGGCCTGTCAGACTGTTCAGTTTAGACCACTATTGGTGGGCTTGGCGGCAGGTTTGGCGAGCATGTCGGCCAGGGCCTGGTAGAGCTTTTGGGGCTTGATGGGCTTGTGTACAAAGGCATCCATACCGGCTTGCAGGCACTTGTCTTGGTCAGACTTCATGGCGTGGGCGGTCATGGCGACAATGGGCAGGGCGGCGAATTCTGCGCGCGCGCGAATAAAGCGGGTGGCCTGGTAGCCGTCTACCAAGGGCATTTCCACATCCATGAGCACCATTGCGTAGTGATCGGGGCCCTTGGCCAGCAAGGTATCTATGGCTTCCTGGCCGTTATTGGCGATGTCGCAATGCACCTGCTGGCGCTTGAGCAGGCCCTGGGCCACCTTCTGGTTAACCGGGTTGTCTTCCACCAGCAATACCAGCAAGCCGTGCAGCTCGGGCCAGCTATCGGTGGCCGCACTTTGCGCTTGCTTGGCCGGGTTAGGCTTTAGGATGTTTTTAATGACGTGCTGCAGGCGCGACTGGGTAACAGGCTTGCAGATGTAGCCATCTATCAGCTGTTCGGTTGCTGGCGTGAGCACCTCGTCTTTGTGGCTGGCGCTTACCATGATGATCAGTGGCAGTTTGGCGCCGGCGCGTGCGCGAATGGCGGCGCTGGCTTGCAGGCCGTCCATGCCGGGCATGTCGTAATCCATCAGCACCAGGTCGTAGCGGGTGTGCCCGCTTTCGATGGCCGCCACAGCTTCTTGGCCCGAGGCCAGGCAATGGGTGTCTAGCTTGAGCGCGCGGGCGGTGGCGCTGATCACTTCGCGGGCGGTGGCGTTGTCGTCTACCACCAGCGTGCACAGCTCGCCAAGCGGGGTTGAATCAGGCTGCGCCTGCTGGCAGCGATCGAGGTTGACGGTGAGTGTAAAACAGCTACCCACACCCGGCGTGCTTGTGATTTCAATGTGCCCGCCCATGAGCTTGGCCAGCCGCTGTGAAATAGATAACCCAAGGCCCGTGCCGCCAAAGCGCCGGGTGGTGGATCCGTCGGCCTGGGTAAAGGGGTTAAACAGCTGCGACTGTTGTTCGGGGCTGATGCCGATGCCGGTGTCTGATACCGCAAGGGTTATGGTTAGCCGGTCTTCACTCTGGTCTGCCAGAGCCGCTCTCACCAGCACGTGCCCGCGCTGGGTAAACTTGATGGCGTTGCTGGTGAGGTTGGTGAGAATCTGGCCCAGCCGCAGGGCATCGCCCAGCACCAGATCGGGAATGGCCGGGTCTGGCTGGAACAGCAACTCAATGCCCTTTTCCGCCGCGCGCAGGCTCAGGAGTTTGTCTTGCTGGTCGAACAGGGTTTCAAATCTGAACGGGGTTTTCTCAAGGCTCAGTTTGCCGGCTTCGATTTTCGAGAAATCCAGCACTTCGTTGATGATGTGTAACAGCGAATTGGAGGCTTGATCTATGTGCTCTATGTAGTTGCGCTGGGTTTCATCAAGCTCGGTATCCCGGGCCAGGTGCGCCATGCCGATGATGGCGTTCATAGGGGTGCGGATTTCGTGGCTCATCCGCGCCAGAAATTCGGTTTTGGCCACGTTGGCATCATCGGCTTGCTGGCGCGCAGCTTCGAGCGCTTCTTGTTGTTTCACGATGCGGGTGTGGTTGCTGATCACCGCCAGAATGCGTTTTATTTTGCCCTCGGCGCTGCGCTCTACACAGCGCGCGCGGCCATACACCCAGAGGGTTTTACCTGTTTTGTGCAGCCAGCGCAGCTGGCCTTCTTCAAAGGGGATGCGGTTGTCTTTGAGTTTGGCGAATTCGGCGGCCATGCGCCCGTGATCGCTGGGGTGCACCATGGCGCGCAGGGTGGCGCCGGTGCTCGGCAGCTCGCCGGGCTCATAGCCTGCCATGCGGTACAGACCAGGGCTTATGTACACCTCGTCTGTGTCTAAATCCCACTCCCAAATGCCGTCTTCGGTGGTTTCCATGGCGTCGCGAAAGCGCTGTTCGCTGCGCAGCAGGCGCTCGGTGAGTTTGTTGCGCACATAGCGGCTGCCTATGGCATCGGCCACGGTAGTGGCAAAGCGCTTGTCGCTGGCGCTCCAGCGCTTGGCCTCGGCAACGCGTTCTATCACTAAAAAGGCGTTGAATTGCCGAATGGCGTGCAGCGGTACAATCATCACCGATTGCGCCCGGTCCTCTGCGGGAATGGTTGAGCGGTGCGCCTCGCCCACGCGATCAACGGCCAGCAGGGTGTCGCCGGTGAGGTAGGCCAAGGGGTGCTGGCGGTGCTGGACGAGCACCGGCTCGGCGCTGGCAACACCCTCTTGGTGCCATTGGTAGCGCAGGTAGAGGGCGTTGGTATCCGGGTGGCGGTAACACACGAAGCCACGTTCGGCCTGCAGCAGCTCGCACAGTGATTGCACGGCGTTGTTAAAGCTCTCTTTCAGGGTGTGGGCATCGCCGTGTACGTCTACCACCAGGCGCGCTAATTGCGATTCCATTTGCCGGATGCGCCGACGCTCGGTTTTGGCGTTCTGCTCTTCATCGATGTTCACAAAACAGCTTACCAGCCGTTCTACCCGGCCCTGCTCATTGGTGCGGATGATGCTTGAGCGCTGGTGGTACCAGTGCACCTGCTGCTTGGCGTCCAGCACCCGGTAGCTCACGCTGTGGGGCTCGCCGGTGCGGATTGAGTGGTTCACCTTTTGGGTTACCAGGCCTTGATCTTCGGGGTGTATATGGGCAAAGGCATCTATTTGGGTGCCGCGCGGGTAGCCCAGCATGTCGGCGCAATTGGCAGAGAAGGTCATCTGCCCGGTTTGGCGCTCCCACACTGTGTAGCCCACCTGGGCGGAATCCAACACCGATTGCAGTACATCGGCGTGCACCAGTTGCGAATTTAACAGTGTTTGCTGCGCCAAGTGGCTGAAGGCGATTTTGGTGAAATCTTCCATCAACTTGATTTGTGCAGCCCCCCACCGGTAGCGGGCTTTACTGAGCCCGTAGGTGCCAATGCCAATCAGCCCGCGGGCATTGAAATGGGGCACCACTACCAAGGCTTCGATGTCGTGGCGCTTGAGGGTGTCTTGGTCTTCACGTGCTTCGGGAGGCAGTTCATCGCGGTGGTAAATCACCACGGTTTGCTTTTGCCGCGCCTTTTGAAAAATCCAGGGGTAGCGCAGGCCGGGGGCACCGGCATCGGTGTTGGTTGGGTCTCTGGGGGGAAAGCCCTGGGCGTAGCTGAAGCTTTTTTCGCCTGGGTGATAGTCAAACAGGGTTTGAAAATCGATATCCAGCTGCAGGTTCAGTGCCGCCATGGCTTGGTGAATTTCGTCGCTGGCCTCGGGCCGTGCAAGGCGCGCGGCCCAGTGCTCGAAGAATTTTTCATGATTGCGCAGGCCCGAGAGGGCTGCGTTTTTTTGCTCAAGCGCTGCCGCAAGCTCCCGGTTTTCAGCCTTCAGGAGCTCGATGGTGGCAAGCAGGTCGGCAGTGGATTTGTCGGCTGTCATGGCGGCACGCTGCAGCAAATGCAGCTCAAGTATAGGCAGGGGGGCGCAGGCTTGCCCCCGGATCTGCCTACTTAGCCGCGCTGGGCGAGCAGCTTGCCAGCGCGCTCGCAGGCGGCGCGCACTTGGGCCGGTGCCGTGCCGCCAATGTGATCGCGCGCGGCCACCGAGCCCTCGAGGGTGAGTACATCGAACACATCTTGCCCGATGGTATCGCTGAATTGGTTCAGCTCTTCCAGGCTCATTTCAGAAAGATCCTTGCCCTGCTCAATGCCGTAGGCCACGCTCTTACCCACAATTTCGTGGGCGTCGCGGAAGGCCACGCCCTTGCGCACAAGATAGTCGGCAAGATCGGTTGCGGTGGAAAACCCGCGCTTGGCGGCTTCCAGCATTTCGGCCTTGCGCGGTTCTATGGCGGGCACCATGTCGGCGAAGGCGCGCAGGCAATCCTTTACGGTGTCGATGGCGTCGAACAGGGGTTCTTTGTCTTCCTGGTTGTCTTTGTTGTAGGCCAGCGGCTGGGATTTCATAAGCGTGAGCAGTGAAATCAGGTGGCCGTTCACGCGCCCGGTTTTACCGCGCACAAGTTCTGGCACATCGGGGTTTTTCTTTTGCGGCATGATGGAGCTGCCGGTGCAAAAGCGATCGGGCAGGTTGATGAAGTTGAACTGCGCGCTGGTCCACAGCACCAGCTCTTCACTGGCGCGCGACAGGTGCGTCATCAGCAGGGCGCTGAAGGCGCAGAATTCAATGGCGAAATCCCGGTCGGATACGGAATCCAGCGAGTTTTCCGTGGGGGCTTCAAAGCCCAGCAACTCGGCGGTACGTGCGCGGTTGATGGGGTAGGTGGTACCGGCAAGGGCGGCGGCGCCTAGGGGCGATTGATTTACGCGCTTGCGGCAATCCATCAGGCGGCTGTAGTCGCGCTGGAGCATTTCGTTCCAAGCCATCAAATGGTGGCCAAAGGTCACCGGCTGCGCTGTTTGCAGGTGGGTAAAACCGGGCATGATGGTATCGGCGTGGCGCGCAGCCAAGCCCACCAGGCCCTGTTGCAGGCGGGTGAGTTCCCGGGCAATGGCGTCGATTTCGTCGCGCAAATACAGGCGGATGTCGGTGGCCACTTGATCGTTGCGCGAGCGGCCCGTATGAAGTTTCTTGCCGGTGATGCCAATGCGCTCGGTGAGCGCGGCTTCAATGTTCATGTGCACATCTTCAAGGCGCACCGACCAGCCGAATTCGCCCGCTTTGATTTCCGCGCGAATGGCCTCCAGGCCCTCGATGATCTGGTCGCGCTCGGCATCGGTCAGCACACCCACCTCGGCCAGCATGGTGGCGTGGGCAATGGAGCCATTGATGTCGTGGTGGTACAGGCGTTGGTCAAAGTTAACCGAGGCCGTAAAGCGCTCTACGAAGGCGTCGGTGGCTTCACTGAAGCGTCCGCCCCAGGGTTTTATGCTGCTGTCTTGACTCATGAGTGTGCCTGTTGAATAGATTGTGCGGGGTTAGTCTGTGAAAATGGCGGGCATTATAGCGAGTTGGCCGCAGCAGTGCGATCACGCAACCGGTGTGCTGCGCAATAAACGGAAGTTTTGGCGGCCCTTGATGTGACAGGCTGTGCGCGCAGCAGCAAAAGCGCCGTGCTTTGCGCAATAGTTGTTGCGCAACCGTTGGCGGCAATTCACGCCTTAGTGCGAATAATAAGCAAAAGGAGCAGGCAGTGACCCAAGCCACAACGGCTAAGCAAGATTCCCTACCCAACCTCTGTACCGGCCCTGCGCTGTTGCGGCTGGTGATGATTGCCGAATTGCTGGCGCTGGTGTTGGTGCTTAACAACGGGGGGCTGGATGGCTTTAACTGGGTGGACCTTGCGCTCACCTCGCTCATGGTGCAGTGGATCACCCTGGCCAGTGCCGCCTGTATTTGCCGGCTGCGCCCGCTGCTGGCCCGCTGGCCTTTGTGGGCGGCGGTGCTACTGAGCTATGTGTTGATACTCACGCTCACCTTTTTATTCACGCTGCTGGGCCAGTGGTTTTTTCTGGGTTACTGGTGGAGCCCGCAGCCGCTGGATTGGTCGGCGCTGGGGGCAGATTTAATTGTGGCGGCAATTTTTGCCGGCATTGGCCTGCAATACTTTTACCTGCAGCAGCAATTGCAGCGCGGCGAACGCGCGCAACTGGAGGCGCGTATTCAGGCGCTGCAATCGCGCATACGGCCACACTTTTTATTCAACGCCATGAATAGCATTGCCAGCCTTATTGCCATAGACGCCGAGCGCGCCGAGCGCATGGTGGAAGACTTGAGCGCACTGTTTCGCGCGAGCCTCTCAGAGGCGACGCTGGTGCCCGTTGAACAGGAAGTGGCATTGGCCCGGCGCTACCTGGCCATGGAGGCTGCGCGCCTGGGCGATCGCCTGCAGGTGGATTGGCGCATCGAGCCGCTGCCGGGCCAGCCGCTGATGCCCAGCCTGCTACTGCAGCCGCTGCTGGAAAATGCCCTCTACCACGGTATTGGCGCACGTCGCGAGGGCGGGTTGCTTGAGATTGCGCTTGCAGCCGAGAATAATCACCTGCACCTGCTGGTGCGCAACCCGCTGGGGCAGTCTACGCCCACACCTGGCAACGGCATTGCCTTGGCCAATATTCGGGATCGCCTGGCGGCGCATTTTGGCCACGCCGCGCGCTGCGAGGTGGGCGTGCAAGACAAGCATTTTTGCGTGCGCATCAGCTACCCCATTACGGAACAATAGGAGACGGCCATGGATTTGTTAATTGTCGATGACGAACCCCTGGCGCGCGCGCGCTTGCGGCGTTTGGCGGAGCAGCTAGAGGGCGTTGAAGTGGTGGCCGAGGCCGCCGATGGCGAGGCCGCGCTGGCGGCCATTGAAGCCCACGACCCGGCAGTAGTGCTGCTGGATGTGCGCATGCCGGGTGAGGATGGCATTGCCACCGCCAAGCACATTGCCCAGCTCGATCACGCGCCGGCCATTATTTTTTGCACCGCCTACGATCAATACGCCCTCGATGCCTTTGGCACTGAAGCGGTGGGCTATTTATTGAAACCCGTGCAGCGTGAAGACCTAAAAGCCGCGCTCGATAAAGCCGCCAAACTCAACCGCCTGCAGCTCGATGCCCTGCGCGACATGCAGGCGGCGCCCGCCGGGCGCCAGCACATCAGTGCCAAAACCCGCCGCGGTGTCGAGCTGATACCCCTGTCGGAGGTGCGCTTTTTTCTGGCCGATCAAAAGTATGTCACCGTGCACCATGTGGGCGGTGAAACCCTGATAGACGACACCCTGAAAGATCTCGAGAGCGAGTTTCAGGGCCGCTTTATTCGCGTGCACCGCAACTCGCTGGTATCGCTGGAGCATATTCTGGCCATGGAGCGCACCGGCGACGGCCACTTTCGCCTGCGGCTTGCCGACCTAGACATCAAACCCGTGGTGAGCCGGCGCCATGTGCCCCAGTTGAAGGACCTGCTGGCCAAGCTGTAGAGGTGTTATCATGGCCGCCTTTTGAACGCGCGTTTGATTTGTTCGCCACGTTTAGCTGCATTAAGGAAACCCCATGACCGCCACACTGCGTATCGCCACCCGCACCTCCGCCTTGGCCCTTTGGCAAGCCAATGACGTAAAGGCACGGCTGGAAGCGGCACACCCGGAGCTCGCGGTGGAGCTTGTGCCCATGGTGAGCAAGGGCGACAAAATTCTGGACGTGCCGCTCGCCAAGGTGGGCGGCAAGGGCCTGTTTGTGAAAGAGCTCGAAACCGCCATGTTGGAAGGCCGGGCCGACATCGCCGTGCACTCCATGAAAGACGTGCCCATGGAATTCCCGGAGGGTTTGGGCCTGGCGGTAATTTGCCAGCGCGAAGACCCGCGCGACGCGTTTGTAGCCAACCACTTTAACTCGCTCGCCGAACTGCCGGCCGGCAGCATTGTGGGCACCTCCAGCCTGCGCCGCCAGGCCCAGCTGTTGGCGCGCCGGCCCGATCTGGACATCCGCTTTTTGCGCGGCAATGTGAACACTCGCCTGGCCAAGCTGGATGCCGGCGAATACCACGGCATTATTCTGGCTGCAGCAGGCTTGATCCGGCTGGGTGAAAAAGCCCGCATCAAGGAATACCTGCTAACCGACGACTCCCTGCCCGCCGGCGGCCAGGGCGCAGTGGGCATTGAGTGCCGCACCGACGATGCGGCCATTCGGGCGCTGATCGCGCCCCTGCACCACGAGCTTTCAGCCCAGCAGGTAATGGCCGAGCGCGCCATGAATCGCCACCTTGAAGGGGGCTGTCAGGTGCCCATTGGTGCCTTTGCCGTGCATCAGGAAGGCCAGTTGTGGCTGCGGGGCCTGGTGGCCAGCGTGGACGGCAAGCAAGTGCTGCGTGCCGAGGGCCGGGCGCAGGCAGCTGAGGCTGAGCAGCTGGGGGTGCGTATTGCCGAGCAGTTGCTCGCCCAGGGCGCCGATAAAATTCTGGCGGAAGTCTACGCGCAATCATGAGCCCACGGCTGTGGCTTACCCGCCCGGCAGATCAGGCCGCAGCCACTGGCGCCGCCTTCGCCGCCCTGGGCTTTCAGGTGCAGTTGGTGCCGGCGCTGGAGATTGCCCCGCTGGCCACGGCTGATCAACAGCAGGCCGTGCGCAACCGCATTCTCGATTTCGACCGCTACCAATGGGCCATTTTTGTAAGCCAGAATGCCGTGCGTTACGGCGCCGCCTGGTTGGATGAATACTGGCCACAACTGCCGTTGCACAGCCAGTTTTTGGCCGTGGGCCAGGCCACCGCCCAAGCGCTTCACGACGCGGGCCTGCCGGTGGTGAGCGAGTTGACCATAACCCGCGCCATGAACAGCGAAGCGCTGTTGGCACTGCCCGAGTTGCAGGCCGTGGCCGATCAACAGATCCTTATTTTCAGAGGCCTGGGCGGGCGTACCTACCTGGGCGATACCTTGCGCGCGCGCGGCGCACGGGTAGACTACTGTGAGCTGTACCAGCGTCAGGCGCCGGCCGGGCTGAACAGCCAGGTGGCCAAGGCCTTGAGTGCCGGCCCCGCGTGGCTATGTGTGCACAGTGGCGAATCGCTGCACCATTTACACGCGGCCTTAATAGCGGCAGGCGGCGGCCAACCCTGGCGCCAATGGCCGCTGCTGGTGCCGGGCGAGCGGGTGGCAGAGCTTGCCCGTGGGCTAGGGTTTGACACCCTGCTGGTGGCTGAAAACGCCACCGACAGCGCCATGTGCGCGCGGCTGCAGCAGGCACTGGCAGGCGAACAAGAGTAAGCTCTGGGCATTGATGCTGTGAACAATAACGACAAACCCAACGGAGCGGGTGACAGCCCGCCCTCCCAAGACCGAGGCACTATTGTGGCTGAAACCAATACCCCGATTCCCGCGCCTACCCAGGCCAAGGCTCAGGCTAAACCCACCGTTTGGCCCTTGTGGCTGGCGCTCCTTGCGGTGCTGGCTGCCAGCGCCGCCGGCGGCCACTGGCTGTGGGGCCAGATGCAGCTGCAGGCAGGCGCCCAGGCCGATGAAGTGGCCAAGCTTACCGCGCAGGCCGAGCAGTGGCGCGCCGAACAGCGGCAATTGAGCGTAGAGCTGGCCCAAAGCCTGAGCCGGTTTGAAGCCGCCCAGTCTGCCTCGGAGCGGGTGTATCACGACTTTACCGATCGCGTGGAAGCGCAACTGGCCGCCCAAAGCCAACAGTTGGCGCAAATGACCGCCGCCAGCCGCACCCAGTTTTTACTCAACGAAGCCCAGTTTCTGGTGCGCCAGGCCAGCCAGCGGTTGCAGCTTGAGCGCGCAGCCACCAGTGCCGTGGGGCTGTTCGAGCTGGCCGATCAACTGCTCGCCCAGGTGCAAACCGAGCTTGGCAATCCGGCGGGCTTGATGGCCACCCGTGGCCAGCTGGCCAAAGATTTGGCGCAGCTCAAACGCTTACAGGCAGTTGACTACACCGGTGTGTTCTTCGCGCTGGATGCCATATTGGTGCAAGTGGATGAGCTGGCGCTGGGCCAGCCGCCACGCGAGTTCGCCAATGAAGAAGTGGAGCCTGCGGTTATTCGCAAAAATCCCGATCGCCTGTGGGCGGAAATCACCATTGGCTGGCGCAACTTTACCCGCCAGCTGGCCAGCTATGTGCGCGTCAAGCGGCTGGAAAAGCCCGTGGAGCCGCTGCTCTCGCCCGACCAGGAAATCCGCGTGCGTGAAAACCTGAAGCTCAAGCTGCAAGTGGCGCAACTGGCACTCTTGCGCGCCGATGGCAAACTCTACGGTGCCAACCTGGCGCTGGCGCGCCAGTGGCTGGAGGAGTACTTCCCTGTGAGTTTTGAGCGCAACCACATGATGGAGCAACTCGACGAACTGGCCGCGCGCTCGGTTAACAGTGAACTGCCGGATTTGTCGGGCACTGTGCAAAGCCTTGACCAGTTCATCAGCCAATACCGACTGACCTTGGGGGTACGCCCGTGAAGCGACTGGTATTACTGGTTGCCATTGCGCTCTTGGCCGGTGGCTTGCTGATCAGCGAGCTGGCCAAAGACAGCGGCTACCTGCTGGTTTCGGTGTATGGCTACAGCCTGGAAACCAGCCTCTGGTTTGCCATTTTGGCCTTGCTGATTTTCGGCCTGATGGCCTGGATTGTGTTGCGCGCGCTGTTTACGGTGATTCGCGGCTTTTTGGGTGTTACCCACTATGTGATGCACGGCAGCGAAGAGCGCAACCGCAACCAGCTGGCCGATGGCCTGGTGGATTTCATGGAGGGCAACTGGAAGCTTGCTCGCAAGAAATTGCTGAAGTCGGCCGATCGCTCCATAGTGCCTGTGATCAACTACCTGGCGGCGGCGCGCGCCGCCTACGAGCTGGGTGATCGCGATGAAGCCCAGGTGTTGCTCGCCAAGGCCGAGCAGGTGGGGCCGCAATTTAAACTCGCCACAGCCCTGGCCCAGGCCCGCATCGAGCTGATGGACGAGCGCTACGAGCAGTGCCTGGCCGCTCTCGAGCGGGTGCGTGAAGAAACGCCCAATCACCCGGTGGTGCTCGATATTCTGCGCCAATCTTACGTGGCACTGGAAGATTGGCCCTCATTGCAAAAGCTCTTGCCGCTGCTGAAAAAGCACAAGCCATTGCCCGAGCAAACCTTGAAAGAGCTGGAGCAGCGCTGCCAGATTTACCAACTCACCCAGGCGGTAGAAAACCCGCCGAACGGCGACGTGGCCAACGCCCTGCACAAGGTGTGGCAGCATTTTGATACCCGCACCCAGCGCGATGCCGATATGCTCATCGCCTATACCCGCCTGTTGGTGCAGCACGTGGGCGAGGCCGATGCCGAAGTGCTGTTGCGCAAGGCCCTGCACAAAAGCTGGGACGACCGCCTGCTCGACTGGTATGGCCGCTTGAAGGGTGAAGATGTGGGCAAGCAGCTGCTGGTGGCTGAGGGCTGGCTGCGCGAGCGCCCGCGCAACGCCACCTTGCTGTTGGCGTTGGGGCGCCTGTCGCTGCGCAACCAATTGTGGGGCAAGGCGCGGGAGTACTTTGAATCCAGCCTGAAGCTCAGTGCCGCGCCGGAAACCTACGCAGAACTTGCCCGCCTAATGGCCGCGTTAGGCGAACACCAGCTGAGCACCAGCTACTACCAGCAGGGCTTGAAGGTGATTGCCAGCGACCTGCCCGAGTTACCGGTGCCCGAGCCCAAATCCCAATTTGGCCACACTGGCAGTACCTTGGCGCCATGATCCTTCTACAGCGGCAAGGGCCGCATACCGCCGGGCCAGCCCGGGCCCGAGGCCGGCGGCGATTGCTCATGGCGTTGCTGGGCTTTGGCGCGGGCCTTGTGGCCTGCGGCCAAGAGCCGGCCGAACCCCTAGCACCCTTGGCAGGCGGCAACCTGGTGGTGACAGTGTCGCCCATTGATGGCGGGCGCATTGCCTCGCTGCGTTTTTACGGGCGAGAACTGCTCACCCAGGCCGATGCCCGCACCGAGGGCAATTGGGGTTCCACCTTGTGGGTGAGCCCGCAGGCGGCTTGGGATTGGCCACCGCCCAAAGCCTTCGACGCCCAGCCCTTCAGCTATGAACAAAGCGCAAACCAGCTGCGTTTACAGGGCCAGGTGGATGCGCAAACGGGCATTAAATTGCACAAGCAGATCACGCTCTTGGGGGGCGATCGCCTGCAGCTGGCCTATGGGTTGGAAAACCCCGGCAAGGCGCCGGTGCAGGCCGCCGGCTGGGAGGTTACCCGGGTGCCACAGGCGGGCCTGGTGGTATTTGCCACCCAGGCGCCGGTGTGGCTCAGCCACGGCGAGCTTGCCTATGAGCAGTTTGGCGATTTGGTGTGGCTGGATGCGCGCAAGCCCGTGGGCCGGGGCAAGCTCAATGCCAATGGCCGCGGCTGGCTTGCGTGGGTGCAGGGGCGCGATCTCTGGATCAAGCGCTTTGATGATTTGGCCGAGGCCCAGCAGGCCCCTGGCGAGGCCGAATTGCAGGTGTTTGTGGGCAATCGGGGCTACCTGGAGCTGGAAGCCCAAGGCGCCTATCAAACCATAGCTCCGGGTGCGCGGGCGGCGTTTACCACCGAGTGGCAGCTGGTGCGGCTGCCGGCAGATGTGGAAGTGGGCGTGGATTCGCCCTCGCTGCAAACGCTGCTGCAATCGCTGGGTTTAAAGCTCTAGGGTTTGATGCCCGGCGTTGTTAGCGCTGGCGCTTTAACAGCGTGAGCGCAAACAGCAGGCTTGCCCCCAGCACTACGCTCGGGCCTGCCGGGCTGTCCCAGTAGTAAGAGCTCACTAACCCCAGGGTGACCGCAATCAGCCCCAGGCCACTGGCGGTGAGTGCCATGGTTTCCGGTGTTTGGCTGAGTCTGCGCGCGGCGGCGGCGGGGATAATCAGCAAGGCGGTAATTAACAGCACGCCCACCACCTTCATGGCAATGGCAATGACCAGTGCCATGGCCAGCATCAGCAGCATGCGCACTGCCTCCACCTTAACCCCCTCAACCCGCGCCAGTTCTTCATGCACGGTGATGGCAATGAGCGGCCGCCAGAAATAGCCAATCAGCCCAAGCACCAGGGCGGCCACTGCGGCAATGGTGATTACATCGGTGGCGCTTGCCGTGAGCAGATCGCCAAACAGGTAGGCCATTAAATCAACCCGCGTATCGCCAAACACGCTGATGCACACAAGCCCCAACGCGAGAGTGGTGTGCGACAAAATGCCGAGCAGGGTATCGGTGGCCAGCACCCGGGTTTGCTGCAGCAATACCAGCAGGGCGGCCAGAATCAGGCAGCCCAGGCTAACGGCCAGGTTGATGTTCACATCCAGCAGCAGGCCAAACACCACACCCAGTAGCGCCGAGTGGGCCAGGGTGTCGCCAAAGTAGGCCATGCGTCGCCACACGGCAAAGCTGCCCAAGGGCCCGGCCACCAATGCCACGGCTGCGCCCGCAAGCCAGGCGTGCAACATGAAATCAGGCATTGTTGGCATCCTTGTGATCCGGGGCCGGGCACTCGGCTGGCGGCAGGCTGTGGTCGTGATTGCACACCACATCGCCGTGCAGGGTGTGTTTGTGATCGTGATGGTGGGTGTACACCGCAAGGCTTTTGGCCGCCTTCTTGCCAAACAGGGCCAGGTAGGCGGGATCGTTGGTGACGCTTTCCGGGTGGCCGTGGCAGCACACGTGCTGGTTCAGGCAGATCACTTCATCTGTGTGGGCCATCACCAGGTGCAAATCGTGCGACACCATCAGCACCCCGCAACCGCGCTGGCTGCGGATTTTATCGATCAGCTCATACAGCGCTACCTGGCCGTTGATGTCGACCCCTTGTACCGGCTCATCCAGCACCAGCAATTGCGGCTCGCGCGCCAGTGCGCGGGTAAGCAGCACACGCTGCACTTCGCCACCGGAAAGTGCCTGAATAGGGCTTTGGGCCAAATGGCCGATACCGGTAAGTGCCAGTGCATCTGCCAGGGCAGCCTTGCTGGCACCGCCAAGCTGTAAAAAGCGCATCACGGTGAGTGGCAGCGATGGGTCTATGTGCAGTTTTTGTGGCATATAGCCAATGCGCAGTGCCGGCTGCCGCCAGAGCTCGCCGGCACTCGGCTGTTGCAAGCCCAGCAGCAGGCGCACGAGGCTGGTTTTGCCGGCGCCATTGGGGCCGATGAGGGTGGTGATTTCACCGGCCTTGAGCGTGAGGCTCACGCTTTGCAAAATCTCGCGCCCGGCCAGATGTAGGCTTAGTTGTTTGGCTTCAATAAGGCGGGTCACTGGGTGTCCTCGTTCGGGGCTTGGGCCTGGCAATTGGGGCACAGGCCCGATAGCTCCAGGGTTTGCTGCTCAATTTGAAAGCCCACCGATTGCGCCAGGGCCTGAATGGGTGCCCGCACGCTGGCCTCGTTTAACTCCAGGGCAACCCCGCAGGCTCTGCAAATAATGAACTGGCCTGCGTGGCCGGTGCCGGGGCAGTCGCAACCCATAAAGGCATTGAGGCTGTTGAGGCGATGAATCAACCGGTGCTCCAGCAAAAACTCCAGCGCCCGGTAGACGGTGGGCGGTGCAACCCGCTTGCCGGTGAGCTCGGCAAGCTGCTCCATGAGTTGATAGGCGCCCACAGGCTTGTGGTTTTGCCAGATCAGCCGCAGCACCTGCTCGCGCTGGGCCGTTAACCGCAGGCCGCGCTCGCGTGCCAAGGCACGGGCGTGGGCCAGGGCATCGCTGATGCAGTGCTGGTGGTTATGGCGCCGAAAGGGCAGGGCAGTGTGATTCATGCGGAGGCGGGCACATGGGCTAAAACCGATATGTTATCATATAACGTTTTCAGTGCGGCCTTGCTGGCACTGCCCCGAAACCCCTTAAGCCCAAAAGCCTGCCGCTGGAGGCACCTTTGTCTGTTTGTATCTTTACCTCTGCCCGGTTAACTAGGCCTGCCCGGTTAACGGCGCGCGGCCTGATGGCGCTTGTGCTGGTGGCCTTGTTGGGCGCGGCGGCTGCGCCTGCCCAATCGGCGCGGGTGGTTGCATCCATTGAGCCGCTGGCCATGCTTGCCGAGCCGCTCTTGGGCCCGGGCGATTCGCTGGAGGTATTGCTGCCGCCCAACCGCTCGCCGCACCACTTTGCCCTGCGCGCCTCGCACCTGCGCATGCTGCAGTCAGCCGATGTTGTGCTGTGGGTAGGCCCCATACTTGAGCCCTTTTTGGTGAAAGCCTTACAGGGGCACCCAGCAGCCGAGCCCTTGATGGATTTACCCGACATGCAATGGCCCGAGCCGCTGCATCAAACCGAGGTAGGCCATCACAGCCACGAGCGCGACCCCCATGTGTGGCTAAACCCCGATAACGGCGCGGTGATTGTACGGTGGCTGGCGGCACAGCTCATGGCCCAGGCGCCGGAGCAGGCCGATGCCATTGCCGGCCGGCGCGATGCCTTGCTGGCACAGTTGGCCGAGCTTGCCCAAAGCCTAAAAGAGCGGCTTGCGCCTTTTGCGGGCCGCGCATTCATTGCCTACCACCCGGCCTACGAGCATTTCAATGCCCGCTTTGGTTTAACCCAGCGCGCCTTTGTGGCCCTCACGCCCGAGCAAAAGCCCGGTGCCCGCCATTTAATGGATTTACAGCACGAGGCCCGCGGTGTGCAATGCTTGGTGACAGAATCCTTTTACGATACCCAGGCAAGTCACCAATTGGCCGCCCAACTGGGCCTACCCTTTGTGGTGGCAGACCCGATGGGTGCAGCCCTTGGCCCGGCAACATGGCGCTATGGTTCACTGTTGTCGGAACTGGCGGGCACCTTGGCCGGTTGCTTGGCAGGCTCAGGCCCAGCGGGCCCAAGCCTTGCCGTTATCAAACCGCAGGCATAAAAAAAGGCCGGGGGGCAGAACCCCTCGGCCAACAACATTAGCGATGTCTAAACTCACTTCGGTAACACCTGCAGGCATCCAAGCCTGTGCCATTACCTAAAACTAGCTGTTGCCGGAGCCTCCGGCGGGGTGTGCCCAAGCGGGCAAGCAGGTTACTTGGCCTCGGCCTGTTCACGCAGACGCTTGGCGATTTTCTCGTCTAGGTCTGCGTTGATGATGTTGCTGAGGTTGGCAGTAACGCTGTTCAGTTCTTTCAATTGTGTTGTATGGGCATTTTTCTCAGCGGCATCGGCCGTCCAGCTGGCGTCTGCACCGGCTACTGCCACAGCGGCGGTAACGTTTGCTTGCGGTGCAGCCAGGGCGGCGTTTGCAGTGAATGCTAACAACAGAAAACCAAGCTTCTTCATTGTGTGGCCCTCCGTTAAGGGTGTTGATGTGTTACCGGCCTTGGCTGCCGATAACACGGAAGTCTGTGTGCGAAAATTCGCTGTGTTTCAATTGTTACGCATGGTAACAACTGTTTAAAGATTAGGCTATGTTTTTTTCAGAAATATGACAAAAACCCATTAAATAGCGCTGATAACCTGCAGATTTTCTTTAAATTTTACAGTTGTGGTTGTTTTTTGATCAAAGTTGCGCGGGTAACACCTCAGGTAACACCTGCGCTGCGGTACGAGGCTGTTACCGGTTCGGGCCCGAGCCTGGCATTTGGTGTATCCTTTGCGCCTTTGCGCTAACAACGGATTTGCTATGTCTACCCCGGTTGTCCTCGTCGACGGATCCTCCTACCTCTACCGTGCGTTTCACGCCTTGCCACCGCTCACCAACAGCAAGGGCAACCCCACCGGGGCTGTGAAGGGCGTGATCAACATGATCCGGCGCCTGCAAAAGGACTACCCTGCAAGCCCAATCGTGGTGGTGTTTGATGCCAAGGGTAAAACCTTTCGCGATGAGATCTATGCCGACTACAAAGCCCAGCGCCCGCCCATGCCAGACGACCTGCGCCCGCAGGTGCAACCCATTCACGACATAGTAGCGGCCATGGGCCTGCCGCTGTTGGTAATTGATGGTGTTGAGGCCGACGACGTAATAGGCACCTACTGCGCCCAGGCCAAAGCGGCGGGCTTGCAGGTGGTGGTGTCTACCGGCGATAAAGACATGGCCCAGCTCGTGAATGACCAGGTGACGCTGGTCAATACCATGACCAACACCGTGATGGACCCAGCCGGCGTGGAAGAAAAGTTCGGCTTGCCGCCTTCGCTTATCATCGACTACCTGGCCCTGATGGGCGACAAGGTAGATAACATACCCGGCGTGCCGGGCGTGGGCGAGAAAACCGCCCTTGCCCTGTTGCAGGGCCTCGGCGGGCTGGATGCCATTTATGGCCAGCTGGATAAAGTGGCTGATCTGGGCTTTCGCGGTGCCAAAACCATGGCCGCGAAGCTTGAAACCCACAAAGACCAGGCCTACCTCTCATACGAGCTGGCCACCATCAAGCTGGATGTTGAGCTGCCGCAAACTCTGGGCGAGCTTGCCAATGGCGAACCCGATCAAGCCAAGCTACTGGCGCTGTTTCAGGAGCTGGAGTTCAAAACCTGGGTTAATGAGCTGTCTGAGGCGGGCACTGATTCCCCAACGCCCGCACCCATTGAGGCCGAGGCCGCCCCAGCCGCTGAGCGCGAGTATGAAACCCTGCTCACCGAGGCCGATTTCAACCGTTGGCTGCAGGCGTTAAAAGCCGCGCGGCTTATTGCATTCGATACCGAAACCACAAGCCTGGATTACATGCAGGCAGAAATTGTGGGCGTATCCTTTGCTGTGGAGGCAGGTAAGGCCGCCTATGTGCCCGTGGCGCACGACTACATGGAGGCGCCCGCGCAGCTCGCACGCGATTGGGTGCTGGCCCAGCTCAAGCCGCTGCTTGAGGCAGATAAGCCCGCCAAGGTGGGCCAAAACCTCAAATACGATGCCAGCGTATTGGCCAATTACGACATTACCCTGGGCGGTATCGCCTTCGACACCATGCTTGAATCCTACGTGTTGAATTCCACCGCTACCCGCCACGATATGGACAGCCTGGCCAACTTCTACCTGGATGAAACCACGGTAAAGTTCGAGGAAATCGCCGGCAAAGGCGCCAAGCAGCTCACCTTTAACCAGATCGCTCTGGAGCAGGCGGCGCCCTACGCCGCCGAAGATGCCGACATTACCTTGCGCCTGCACCAGCAGTTGGCCCCACAGGTGGCCGCCAGCCCAAGTTTGCAGCGCGTGCTTGAAACCATCGAGATGCCCTTGGTGCCTGTGCTTTCAGCTGTAGAGCGCACCGGTGCCCTGGTGGACGCCAAGCGCCTGGGCGAGCAGAGCGTGGAGCTGGGCAAGCGCCTGGTGGAGCTTGAGCGCGAGGCCTTTGATATTGCCGGTGAGCCCTTTAACCTTGCCTCGCCCAAGCAGCTGGGCGCCATTTTGTTTGAAAAGCTCGAGCTGCCGGTATTGAAGAAAACCCCCAAGGGCGCGCCTTCCACGGCCGAAGAAGTGCTCCAGGAGCTGGCGCTGGATTACCCGCTGCCCAAAATTTTGATGGAGTACCGCGGCCTTTCAAAGCTTAAAAGCACCTACACCGATAAGCTGCCGCAAATGATTAACCCCCGTACCGGGCGCATTCACACCTCCTATCATCAGGCGGTTACCGCCACCGGGCGCTTGTCTTCCACAGACCCTAACCTGCAAAACATCCCTATTCGCACAGAGGAAGGGCGGCGGATTCGCCAGGCATTTATAGCGCCTGAAGGCTATAAGTTGATGGCCGCCGACTACTCCCAAATCGAGCTGCGCATCATGGCGCACTTATCGGAAGATAAAGGCCTGCTGGATGCCTTCAGCCAAGGGCTGGATGTGCACAAGGCCACGGCAGCGGAAGTATTTGGCGTTGAATTGGATGGCGTAACGGCGGATATGCGCCGCAGCGCCAAGGCCATTAACTTCGGCCTGATTTACGGCATGTCGGCCTTTGGCCTGGCCAAGCAGCTGCACATTGGCCGCAACGAGGCCCAGCAATACATTGATACCTATTTCGAGCGCTACCCGGGCGTGGCCCGCTATATGGACGACACCCGCCGCCTGGCACACGAGCAGGGCTATGTGGAAACCTTGTTCGGCCGCCGCCTGTATTTGCCTGAAATTAACGACCGCAACAAAATGCGCCAACAGGCCGCCGAGCGCACGGCGATCAACGCGCCTATGCAGGGCACTGCGGCCGATATCATCAAGCGCGCGATGATTGATGTGCACCATTGGCTGGGCACAAGCGATGCGCCAGATGCCCGCATCATCATGCAAGTGCACGATGAATTGGTGCTGGAGGTTGCCTGTGGCGATGTTGAGCGCCTGCAAACCGCGCTGTGCGAGCGTATGGCGAAGGCTGCAGAGCTTAAAGTACCGCTCCTGGTTGAGGCCGGTGTGGGCAATAATTGGGATGAAGCCCATTAATTGAAAAATATGTTGAACCTTTGGGAAATGCGCCAGTCATAACAATCAGTAACATGTGATGTTTTGCTCTCCCTTGGATTCCATTGCTTAAATTAAGCCCAACCCCGCCACTTGGCGGGGTTTTTTTATGGGCCTTTGCAAATCCTTGAAATGAGGCCGTTGAACGCGCTTCACACGCAAAGCTGCTTAAAGCGCAAATGCAGTTGACAATCATTATCATTTATAAATAATGGGTGCTTCATTGAGAAGTAAATCAGCAAGCGAGGTGACAAATGAACGCGAGTTTAAGTGGCGTGCGCGCCGTAGTCGTACGTCAGCCAGCAGATGCCAAAGCACGGGTTGGCAGTGATGAATTATTGGGCGGGCAGAATTTAATTGTGATCGAGCATGGCGGGCAAGATTATTTCCTGCGCCAAACCAAAGCCGGGAAGCTGATTCTCACCAAATGATTACAGTGTTCAGTTAGCCTTGGTAGCACCCCCTGCAGACACCAGGGCTAACCGCAGGGCGCTCGGGGCCCAGCCGGCACCTCTCTCCGTGCTCAGCCACACCCGAACCACGCGTTGTTTCCGTTCACCGCCGCGAGGCATCCTTCGGTCGTAAATAAACGTAAAGTTGGCAACTTTTCGCGGGCGCTGCACTCCAAACAGTGTTGGCAGGGTTCCCCAAGCCCTGGCCAATCGCTGCACCCGAACCCCAATAAAGGTGCAGCCTTGCAACCCCGGTAGCCCACAGCACCGGGGTTTTTTATGCCGTACATGGAAGTACAAATGCTGCGAAGGGCAGGACGCCCGAGAGCAGCGGCCATGGATGGCCGGTATCACGGTAAACGCGACAATGTGCCGAAAGGAGCCATGGAGGGCGCCGGGTCGACGCATCGATTCGGCGTGGTGCGGATTACTACGATAAGTATTCAGGCGCGCAGGACGCCCGAGAGCAGCGGCCATGGATGGCAGGTATCACCTAAACGCGACAATGTGCCGAAAGGAGCCATGGAGGGCGCCGGGTCGACGCATCGATTCGGCGTGGTGCGAATTGCTGCGATGAGTATTCAGGCGCGCAGGGCGCCCAAAGCCTGGGCCTGGTGTGTACCCGTCCAGAGAGCCGCGCTCTTAAGGTAATACACACACCGCTTGTAGCGCCCTTTAACTTTCTTCCTGCGGCCCTTGGCTAAACCAGCGGTTTACTACGGTAATCAGCTCAGGCAGGCCTGTTTTCTTCAATGAAGAAAACAGCTGCGCGCTCACAAGATCATCGGCGTTGGCGGCCTTCAGATGCTTGCGCACGTCCAGCAGGGTGGCCTGGGCCGGGCCCTTTTTCAGCTTGTCTGCCTTGGTAAGCAGAATATGCACCGGCATCTCGGCTTCCACGGCCCAGTTGATCATGGTGGTGTCGAACTCCTGAAAGGGGTGGCGCACATCCATCATCAGCACCATGCCTGCCAGGGTTTCGCGCTCCTGCAGGTACTGGGCCATGTTTCTATCCCACTCGCGCTTCATGGCAAGGGGCACCTTGGCGTAACCGTAGCCGGGTAAATCCACCAACCGGTACTCGGGCGAGCCCAAGGTGAAGTAGTTAATCATCTGCGTGCGGCCCGGTGTTTTACTGGTGCGCGCCAGCTTGCCGTTGTTGGTAAGCGTGTTAATAGCCGATGATTTACCCGCGTTCGAGCGGCCCGCAAAGCAGACCTCTACACCGGATTCCGGTGGGCACTCGGCCAAAGAGGGGGCGCTCATCAGGTAGCGCGCCAGGTTAAAATTGATTTGATCTGCCATGGGAATCCGTAAAATTGGTGTGTTATCAGGCGGTTAGTATATAATGCCCGCCCAGTGACCGCCCGCTGTTCTGGGGGCGGCGATTGTAGCCCGTGAGTATCGGCGCGGCTAACGCAGTGTTCAACTTACTAGCAAATAATGGATTAATCACATGAACAAGCTGATTAAGCAGGTTGTAACGATGCTGGGCCTGGTGGCCATGTCTCAGTTAGCCTTCGCGGGCGATGCCAAAAACGGCGAAACATTGGCTACCGGCTGCGCAGCCTGCCACGGTGCCGACGGCAACAGCCCTGCACCTAACTTCCCAAAACTTGCGGGCTTGGGTGAAAAATACCTGCTTAAGCAGCTGCAAGACATCCAGGCGGGTGAGCGCGTTATCCCCGAGATGGCCGGCCAGCTGGATAACATGTCTGCACAGGATCTTGCCGATTTGGCAGCCTTCTTCGATGCCGGCACCATGCAGCTTTCAGGCTCTAATAAAGATGCCGAAGTGCAGATTAACAGCGGCGCCAAAGTAAGCAGCCTGGCGCTGGGCGAGCAGCTCTACCGCGCCGGCAACCTGGAAACCAAGGTGCCCTCGTGCATGGGTTGCCACTCACCTGGCGGCACCGGTAACGAGCCGGCCGGCTACCCGCGTCTGGGCGGCCAGTATGCAGCCTATATCGAGAAGCAGCTGAAAGACTTCCGCGCCGGTAACCGCACCAACGATGGCGACAACAAAATCATGCGCGATGTCGCCGCTCAACTGAGCGATGCAGAAATCAGTGCAGTGGCAAACTACATTGCCGGCCTGCACCCCTAGGCAAGGCGCTGCCATGTGCGGCGTGTAGCGAGTTAAAAGGCGACCCAGGTCGCCTTTTTTATTGAGATTCAGCCTGGGTTAAGCGTGCTTGGCCTATGGTGCAATCAGTTTGTCGGGTGTGGCCTTGCGCACGCGCGATGAAACCCGAATAATTCGGGCAAATCTTTACTAACGGGAGTGATGTTATGCGAATTCTTGTGGCCGTATTGGGCCTGATGGTGTCTTTGGTGGCCTGTGCAGATAGCCAGGGCCCTGCAAAATACCAAGAGGGCAAACACTACGTAGTGCTTGATAACCCGGTACGCACCGCCAACCCCAACAAAATAGAAGTGACCGAAGTGTTTTGGTACGGCTGTGGCCACTGCTTCCACTTCGAGCCACTGGTAAAGTCGTGGAAAGAAAAGCAGGCCGACGATGTGGCCTTTGTGCGCTCGCCCGCCATGTGGAACAAAACCATGGAGCTGCACGCACGCGCTTTCTACACCGCCAAGGCGCTCGGCGTGTTGGAAACCCTGCACGATCCAATCTTCGACGCCATGAACGTGCGCAAGCAGCGCCTGGCCAATGAGGCAGAAATTGCCGAGCTGTTTGTGGCCAATGGCGTAGACGCAGACAAGTTTGCCAAGGTGTTCAACTCCTTTGGTGTAACCGGCAAAGTGCGTCAGGCAGATGCCCGCGCGCGCAGCTACCGCGTTACCGGTACCCCAGAGCTGGTGGTAGATGGCAAATACCGCATCTCTGCCAGCGCCGCCGGCAGCCAGCAGGCCATGCTGGAAGTGGCCGACTTCCTGGTTGAAAAGATTCGCGCTGAGCGCGCCAAGTAAGTACACACCTACTTGTGATCTAAAGGGGGCTTAGGCCCCCTTTTTCATGGCCAACTATTGCTCACGGGTGTCTACACTGCTTAGTGCAACCCGAGTGAGAAGGAAGGCCCGTGAACTCCCCCGTTAAAGATGCAGCCTATTGGCGCGAAAAATACCGAGAGCTATTACAGGAGCGTGGTGCCGCGGGCGCCAGCGATGACCTGCAGCGCGCCATCGAAAAACTCGCCCGTACAGCCGCATTGCTAGATCAACAGCTTTCCAAGGGTTTAAACCCCGTTTACCAGCAGGCCAAGCGCGGTAGCTGGGGTAAGCCTGGCCAGTTGGCACTGCTTGAACAAACCCTGGAAGACTACCAGCGCCAGCTCAAGCTCACCCGCGAGCGCGAGCAACAGGCCATAGCAGACCTGCAAAACAGTTTGTCTGAATTCGCCCTGGATGGCGCCAGCAAAAAAAATCTGAAACTCGCAACCAAGTTATTTAGATCGCAATCGTTCGCCAACGAATGGGCGCCGGTGCTTGAAGCTTTAAGCAACCTCAAGCCCGCTGAAGGTATGGCCGCCAGCGACCAGCCGGGTTTACTGGCCCGCTTGTTTGGCGCGCCCAAAGCGCAAGGTGAAGCACCAAAGGCTCAGGCTTCCGAGGCCCGCGACGAAACCATCGCCGAGGCAGAGCTCGCCCAAGAGCCAACAGAGCCGAGTGCTGAAGATGTTCAGCCCGAGCCAAGCGCTGCACTCCCAACTGAAACACCCGCAAAGGCCTCGCCCGATGATGCGCCAGAGCATCAAGAGGCGACGCCCATGGGGCTCAGTGGCGAGCTTATTGAGCACCCAAGTGGCGCGCCCTTGCACGAGCCGCCCTTTGGCAAAATTAGCGACCGTATCTCCCGTGTACTGGGCGATCTGCTGAATCAACTGGAACCCGAAGACGCCGTTGCAGAAAAGGCGGAGGCTGCTAAAAACCGGATTCACAACGGCCTTAACTGGTATGAGCTGGTGCCTACGCTCGAAGACATTCGCGATCTGGTGATGGCGCTGATTGTGAACGCCAAGCAAGATTACCAGCAGTACCTGTTACACCTGCTCGAGCAAATTAACCAGATGATCACCATGGCAGGTGCCGCGGTAGATGCGGCCAATGCGGTTGCCGAAGGCGAAGAGCAGTTGCTAATAGATCTGGATGCAGAAGTGGGCGCCTTCGACCAGGCGCTGCAATCTATGTCTGATATGGCTGAACTGAAACGTACCATTGAAACGCGTGTGCAAACGCTGGCCGCCGTGGTTAGCCGGCACAGAAAGGCGCGCGCAGCCGAAGATGGGCCCTTGGCTAAAATAAAAGATATGGAGGCCACCATAGCGGCACTTAAAAAAGATGCCGAGGCGCGCAACGCGGAACTTGAAGCGGCCCATAAAAAAGCCAGTACAGATAATCTTACAGGCCTGCCTAACCGCGATGCCTACAACCAGCGGCTGCACCACGAAATAGAACGCTTTCGCCGCTACCAGCGCGATTTAACGATGGTGGTGTGCGACATAGATCACTTCAAAAAATTTAATGACGACTACAGCCACCAAGTGGGCGACAGAGTGCTGAAAGTGGTCAGTAACGCCATTCAAAAACAACTGCGCGACGTGGATTTTATGGCCCGCTATGGCGGCGAAGAATTTGTGGTGTTATTTCCTGAAACCACCGCAGAAGACGGGCTCAAAAAGATGGATCGCATTCGCACCGCTGTGGCGGGCACAAAATTCAAATTCAAAGACCAGCAATTGTCTATTACATTCTCGGCAGGCTTGGCCCAGGTGCGCGCCGGTGAAACCGGCAGCCAGCTATTTGCGCGCGCAGACCAGGCGCTTTACAAGGCCAAAGATCGCGGGCGAAATTGCTGTGTTATTGATACACCAAAAGATGCCACTTAACCCGGCCTAGGGCCAATCGGTAAGGGCGTTTAACAAAAACGCCTGGCCCTCAAAATTAAGTACCACGCCTTCCTCGCGCACTTCCTGCACAAACAGGCCCGGGCCAATGACGTCACCCTTGTAGCGGCTGCGGTCATTGATAATGGCAAAGCCTTTGCCTTCTTCGTTGGAATAAATGTGAGCCGAATAATACATCTCTGGCAGGCGCTGCTGCGTTGCAATGGGCAGCGCTGATATGGGCAGCACTTGCTGCACGGCCAAGGCGGCTTGTGCCTGGCTTGCCACAGCAGGTGGTAAATTGTTAACGGTCCGAGGCTCTGCTTTGGGTGATGTTTTGGGTTCTACTTGCGGGTTGGTATAAAGCGATACCACTGCATCGCTGTTGGCTTGTGGCTGTAGTTCCGGCGCGGTTTTTGGCCGCTGTGGGCGCGTGTTTTGGGGCGGTGTTGACTGCAAGGCTGCCGGTAAAGCTTCTTGCTCTGACGTTGCCTGTAAAGGTTGAGGTGCTTGCTCGGGCTGAGTAATTGAGGCCTGTATCGCTGCGGCTAGTGTATTTTCCTGTGTCACTTGTGGGCTTGCAGGCTGCTTGGCGGGTTTACCAGGCCGCTCGCCCAGCAGCCACCAACTAGCGGCTAGGATTGCTGCACACAAGGCAATGGCACCCAATAATAACCAAAGCGTGTGTGGCCGTGCGGTGGTGCGTTTTTCGGGTTGGTGAATGGCGTGCAGGCTGGGCACCTGTTGTTGCTCACGCCGCTCCTGTTCCGACTTATTCAACGCATCTAAAATGTAAGACATCAGGGTTCACTCACAGGCGTTGATGGCGCTTGCTCTGATTTTTCAACAAACACCTTTACCAGCGTGTTGTCCAGCGCCAGTGCGTCGCTCAATTTCAATAATGTGTTCAAGCCAACAATGCCATCGCTCTCAAGCCCTTGGGCCTGTTGAAACAATTTGACGCGCTGGGTAAGGGCGCGATTAAAGCGGTTATCGGTAAGCGCTTTGGGTTGTGCATCCAATTCTGCAAACCGCGCTGCTACCCAGCGCACTGCCTCGCCTTCGTCACCCTCAGCCAGGGGCTTTTGATAATCTTCCGGGCCAGACCAGGCAAATATAACGTCGCCACTCCACAGTGGGCTCAGTGAAAGGAGTGGTACTTCACTGGTGCCATTGCGGTGCAGTAAATGTGCATTGCCTGCCTGTAGGCCCAGTAGCGCCACATAGCGCATGCGCCCGTCGCCGCTGTTGAGCTCTATTACCGCAGGCCTGTTGTAGCGCAGCAAGCCGTTCCAGTTGTCGAGCGTGAGTGCTGCGCAGTTCATGCCTGTACCCCGGGTATCGCGGCAGGGCGCGGGCCCGCTTAACTGTGGCAATTGTAAATGCGTAAACAGGGCGCTCAAGGCGCCTGCCCGGCGTAAAAAGCTTTGCTCTATTAATGCATCAAGCGGGTCTGGGGGTGGCTGCTCTACTCGCCGCTGGATGGGGGCAGTGGCCAAGGGCGCATTTGAGATTGGGGTGCTTGCATTGGCCTCTGGTGTGGCTGTGGATACTGGCGCAGTAATGGCGGGCGGCGCGGGCCAGAGCGCATATAAGCCAAGGCCCAACACCAGGGCTGCCGCCGTGCCCAAAGCCCAGCGCGGCGGGAGTTTGGTGGCGCCCGTGCCCAGTACCTCGCGTGCTGCGCGCGTTAAGGTGTGCCTATCTACCTGGGTTTTGTTTTCGGAATAAGTGCCCAAGAGCACGCGATCACACAACACATTGATCAGGCGCGGTATGCCGCCACAGCGCTGATGTATGCGCCGCATAATGGCCGGTGGGAACAATTGTTGGCTGGCGGGCAGGCCGGCCACTTGTAGCCGGTGGCGAATATAGGCCTGGGTTTCTGCCTCGTTTAACGGCTCTATATGAAAGCGCGCGGTGATGCGCTGGGCCAGTTGGCGTAGCTCGGGCTTTTCCAGAATGGCCTGCAGTTCAGGCTGGCCGATAAAAATAATTTGCAGAAGCTTTTTGGTGTTGGTTTCCAGATTAGTGAGCAGGCGAATAAGCTCAAGCACTTTGGTATCAAGATTTTGTGCCTCATCAATCAGCAGCACTGTGTTGCGCCCGCGGGCGTGATTGGCCAGTAAAAACCGATAGAGCGCGTTGGAAAGCCCGCGCAGGGTGCGTTGATCGTCTGTGATTTCAATGCCCAGCTCTTCGCTGATGTTTTCCAGCAGCTCGCGTGCGTTCTGCAGTGGATTAAGCACAAAGGCGACATCGGTATTTTCGGGCAGTTGTTCTAACAGGCAACGGCAAATGGTGGTTTTTCCGGTGCCCACTTCGCCTGTTAACAGCACAAAGCCGCCGCCTACGCCCACGCCGTAAAGCAGGTGCCCCAGCGCCTCGCGGTGCTTGTCGCTCATGAACAAGTAGTGCGGATTCGGCGAGATAGAAAAGGGGCTATCGTTTAAACCAAAGTATTGGGTATACATGGGCATGGTCTGGCTGCTGTAACCGTGAAGATAGACCTTTGGCGCGCAGGGTTCAACTGCGTTATCTGCGCGCCGGTACTACAAGGTGTGCACGCTCGGCTGTAAACCCGTGATCTGCAGGGTTAACCTTGGCGATGGCCTGTTACACCAAGCGTACAGCCTTTGCGCACCGGCCTTTGGCGCGCCGGTTGGCAAAGATCAATATCTGCGCCTGTGCATCCTGTGCCTGCACAGGCGCAGATGAAGCTTATTCAAGCCGCGCCAAGCCATTCCAGGCAAAACCAAGGCCCGTTATTGCAAAAAAGTGCTAATCGCGCGGGTCGGTTGCCTGCACCAAGGGGGTTGCTGCGTGGTGGTTATGGAATTCCAGCAGCGCGCCAAAGCTTTGCATTTCGTGTAGCGCACGGAACTCTACCCAATCTATCAAGCAATAGAGGCCAATGGTGGCATAGTTCCATTCATCAAACTGGCCCTTGGCAACCTGCTTGTCCAGCTCGCCAAATAACCCCGCCAGCCGCTCGCGTTGCAGCTTGAAAAACATCACATCGCTGTGGGTATCCAGGTTTGAACGTTCGCACAGTAGTAGCTGAATTAATGAATCGCTGGCGGCGTTTACCAGTGTTAACTGGTTTTCCTGATCCCAGTTAAGTGCGGGCGTGGCATATTTTTCAGTCAGGTAGCGATAAATAGTGTTGGAGTCGAAAATAATCCGCCCGTCGTCCTCAATCATGGGAATCTTAAGGGTGGGGTTTTTTGCCTTAAGCAGCTTGCGGTCTTCGCCTGCGAATATATTCATATTGATATATTCGTAATCGCGCTCGGCCAGCCAAATGCGAAGGCGCCTGACATAGGGTGAGGTGTTGGATCCGTACAGCTTCATAACATGCTCCTAAAATAACCTGCACTGAATAATTTTTTACATCAAAGGGGTTGGCCCAGGCTGCGTACCTGAATGGCCTCAATGCCTTGGCCGGAATCTGCGTCATAGTGGCCTAAGGTGTCTGAAATAACCACTACCTGATCGGCCCGATCAAAACCCGCGGCAAGCAGTTGCTCGAATGCTTTACACAAAGTTTTTTCAGGATCTTTGGAAAACAACAGCTTGTGCGCAAACACATTGCGGTTCATGGCCAGCTGCCGGCGCGTGCGCCCATCGTTGGTAAAGGCGTGTATGGGCGAGTGCTGCGGGTGGCAGTTGGTGACATAGTTGGCCATGCGCCCACGCCGGGTAATCACAATAATGGCACAGGCCTTGAGCGATTCGGCCAGATGTACGGCGCTGGCAGCCAGGTTTTGTTTGTGATCGCGGGTTTCGAGTTCGGCGGTAAAATTCAAACCCCGGTGCTTTTCAATGGTGAGCGCGATGTTGTTCATGGCCTCTACACATTTAACGGGGTATTTGCCCACAGTGGTTTCGCCAGAGAGCATAATGGCGTCGGCCTCTTCATACACGGCGTTGGCCACATCGGTAACTTCTGCGCGGGTGGGCATGGGGTTCTCGATCATGCTTTCAAGCAGGTGGGTTGCCACAATTACGCGCTTGCCCTGTTGGGCGCAGGCTCGCACAATGCGCCGCTGGATGTTGGGCAGCTCCCAGAAATCCACTTCGCAACCAAGATCACCCCGCGCCACCATAATGCCATCGGCGGCTTGAATGATGGCATCGATGTTCTCAACGCCTTCCTGGTTTTCAATTTTGGCCACCACTTTTATTTTGCCGGCCTTGTCGCCCAGCAGTGTATTGAGCTCGGTAATGTCGCGCGCCTCGCGCACAAAAGACAGGGCGATGTAATCTACATCCATGTCTATGCCAAACAAGATATCCTGGCGGTCTTTTTCAGTAATGGCCGGCAGGTTGACGCGAATGCCGGGCAGGTTCACGTGACGCTTGCTCTTTAAAATGCCGCCGTCTATAACCTTGCAGCGCATCGTGCGCTCGTGCTTTTCCAGAATTTCCAGGTTGATCAGGCCGTTGTCTACGGTGAGCTTGTCGCCTACATCCATGTCTTCTATGAGATCTGCGTAGTTGACCATCAGCGAGTGCTCTTCAACATCCTGGGTGCCGCGGGCTACTACCGAAATAACATCGCCGGTTTGCAGGTTGAGGTCGTTATCGCGCTCGCCGGTGCGAATCTCGGGGCCTTGGGTGTCTAGCAAAATGGCCACCGGGTGTGCGAGCTGCTTGTTCAAGCGCTTGATGGCTTTTATCACCCGGGTATGGCTTGTGTGGTCGCCGTGGGACATATTCAGCCGCGCCACATTCATGCCGGCGTGGGCGAGCTTCTCCAGCATGTCAAAGCTTTCTGTGGCCGGGCCAATGGTGCAGATGATTTTTGTTTTGCGCATGCTGGGTTCCATCGAGCAAGGAGTGCCCACAGCCTAGCAGAGCCCAGAGGTGCGCAAAATACCCCAGGGCTTGTTAATCGCAGTAGAATAGCGGGCATTGAGAGAGTGAATACTATGGACGTTGTTTTTGTTCTGGTGGCACCGGCGGTGCCCGAAAATGTAGGCGCCAGTTGCCGGGCGCTAAAGACAATGGGCTTTCATCAGTTGCGCTTGGTCGCAACCGAGGCCCACGCCCAAAAGCAGGCACGCATTTTGGCCCATGGCTCAACCGATGTGCTGGAAGGTGCCAGGCATTATGACAGCCTGCAGGCAGCACTGGCCGATGTAGATCTCAGCATCGGCACCTCGGCCAAAGCCCGCCACCCCTTCAGAAGCCTCACGCCCGCCCATGAGCTGGCGCCTGTGCTTGCTAATAAGGCGGGTACATTGGGCCGCGTGGCAGTGGTATTTGGCTGTGAGGCCTCGGGCCTGTCTAACGACGATGTTATCCAGTGTGATCTGGTGTCGAATATCGCCCTGGGGGCGCCTTACCCGTCGCTAAATCTGGCGCAGGCCGTTATGCTCTATGCCTACGAATTGCGGGGCCTGGCGCTAGGAGCGCAACAGCCTGAAGCACCGTCTGATGCGCAACAATATCGCGCATTGCGGGAGAAAGTTTCAGCCTTGTTGCAAGCTCACCGCTATGGGCCAGAGAGCAAGCTGGCGCGCTGGGCGCTGGAGATGTTGCCAAAGGCCGATACCAAAGCCATAGGCTTCTTGCATGCGCTGTGCGACAAATTGCACAGGCCCACGCGATCAGATGAACATTAAAATAATCACAACCTAGGAGTATGCCGTGCAGGACACAACCTCGGGTAGCACCAACACCAAACTAGAAAAAATACTGGACTGGATTGAGCGCACGGGCAACAAGTTGCCTGATCCCGCCATGATTTTCTTCTTCTCGCTGTTAATCGTATGGACGTTAAGCTGGCTGCTTTCGAGTATGAGTTTCAGCGAAATAGACCCGCGCACCGGCGCGGCCATTGTCGTGAACAACCAGTTAACCGGTGATTCCCTGGCCACTTTTTTGGCCAATATGGTGAAAACCTTCACAGGCTTTGCGCCCTTGGGTGTTGTGCTGGTGGCCATGCTGGGTGTGGGTGTGGCTGAACACTCGGGCTTTATCAATACCGGTATCAAGCGTGTACTGGATCGCACGCCCCAGTATTTGCTCACGCCCATCGTGATTCTGGTGGCCATTGTGAGCCACACTGCAACTGATGCAGGCTACGTGTTGGTGATTCCGCTGGCAGGCGTAATTTACTACGCCATGGGCCGCCACCCGCTGGCGGGTATTTCCGCGGCCTTTGCCGGTGTATCGGGCGGTTTTGCCGCTAACTTCGTGCCCTCGGCTATTGACCCCTTGCTGCAAAGTTTCACCCAGAGTGCCGCGCAAATTGTTGACCCGGCGATTCAGATCAACCCCTTGAATAACTATTTTTTCACCAGCGCATCCAGCATTTTAGTGATTCTTATTGGTTGGTACCTGAACGATAAAATCATCGAGCCGCGCCTTGCCAAGGTGGAAGTTGATGGCGATCCGGAAGATATTCCAAAATTTGCCGAAGTGACCGATAAAGAAAAATCGGCCCTGCGCTGGGCACTGTTCTCTATGGGTGTGGGTGTTGCACTGCTGGTGGCGGCAGTTTGGTCTGAGTCTTCGGCGCTGCGTGCGCCCAATGGTGAGCTGGCCTCTTTCGCCGCGCCTTTGATGCACTCTATTGTGCCGCTGATTTTTTTATTGTTTGTGATACCCGGCGTTGTGTATGGCTACATGGCTGGCTCCTTTAGCAATTCGCGCGATGTGATCAACGCCATGAGCAAGGCGATGGATGGCATGAGCTACTACATCGTGATGGCATTTTTCTGCTCGCTGTTTATCAGTGCGTTTAATACCTCCAACATTGGCGCGTTGCTGGCGGTGAAGGGTGCCGACACTTTGCGCGAACTGGCACTGCCCGCCTCGGTGACAGTTGTGGGCATGATTATGCTCACAGCCTTTGTGAATTTGTTTGTGGGCTCGGCCTCTGCCAAGTGGGCGTTAATCGGCCCGATTCTGGTGCCCATGCTAATGCAGCTTGGTATTTCTCCGGATTTAACCCAGGCGGCCTATCGCATTGGTGATTCCAGCTCCAACATCATTACGCCCTTGATGCCTTACTTCCCGCTGGTGGTGGTGTACGCCCAACGTTATGTAAAAGGCACGGGCATAGGCACGTTGATTTCACTGATGCTGCCCTACGCTCTCACCCTTATGGTGTGCTGGACGGCCTTCCTGTTGATCTATTGGTCTATCGGTTTACCGCTGGGCATTCAGTCCAGTTACACTTACGGCGGCTAATCCACGTAAAACTCATGAGAGGTTCGGGTATGAAAGGCTTCGCGCAATGGCTGATTCTTGTTGTGGTATTAAGCGGTTGCGCGGGCATTCAGCCCGGGCTTGAGGCACCGGAGGTAAAGCTTGTGAGTGTGCAGCCCATTACCTCAGACGGCTTTCACCACCGCTTTGCTGTGGGGCTTGCAGTAACCAACCCCAACGCCACCGACATTAGTGTGCGGGGTATGAGTTATCGCATTGGCATTGCCGGGCACGATATTTTTTCCGGCGTGGCAAACCAGGTGCCGGTGTTACCGGCCTATGCCGAAACACCGGTAACCGTTGAAGTGTCGGCAAGTTTGATGAATGTGTTGGCGTTAATCAGCGATTTATCCAGCCGCTCGCCCAGCGAGCTCACCTACCAGTTGAATGCCAAGCTGGATGTGGGCACCTTTATGCCCGCCATTCGCGTAGAGGAATCCGGCCCGCTGCCCTTCACCCAACTGCGTTTGCAGTCTCGCTAGGCACCACCCCAGGCCTTACAAACCTGCCAGTGCACGCCAGTGTGATGTGCGGGCACAATAGTGCGGCACCAGTGCTGTATTCAAACTATCCGTTTGCTATTGAGCCAATTCAGATGCCCGCTGCCCCATTGGCGTGGCAACTGCGCCTGATATTGGGCATGCAGCGTTGCACCAAAGCCAGCTATTGCCCAAAAAAAATGCCACAGCCGCTAAGGGCGGCTGTGGCATTGTGAGGGGCGGCTGCGCTAGAGCGCTTTTACGCGCGCCTCGGTTTGCTCGAACATGGCCTGCAATTCAGCGTTGGGCGCTTTGGTGCAGAGGCTAACACCCACCAGTGCGAGTGAGGCCAATACAAAGCCCGGTACAATTTCATACATCAGGCTGCTGAGGCTTTGGCCATCGATGGTGATAGGCGCATAGAGCCAGATCAGCACGGTTGCGGCACCGGTGATCATGCCGGCGATGGCACCTTCACGGGTCATGCGTTTCCAAAACAGGCTGAAGATAACCAGTGGCCCGAAGGCTGCACCAAAGCCTGCCCAGGCGTTACTCACCAGGGTGAGAATAGTGGAGGAGCGATCGTAGGCCAAACCAATGGCCACCGCGGCCACCACCACCACAGATACCCGGCCCACTACCAGCAGCTCTGTTTGCGGGGCATCTTTGCGTAAAAACGCTTTGTAGAAATCTTCGGTGAGCGAGCTGGAAGACACCAGCAGCTGTGAAGAAATGGTACTCATGATGGCGGCAAGAATGGCCGCCAGCAAAAAGCCGCTGATCAGCGGATGAAACAGCAATTTGGCAAAGAATATGAAAATGGTTTCAGGGTCTGTGAAGTTGGCTTGGGTTTTGGCCACAAAGCCCACGCCCACAAAGCCGATGGCCAGTGCGCCCACAATGGTAACGATCATCCAGCTCATGCCAATGCGGCGGGCGGCTTTGATGTCGGCCAGTGAGCGGATGGCCATAAAGCGCACAATAATGTGCGGCTGGCCGAAGTAACCCAGGCCCCAGGCCAGGCTGGAAATAATGCCCAGCGCCGAGATGCCTGTGAAAAAGCCAAACAGGTTTGGATCAACCGCGGCAACATGCTGGTTTAAGTCTGTAAGGCCATCGAACTGGCTGAAGGCGATTACGGGTACCAGTATCAAGGCCACAAACATGATGCACCCCTGCACGAAATCCGTCATGGAAACTGCAAGAAAACCGCCGAACAATGTGTAGGCCACCACCACGCCTGCGGTGATGTACAGGCCTGCGTAGTAGCTGAGCCCGAAGGAGGTTTCAAACAGCTTGCCACCGGCAACCACACCTGAGGAGGTGTAGAGGGTGAAGAAAATAATGATCACCAGCGATGAAATAATGCGCAGGGTGCGCGAGTGATCTGCAAAACGCTTTTCAAAATAATCGGGAATGGTGATGGCGTCTTCGGCGATCTCGGTATAGGCACGCAGGCGCGGTGCAACCACCAGGTAGTTAAGCCAGGCACCGGTTACCAGGCCGATGGCAATCCAGCTACTGGAAATACCTGAAACATACATGGCGCCGGGCAGGCCCATCAAGATCCAGCCGCTCATGTCTGAGGCGCCGGCAGAGAGCGCGGTAACACCTGGCCCCAATTGGCGGCCGCCGAGCATATAGCCGGATACATCCTTAGCCGTTTTGCGATAGGCGTAAATACCAATGCCGATCATGACAACAAAATAAAGACCTAGGGAAATAAATTCACCTAATTGCATGTTTGCTCCGTGAGTTAACAGCGAGTGAATGCATTAAGTACGCAACCAGACCTTTATAGTGCCGTCGCTTGTGCGGCTGTTATTGGCCTAATGGGGGCAGCGTGCCTAACGATGAGGCCACCATTTAAACAAATCTCGCGAGCAATAGCACATCTGGGTGGGTTTGAAGGTGGGGGCAAGGCAACCAAACTGCCCGCAAGCTTTGGCGGGCAGGGGTGCAGGTGGGCGTTAAATAGAGCAGGTAAGCTCGCCCAAACGTTTGGTGAGCAGGTTGTTTTCCCGGTAGTCGATGGGGATGACCAACAGACTCGGGCCTGGTTCGCTAAAGCATTGCGCCAGTGTGGTTTGCACATCCTGGGCGTTTTCCACCACGTGGCCGCGCCAATCGAAGGATTCGGCCAATTTCAGCCAATCGGGGTTGCCAAAATCCAGATCTGTGTGGCGGCCAAACTCGTTGTCTTGCTTCCAGGCAATAAGCCCGTAGGCGTTATCGGCCCACACCATCACGGTGATATTGAGGTTGAGCCGGCGCGCGGTTTCCATTTCCTGCACGTTCATCATGAAACCTGCATCGCCGCATATGGCGAGGATATTGCGATCGGGGTGCACCAGCGCTGCCGCTATGGCGCCGGGCAATGCAAAGCCCATGGAACAAAAGCCGTTGGGTATCAGGCAGGTGTTGGGCTCGTGGCATTGGTAGTGGCGGGCAATCCACATTTTGTGGGCCCCCACATCAGAAAGCAGAATGTCGTGTGCGCCCATCACCTCGCGCACATCCCAGAGCACTTTTTGCGGGCGAATCACGCCTTCTGTGGTGTCGTTTTTGTGCTTGGCCAGCTCTTCGGTCATGTCGCGGCGCACCGCCTGCTGCTGGCTTAAATCAAATTGCAGCTCGCCGGGGGTGGCCTTTACCCGCTCGTTGAGCATCCACAGGGCGTGGGCCAAATCGCCCACGGCCTCAAGTTCAGGGTGGTAGTTTTCATCAATTTCGGCGGGCAGAAAATCTATGTGAATCACAGGTTTTGTGCGGCCGTTGTTCCAGAGCTTGGGGTGGTATTCCACCATGTCATAGCCCAGGCAAATCACAAGGTCGGCGGCATCTACTGCGCAGGCGGGAATGTCTTTGGTGCCAAGGCCTATGGTGTACAGGCAGTAGGGGGCATCCATATCTACGCAGCCCTTGGCCATAAAGGTTGAAAGCACGCCAATGCCTGTGGCCTCGCAAAATAGTCGCAACTGTTTGCTCGCACGCCTGCGAATGCAGCCGTTACCGGCGATGATTATGGGCCGTTTGGCCGCCTTGATGCGTTCGAAAATGCGGTTTATGGCTTTATCGTCGGGTACCGGGCGGCGAAATTTGCGCACTGGCAGGGGCTTTTTGTCGGTGGGCAGCTTGGCAATGTCTTCGGGTAGCTCCACGTGTACCGCGCCGGGCTTTTCTGTGCGTGCCACGCGCACGGCCTTGCGCATAATCTCCGGAATATTCTCCGGGTGCCAGACGGTGGTGGCCCACTTGGTAACCGGTTTGAACATGTGCACCACATCCATCACCTGGTGCGATTCCTTGTGCAGGCGCGTAGAGGCCCCTTGGCCTGTGAGCACAAGCATAGGCGCGCGATCCATGTTGGAATCGGCAACGCCGGTAATCAGGTTGGTGGCGCCCGGCCCCAGCGTGCCCAGGCAACCGGCCGGATTGCCCGTCAGGCGGCCGTAAATTTCCGCCATAAAGGCCGCGCCCTGTTCGTGACGGGTAAGAATAAAGCGAATGGCGTCGGTTTTTTCCAGCGACATCATAAAGTCGGCGTTCTCTTCGCCGGGCACACCAAAAATGTATTCGATGCCTTCTTCAACCAGGCACTGCACCATGAGATCAGACGCTTGCATGAGGAAATTCCGTGTAATCAGTGAGTGTGACTCAAGAATAGACCATGGCGCCGGCCGATGGCTTACAATGGCGGCTCCACCAAACAAGGAGTGCGCGCATGGCCTGGGGTTTATGGACATTGGAACTGTTGGGCGATCTGCTGGCAGTGGTGTTGCTGCTGGGGCTTAGTTGGCTGCTGGTGGCCTATGTGGTGGATCGCACCCAAACCCAGCACGCCATTCGCCGCAACTACCCGGTGATTGGCAGGTTCCGCTATTGGTTTGAGCACCTGGGGGTGTTTTTCCGCCAGTATTTTTTTGCACTCGATCGCGAAGAGCTGCCCTTTAACCGGGCCGATCGCAGCTGGGTGTACCGCGCGGCCAAGAACGAAAGCCTGAATGTGGCCTTTGGTTCCACCCGCGATATTGATAAACCCGGCACGCCGATTTTTCTCAATGCCCTCATTCCCATTGCCAATGAAGCGCACGAGCCTCCGGCGCTGCTCACCTTCGGCCCCGATTGCCCCAAACCCTATAGCACCCGCTCGCTGTTTAATATCTCCGCCATGAGTTTTGGCGCCCTGTCGGCGCCGGCGGTGCAGGCGCTCTCGCAAGGGGCGGCGCTTGCCGGTTGTTGGCTGAATACCGGCGAGGGCGGCTTGTCGTCACACCATTTGAGCGGCAAGTGCGATCTGGTGTTTCAAATTGGCACCGCCAAATATGGCGTGCGCAATGACAAGGGCGAGCTGGATGTGGAAAAGCTAAAAGCCATAAGCGCCCTTGATGAAGTAAAAATGTTTGAAATCAAACTGAGCCAGGGCGCAAAACCCGGCAAGGGGGGCATTTTACCGGCTGAAAAAGTCACCCCCGAAATTGCCGCCACTCGCGCTATTCCCGTGGGTGAGGCATCCATTAGCCCCAATAGCCACACAGAGGTAAAACAGGTAGGGGATTTGCTGGATTTAATTACCCGCGTGCGCGAGGCAACGGGCAAGCCCACGGGCATAAAATTCGTGCTGGGCGATACCCGCTGGTTGTCGGAATTATTTTTATTAATCAGCGAGCGCGGCCACCAGAGTGCGCCGGATTTCATCACATTAGATAGCGGCGATGGCGGCTCCGGTGCCGCGCCGCAACCGCTGATGGACACCACGGGCCTGCCCATCAAAGAAAGTTTGCCATTGGTAGTGGCGCTGTTGCGTAAACACGGTTTGAAAGCGCGCATTCGCGTGATTGCCGCAGGCAAGCTCATTACCCCAACGGCCGTGGCCACGGCCTTGTGCGCCGGTGCCGATGCGGTAAACAGCGCGCGCGGGTTTATGTTTGCCCTGGGGTGTATTCAGGCTATGCAGTGCAACCTCAATACCTGCCCCACCGGTGTGACCACCCACAACAAACGCCTGCAGCGCGGCTTGGTGCCCGCGCAAAAAGCGCTGCGCGTGGCGCAATACCAGCGGCAAATGACAGAGAGCCTCAGCATGATTGCGCATGCCTGCGGTGTGAGCGAGCCGCGCCAGTTATGTGCAGACCACGTGCGCTTTGTTACGCGCCCGGGGCATTCGCTGCCCATGCTGGATTATGTGCTGGCGCGCGACGCCGAGGTACAGGGGAGCGATCGGCCGGCGCCGTGATCAGGGTTTTTCGTCTAAATAAATTTCAATGCTGAGCTCAATGCCGGGGTCGTTTTCGAAATCGAACTCGCGCTCCCAGCGGATGTAAGGCTGCACTTCCCAAAAAAGCCACTCGCGGTAAAAGCGTTTGCGGTAGCGCATCCAGGCGCGGTGGCCCTCGGCAATGGCGGCTTTGTGGATATTGCCGCCGCTGCCAATGCCCACGCCCCAGGCCAGATCGCGGTCTACCTGGTGCAAATATTCAAGGCTGGTATTCCAATCTACACCGTCAAATTCTTCGGCCACATCATAGCGCTGGCGCCAGCGCAAAAGGTCCTGGCGCGATTCGCTCATGGAGTGGTCCAGATCAATCTGGGTGCGGGCACCGGCGCCTTCATCGGTGCGGTAATACACGCTTTGGCCGGCAGTGAGCAGCAGCGCCTCGGAAAGCTGCAGGCGCCCGGAGGTGTTGGCCTGCACAAATACCCGCAGTGGGCGGCGCAGTTGCAAGCCCGATGAAATAGAGATGTTGTAGTTTTCGGTGGTGCGCAGTGCCCAGCTGAGTGCCGCCGACAGCGGATTGTCTTCATCGGATTGCGAGGGCGTCACCGAGCGGCGGTCGAGGGTGTCGAACAGGGTGTCCGGGTCTTCGTTGGTGAGCAGCAATTTCAGGCGCTCTTCGGTGTGCGGCATGGTCACCCGGCTGCGCACAGAAAAGGAAAACTCGCAATTGTGCAGGTCGCTGCAATCGAGTTTGGGCGTTAAGCGCAAATCGTGGCTGGCTTTACTGGGCCCGCGTTTAACGGCAAAAAAGTTATCAAACCACACCACCGGCTCTTGGGCCGTGCCGTGCAGATATTCGCGGGTATTATCCAGCCAGTTTTTTTCATGCTCTTGCACCACATACGTGGGCCAGAGATTTGGGTCTGATAACGCCAGGCGTGTATGTTCTACCGGGTCTTCCACAAAGGTTTTGGGCGATTGGTAGGGCTTGAAGTTTTCAATGCCCTTCAGGCGCACAGGCTCGCGCGAGCGGGTGTCGATGGTAAGCGCATTGATATCGTAGTTATCGGGGGCCGGGCGCGGGGTGTAGTCGTACAGGCTCGGCCACTCTTCAATGGTGTGGGCCGAGGGCGGGGGCGGCAGCTCGCAGCGCGCTTGTTGTGCCTCAAGCCAGGCATCCACGCTTTGGGTGTTAAACCAGTCGGGCTCAGCAGTGCTCTGCGCTTGTCCGTGCGTGGCAAACAGCATGGCGCACACTAGCCATAGTGCCGAACTCTGATGGTGCATTCCCGTCCCTATTTTTTGTTTCAGGTTTCCATTCTAGCTGGGCTTTGCCGCTTTGGGCAGTGGCGGTGAGGGGCTGATTTTGGTATAAGCCTTGCACTCGCTCGGGAATCCCGACGCTGAATAATGAACAGCAGGAAGTAGCATGTCTGATCTGATCACCGCCATGCCGGCGGATGAACGCATAGCCCTTAAGGAATTCACTGAAAAGGCCTACCTGGATTACTCCATGTACGTCATTTTGGATCGCGCCCTACCGCACGTGGGTGACGGCCTGAAGCCCGTGCAGCGCCGCATTGTCTATGCCATGAGCGAGCTGGGCCTGAAATCGAGCGCCAAATTCAAGAAATCTGCCCGCACCGTGGGTGATGTAATTGGTAAATTCCACCCGCACGGTGATTCGGCCGCCTACGAGGCCATGGTGCTCATGGCCCAGCCCTTCTCCTACCGCTACCCGCTGGTGGATGGCCAGGGCAACTGGGGCTCGCCCGATGACCCGAAATCTTTCGCCGCCATGCGTTACACGGAATCCAGGCTTACCAAGTTCAGCGAAGTGCTGCTCTCTGAGCTGGGGCAGGGCACGGTAGATTGGCTGCCCAATTTCGATGGCACCCTGGAGGAGCCGGCGGTATTGCCTGCGCAGGTGCCCAACGTGCTGCTCAATGGCACCACCGGCATTGCCGTGGGTATGGCCACCGACATCCCGCCGCACAACCTGCGCGAGGTGGTGAGTGCGTGCGTACATTTAATTGATAACCCCCAGGCCAATGTGCGCGAGCTGTGTGAATTTATTCACGGCCCGGATATGCCCACCGAAGCCGAAATTATCACGCCGCGCGAAGACATTGTAAAAATGTATGAAACCGGGCGCGGCAGTTTGCGCATGCGGGCTGTGTGGATAGAAGAAGACGGCGATGTGGTGGTAACCGCGCTCCCCCATCAGGTGAGTGGCGCCAAGCTACTGGAGCAAATTGCTGCGCAAATGGTGGCCAAAAAGCTGCCCATGGTGGCAGATTTGCGCGATGAATCAGATCACGAAAACCCCACCCGCCTGGTGATTGTGCCGCGCTCAAACCGGGTGGATCTTGCACAGATGATGCAGCATCTGTTTGCCACCACCGATCTCGAGCGCAGCTACCGCATCAACATGAACATGATTGGCATCGACGGGCGGCCGGCCGTGAAGCCGCTCAACACCTTGTTGAGCGAGTGGTTGAGCTTCCGCCTGGTGACCACCCGCCGGCGCTTGCAGCATCGTTTGGAAAAGGTCAACGAGAGCCTGGAGCGCTTGGCTGCGTTGATGATTGTGTTTTTGAATGTGGATGAAGTGATTCACATCATCCGCACCGAAGACGAGCCCAAGCCCGTGCTGATGGCGCGCTTTAACCTTAATGAAGCGCAAGCGGAATACATTCTGGAAACCAAGTTGCGCAAGCTCGCGCGCCTGGAAGAAATGAAAATCCTGCAAGAGCAGGAAGCGCTGGAAAAAGAGCGCGCCAATTTGGAAAAAACCCTGGGCTCTGCCACGCGCCTGAAAAGCCTTGTGAAAAAAGAATTGCTGGCCGTGATGGAAGCCCACGGCGACGCCCGCCGCTCGCCCATAGTCCAGCGCGAAGAGGCCAAGGCCTTTAGCGAAACCGAGCTGATGTCTGCCGATCCGATTACTGTTGTGATTTCTGAAAAAGGCTGGATTCGCGCCGCCAAAGGCCACGACATAGACCCGGCTGCCCTCAACTATAAAGCCGGCGATAAATTCAAACTGGCGGTGCGCGGCAAGAGCAACCAGCCGGTGTTGTTGCTCGACTCCACCGGCCGCTCCTATTCGCTGGCTAGCCACACCTTGCCCTCGGCGCGCGGCCAAGGCGAACCCATCACCGGCAGCCTGAACCCGCCCAGTGGTGCCACCTTTGAAGGCGCGCTCATGGGTACCGATGACGAGCGGGTGCTGCTGGCCTCTGATGCCGGTTACGGCTTTGTGGGCAAGCTTGCCGATATGGCCTCTAAAAACCGCGCCGGTAAAGCGCTCGTTACCCTGCCCAAAGGTGCGCGGATTATGGCCCCTTGCCCGGTGGGTGAGGCCGCCAATGCGCTGCTGGCGGCGGTGAGTAACGAGGGCCGCCTGCTGGTGTTCCCGCTCTCG
>NZ_CP090959.1:3272500-3455000 GCF_024138675.1 Simiduia sp. 21SJ11W-1 | reverse complement strand
ATACTCCCATCTGACCGATAGTGAACCAGTACCGTGAGGGAAAGGCGAAAAGAACCCCTGTGAGGGGAGTGAAATAGAACCTGAAACCGTATGCGTACAAGCAGTAGGAGCACCTTCGTGGTGTGACTGCGTACCTTTTGTATAATGGGTCAGCGACTTATTGTCAGTGGCAAGGTTAACCGTTTAGGGGAGCCGTAGGGAAACCGAGTCTTAATAGGGCGTTTTAGTCGCTGGCAATAGACCCGAAACCGGGCGATCTATCCATGGGCAGGTTGAAGGTTAGGTAACACTGACTGGAGGACCGAACCCACTAATGTTGAAAAATTAGGGGATGACCTGTGGATCGGAGTGAAAGGCTAATCAAGCCCGGAGATATCTGGTTCTCCCCGAAATCTATTTAGGTAGAGCCTCGGACGAATACCACTGGGGGTAGAGCACTGTTTGGGCTAGGGGGTCATCCCGACTTACCAACCCCATGCAAACTCCGAATACCAGTGAGTACTATCCGGGAGACAGACGGCGGGTGCTAACGTCCGTCGTCAAGAGGGAAACAACCCAGACCACCAGCTAAGGTCCCAAATGTTAATTAAGTGGGAAACGATGTGGGAAGGCTTAGACAGCTAGGAGGTTGGCTTAGAAGCAGCCATCCTTTAAAGAAAGCGTAATAGCTCACTAGTCGAGTCGGCCTGCGCGGAAGATGTAACGGGGCTAAATTAGCAACCGAAGCTGTGGCTGTGTCTTATGACACGGGGTAGGGGAGCGTTCTGTAAGCTGTTGAAGGTGTGTTGTCAGGCATGCTGGAGGTATCAGAAGTGCGAATGCTGACATGAGTAACGACAAGGGGAGTGAAAAACTCCCCCGCCGGAAGATCAAGGTTTCCTGTCCAACGTTAATCGGGACAGGGTTAGTCGGCCCCTAAGGCGAGGCAGAAATGCGTAGTCGATGGGAAGCAGGTTAATATTCCTGCACTTTTTGTTACTGCGATGGAGGGACGGAGAAGGCTAGGCCATCACGGCGTTGGTTGTCCGTGTTTAAGGTTGTAGGCTGGGAATTTAGGCAAATCCGGATTCCTAAGGCTGAGAACTGATGACGAGCTCAATTTATTGAGCGAAGTGGTTGATGCCATGCTTCCAAGAAAAGCTTCTAAGCTTCAGGTAACAAAGAACCGTACTGTAAACCGACACAGGTGATCAGGTAGAGAATACCAAGGCGCTTGAGAGAACTCGGGTGAAGGAACTAGGCAAAATAGCACCGTAACTTCGGGAGAAGGTGCACCACTGACGGTGAAGGGCTTGCCCCGTAAGCTGTTGGTGGTCGAAGTAACCAGGCCGCTGCAACTGTTTATTAAAAACACAGCACTCTGCAAACACGTAAGTGGACGTATAGGGTGTGACGCCTGCCCGGTGCCGGAAGGTTAATTGATGGGGTTAGCTTATGCGAAGCTCTTGATCGAAGCCCCGGTAAACGGCGGCCGTAACTATAACGGTCCTAAGGTAGCGAAATTCCTTGTCGGGTAAGTTCCGACCTGCACGAATGGCGTAATGATGGCGGCGCTGTCTCCACCCGAGACTCAGTGAAATTGAAATCGCTGTTAAGATGCAGTGTACCCGCGGCTAGACGGAAAGACCCCGTGAACCTTTACTGTAGCTTTGCACTGAACTTTGAACCTATTTGTGTAGGATAGGTGGGAGGCTTTGAAACCATGACGCTAGTTGTGGTGGAGCCGTCCTTGAAATACCACCCTGGTATGTTTGAGGTTCTAACGTCGGCCCGTTATCCGGGTTGCGGACAGTGCATGGTGGGCAGTTTGACTGGGGCGGTCTCCTCCCAAAGAGTAACGGAGGAGCACGAAGGTTGGCTAATCCTGGTCGGAAATCAGGAGGTTAGTGTAATGGCACAAGCCAGCTTGACTGCGAGACTGACACGTCGAGCAGGTACGAAAGTAGGTCATAGTGATCCGGTGGTTCTGTATGGAAGGGCCATCGCTCAACGGATAAAAGGTACTCCGGGGATAACAGGCTGATACCGCCCAAGAGTTCACATCGACGGCGGTGTTTGGCACCTCGATGTCGGCTCATCACATCCTGGGGCTGAAGCCGGTCCCAAGGGTATGGCTGTTCGCCATTTAAAGTGGTACGCGAGCTGGGTTTAGAACGTCGTGAGACAGTTCGGTCCCTATCTGCCGTGGGCGTTGGAGAATTGAGAAGAGCTGCTCCTAGTACGAGAGGACCGGAGTGGACGAACCTCTGGTGTTCCGGTTGTCATGCCAATGGCATTGCCGGGTAGCTACGTTCGGACGGGATAACCGCTGAAAGCATCTAAGCGGGAAGCCTCCTTCAAGATAAGTTCTCCCTGAGACTTTAAGTCTCCTAAAGAGCCGTTGAAGACTACGACGTTGATAGGCGGGATGTGGAAGCGCTGCGAGGCGTTGAGCTAACCCGTACTAATTGCTCGTGAGGCTTGACCATATAACAGAAACGATTGTGTTGACTGACACGAAAGTCTGTTTGATTGGCCAACGATCTGAAGAAATACGTAACAGCCGAAAGGCAAAGCAAATGAAGTTGAACACGTGTGTTGACCACCGTTCATCCAGCAAAGATTACAGCTTGATCACGGTAATTGCTCCTGCATTACCCTGATTCCCTCCATCCCTGGAGGTCATTTACCACCCTATTTGGTTCAGTGAAGAGGCCCTGATAACTCAGGTAAGACCAGCCACAGACCAAACCAGTTTGCTTGACGACCATAGCGAGTTGGAACCACCTGATCCCATTCCGAACTCAGTAGTGAAACGACTTAGCGCCGATGGTAGTGTGGGGTTTCCCCATGCGAGAGTAGGACATCGTCAAGCTTCTAAATTAAAACGCCCTGTAGGTTATCCTGCAGGGCGTTTTTCTTTGTCTGGGATGTAGGTGGGCAATGTCCTACTCCCACCTGGGGAAAGTCGGAGTGCCGCACCACCCTCTCTTTACCTGGCCGAATAATGCTCCTGCATGTTCGGCATTCCCGCCATCCTTGGCGGTCATGGGGCCGCTCCCGAGGCGTCGGACCGGCGGTCCGGCGACCAGCATAGCTGGCCGCGCGAGCCAGCGCAGGTTGCTGGTCGCAACCTAAACGCGCCCGGGTGGCCGTCCCGTCTCGCCCCCATGCGAGAGTCGGGTGAGCCATGGTCGGAATGCCGCATCACGCGCAGCGACGCAAACCGAAGTGTCGGACCAAACAATTTGCGAATGGCGAACGCCCAATGCTAGCATTGGGCCGGGCCGGCGACAGCCGGTCGTCAAGCTTCTAAAAAACAAAACCCCCGCTGGATTCCCACGGGGGTTTTGTTTTTTTGGAACACGATTTCTTATTTTCACTAAATACCGGGCCCATGCGACCTAGCTTGTGCTGCAAGCGGATGGCCGCACCTTGCCGGCCGCACCTCGCCGGCCGCACCGCACTGCGTAGGGGCGCGTCAGCGTCGGTATGCCGCATCACGCGCAGCGATGATTAGCCGTTGCTCGGCTCACTCTTCTGCCAGCTAAAACGCATCTCCCACGTAGCGCTTGTAGTGAGAGCACCGCTCTCAATTTTTTCAGCGGATGGTCGGGCCTGGCTGTGTTTGCCGAAGGTGAGGGTAGCTATTACATTGCTTCGCGCTTGATTGCGGGCATAAAAAAGCCCGCGGTGATGCGGGCTTTGGGTAGTTTGAAAAATATTCAGCGGATCTCTTAATGCCCTTAAAGCTTAGGGCTGTGTTTCACCGCTAACAGCTTTAATGCGCAGCTCTAAATGAGGATGTGTGCTCAGATACTTCATGATGCTGGCCCTTTCTTCACAATCCTTATCGCCTGATTTGCAAAGCTTGTAGTGGTTGTGCAGCTTGGTGAGAATACTTACAAAGGCTTCTCGCTCGAGCCCGTTTTTCTCAAGCATGTCGCCTGCGTAGCTATCTGCCTCCAGTTCAAACTTACGTGAAAACGCAAGCTGGCTAAACACTACGGGCAAGGTAAGCACCAAATCACCCAGTGCGCTCACATCACCACCAACCATGGCGATGGTGACGGCGATGGCCGAATTCTGCAATAGCTGGCGCAATGAATGGCGCTGGTGGTAATGGCCCAGCTCGTGCCCGAATACCGCCAGCATTTCATCATCGTTGCCATCGGTTAATGCGATGAGCTCATCTGTGAAGATGATCGTCCCGTCGGGCAGTGCCAATGCGTTGGCACCCAATTTATCACTTGCAAAGAAATGGAGTTTTTCTATGGAGTAATCGGGCGCGAAGGCCTGTGCTTTTGATTTTAACCGTGCCTGGGTTTCTTCACTGAGTGCAGTGGGCTCAAGATAGCGTACACGTAGAATCTCAAAGGTTTCATCCGCGGCTTGTTGCAGCGTGCTTTCGGGCAGGTTGTTGGCAATCACCTTACTTGCATAAGGTACGCCCCAGTAAAAATAGCTAAAGCATGCAAACAATACTGCAACGGTAGCGAGACACACCAAACCCAGGTGATTTTCCAGCCGGTGAATAAGCTGCATGGCCGGGCTGCCAATGCGCTCATCAAGCTTTGTTAGCAGATCAAACTGGAGGCTTTCAAACTGGCCGTGGTGGTTTTCAAACGAAATATAGCGAGGCGTGCGGCCGATGGAGGGCGACAGCTTAAGCTCTGTTAAGGTGCTTTCGAAGTAGTCTCCATTGGTTGCCTGGAGGGTAACTTTATCGCCCATAAAAAAGAGCTTCGCCTGGCAAGAGGCGCTAGAAGCGCCGTCTTGCCAGGTGCCTTCAAGAGTGAGGGGTTCACTCAAAACCCAACCTCCATGTCGAAGACATCGCCAAATTCTTCACCAAATGCCGATGGGTCTGGCTGGCTAACAGCGGCAAACTTATCAAGGTCACCTTGAACGTCTAGCTGTGTATGGTTGGCTGCGTAATTAGCAAGCTTCACCAAGGCCCAGGGAATATAGAGGCCGAAGGTAATCACCGTCAGCAGAAAGTTGCCGACCATCAACAGCGAGAAAGATTTCAGCTCGTAATTGGCTTTGAAATTGTGCTCGGCAATTGAGCTGTTGTTGAAGATGATGTTGTTTAGGCCGACCATGAAGTAAAGAATGCTCAACACATAGGCAATCATTACACCTACAACCGACAGCGGCTTCAGTACGAAGCCAAGTACGGAGCCTGCAATTATACCCACAACAAAAATACCCAGGGCGATCAAAAACAGCTTGTAAAAGGCGCCGGTTTTGGCATCAAAGGTAAAGCTCTTGTTGCCGTAACGGTGCCGGTTAATCACGTACTCTTGTTGTTTTTTGATAGCCAATGGCATTAACAGCATAAGGCTTAGCATGCCGGCAAGGGGCCACAGGATGAACGTTTTGAATGCATTCCAGTAGTCGCCTTCAAACGCAAAGCGAATGTTGCGGTAGGTGGTGTTGCGCGCATAAAACGCCATGGACCGGTTGGCCACCCAAGGTAATAGGAAAAACAGGCCAATACCAATCACAATGCCGGCGATGGGCGAAAGCGCGTTGACAACCATGTAGGCAATCAATAGCGCCAAAGCGATCAAGCGGCCAATGAGCATTTTTACCGGGTCTGCCGTGAACGCGAAGGTCGCTCCATCCAAATTGGTATTACCGTAAAAATATTGTGTGGTGCGCACTTTAGCCCAGGGTGCGTAGATGCCCAGGGTAACCATTACCAAAAGGATATTTACAATCCAGATTTTGAAAAATTCATAGCCTTCGCCACTGAACACAAATGGCACAAGGCGTCGGCTGTTGGGGTTGCTGGCCTGCACATCTGCGTGGGCCTCAGCTGTAGCCGGGCTTGGCACAGGTGCGGCAGCTGCGCTAGTGGCCTCTACGGCCTCCAGGCGCGTAATAATGCCGATTGACTGCAGCTTGGCCTGGTAGGCTTTGGCTGTGGCCTCGGCCACGCCTTTTTTAATCAGGCTGGGTGCGTTATCGAAGAGACTTTTTGCTTTGATGCTTGAGAGGCCGGCTGCGCGCGCAAATGCGGCAATGGCGGTTTCTGGTTTGGTGCCTTCGGTGAAATCACCGGTAAGGTATATATCGTAGACTTGTTCCACTATTCCTTCCCTAGATCGAATTTATTGGTGCTTTATTCTGCCGCGATTTATCGATGAATGCTACAGGTACTGCAGCTTGGATCGCGCGTTAGGGTGATCTCGCGCCATTGCAATGTTTTGGCGTCTAGCAGCAGCAGGCGGTTTACAAGTGGTTGGCCTACCCCGGTCAGGAGCTTGATAGCCTCAAGGGCCTGCAGGTTGCCAATGATGCCGACAAGGGGCGCGATAACGCCGGATTCTGCGCAGCTCGCCTGAATATTTGCTCCCGGCTTGTACAGGCATTCGTAGCATGCGCCACCGAGCGCCGGGGCGAACACGGCCACTTGTGCCTCCCAGCGGATAGCGGCGCCGGAAACAAGTGGCGTTTGGGTGGCTACGCAGGCTTGGTTAATGGCAAAGCGGGCATCGAAGTTGTCGGTGCAATCGAGTACAAGATCTGCACTTTCAACGGCCTTTGCCAGTGCTGAATCACTTAGGCGCGTGTGCACGCTATTCACTTTCACGTGGCGGTTGATCGCGTGAATTTGGGCTTTCGCAGATTCAACCTTGGCAAGCCCAATGCATTGTTCAGTGTGGGCTATCTGCCGCTGCAGGTTGCTGAGTTCCACTGTGTCGTGATCCACAAGTGTCAGTTGGCCTACACCACTGGCGGCCAGATAAAGTGCTGCGGGGCAACCTAAGCCGCCAAGCCCAATGATCAAAACATGGGCATCAATGAGCTTTTGCTGGCCGTCTATGTCGAGCTCTTCAAGCAGTAAATGGCGGCTATAGCGCAGTAAACTTTCGTCGTCCATTCAGGCTACTCCGGCCATTGCCCAAAGGTAATACGCGGCTGGCCGCCAAGATCTGACTCACTGGCAACCTGTTTAAAGCAAAGGCTCTGCAAAAGCGATTGCACCGCTGGAGCCTGCGCAAAGCCATGCTCCATGCCGAGCCAGCCTCCGGGATGCAGGGCGTTGCACGCGCCTTCGGCAATTGTTTTTAAATCGGCCAGGCCCTGGTCTGCCGCAACCAGCGCGCTGTGTGGCTCAAATCGCACGTCACCTTGCGCCAAATGCGGATCTGTGGCGTCTATGTAGGGTGGGTTGGTAACAATTAAATGAAACTGCCCTCTATCCAATGGTTCATACCAGCTGCCCTGCAAAAAAGTACAGTTATTGATATTTAAATTCGCGGCGTTGGTTTGCGCGAGGGCGACGGCTTCGTGCGAGAGGTCTACACCGGTGAGCTGCCATTGGGGCCTTTCGTGCGCCAAAGCCAACGCAATGGCACCGGTGCCTGTGCCTAGGTCTACAACGTGTGCACCTGCAGGCAATTTACGCTGCAGTGCCCAGGCGACGAGTGTCTCTGTGTCGGCACGGGGGATCAAGGTGCTGGGCGCAACCGCCAATGGCAGAGACCAAAATTCCTGCTGGCCAAGAATGTAGGCAATGGGCTCGCCTTTTTGGCGGCGCTTGAGCAATGCATTAAATTCGAGTGCGGCGGCTGGGTCTACTTGCTTTTCAGGCCAGGTGTATAAAAAGCTGCGCGTTTTGTTAAGCGCACGACACAACAACAGCTCTGTATCCAGCCGTGCTGTGTCGCTTACATCGGTAAGGGAGCGTGCTTGTTGCAGCAGGTCTGCCACCGTGGCCATCAGGATTTATCAGCAAGTGCTGCCAGTTGATCGGCCTGATATTCCTGCACCAGTGGTTGTACCACTTCATCAAGCTTGCCTTCCATAATTTCTGAAAGCTTGTACAGCGTGAGGTTGATGCGATGATCGGTTACGCGCCCCTGCGGGTAGTTGTAGGTGCGAATGCGCTCGGAACGATCGCCACTGCCCACCAGGCTTCTGCGTTCGCTGGCCATGGCTGCTGCTGCTTGTTCTTCCTGGGCACTGGCAAGTTTTGAGGCAAGCAGGCTCATGGCACGGGCTTTGTTTTTGTGTTGCGAGCGCTCGTCTTGGCACTCCACCACAATGCCCGTTGGAATATGGGTGATGCGAATGGCGGAGTCGGTAGTGTTAACGTGCTGGCCGCCTGCACCCGATGAGCGGAAGGTGTCTATGCGCAATTCGTTTTTATTGATGTTCACTTCTTCAAGCTCATCGGCCTCTGGCATTACCGCCACAGTGCATGCCGAGGTGTGAATGCGCCCTTGAGATTCGGTTTCAGGCACTCGCTGCACGCGGTGAGCGCCGGATTCAAACTTTAATTGGGAGTAAACACCTTGGCCCACAACCCGGGTGATGATTTCCTTATAGCCGCCGTGCTCGCCGGCGTTTTCGCTCAGCACCTCAATGCGCCATTTACGCGATTCGGCATATTTGCTGTACATGCGGAACAGGTCGCCCGAAAAAATCGCCGCTTCATCGCCGCCGGTACCCGCGCGAATTTCAAGAAACACGTTTTTGTGATCGTTCGGATCTTTTGGCAGCAGCAACAGTTGCAGTTCGCTATCGAGCGGTGCCAGCTGTTCTTGCGCCTCTTCGAGGGCCATCTGGGCCATTTCGCGCATTTCGGGATCGCCGTCTTTCATGAGCTCGCGGGCTTCCAGAATATCTTCATTGAGCGAAAGAAATCTGTTGAAGCATTGCACAACGGGCTCAAGCTCAGCGTATTCCTTGCTCAGCTCGCGGAATTTATTTTGATCGCTAATCACATCTGGGTCAGACAGCAGCGCCGACACTTCTTCATAGCGGTCGGTAAGTGACTCAAGTTTGAGCCGAATAGAATCTTTCATGGCTAGTAGTTACTCCGGCTTATTTGCATCAAGGGCAAACAGCTCATAGGCGAGTGTTATTAAATCTTCACGGCCCTCGGCGCTTGCATCGCGCAGAGCTGTGGTGGGTTGGTGGAGAATTTTGTTGGTTAAGCCGTTGGCCAGCTGAGCCAGCACTTGCTCGGGGTTTGCGCCACCGTTTAGCGCATTAAGGGCTTTTTTAAGCTCTTGGGATTTTATTGCCTCGGCTTGCGAGCGCAGCGCGCGAATGGCATCGCGTGCGCCCTGCACACCCTGTTGGCGCGTAAACTTAAGCACACCCTCATTAATAATGGTGCGCGCGGCATCGGCGGCTTCTTCGCGGGATTTCCGGTTTTCGTCGATGACTTCTTTTAAATCATCCACGCTGAATAAGAACACGTCATCAAGCTCGGCAACCTGTGGCTCTATATCGCGTGGTACGGCAATATCTACCATAAAAATCGGCTTGTGCTTGCGCTTTTTCAGCGCCGTTTCCACGGCACCTTTACCTAGAATGGGCAGCTGGCTGGCGGTGGATGAAATCACCATGTCGGCGTTGTGCAGCACCGTTGGGATGTCTGAAAGTAAAATCGGGGTGGCGCCAAAGCGCTCGGCCAAATCTGCAGCTCGCGACAGTGTGCGGTTGGCCACGGTGATGTTGCGCACACCCTGTTCGCGCAGGTGCCGTGCCACCAGTTCAATCATCTCGCCGGCACCAATGAGCAGCGCAGATTGCTGGCGAAGGTCGGCAAAAATCTGTTGCGCAAGGCTCACCGCGGCGTAGGCTACCGACACCGGATTTTCGCCGATGGCGGTTTCGGTGCGCACTTTTTTCGCAATGCTGAAAATATGCTGGAAGGCCGCGTGCAGGGGGCTTTGCACAGTGCCGGCTTCGCAGGCCACCGCATAGGCCGATTTCATCTGGCCAAGAATTTGCGGCTCACCCAATATCAGTGAATTCAGGCCACAGGCCACTTGCATCATGTGGCCAATGGCCGCCTCGCCCTGGTGCACATAGTGGTAGGGGAGTAACTCTTCAGCGGGTATTTGATGGTATTGGCCGAACCATTCCACCAGTTTGCCGGTCTCAATATTGGCAAAGGTGTATATTTCCGTACGGTTGCAGGTAGAAAGAATGGCCACATCCTGCGTGCCCAGTGCCTGCCTGGCCTGTTGCAGGGCCCCGGCCACCGCCTCTGGTGCAAAGGCCACGCGCTCACGGAGCGCCAGGGGCGCCGTGTGGTGATTGATACCTAAGGCCAGAAAGGTCATGAATGGCGAACGTCTGCTGCGGTGAATGGGCGCCAATTGTCCCGTTTGCGAGCCGCTGTGACAAGTACAAGGCACCGGCATCTGCTGGTCTAAAATAGTAGCAGTTGCCGGTGCGCCCCTAGGGCAGGCTTGTTGGCCATGGTAATCTGCGCTTATTGCATTCGGTTATGGATAAACCCTCGCTAAGGTCGGCCTGTGTGCTGGCGCTGCTGGCCCAAATTTAGGGCGGCATTGAATTCGGAGTCTTATGAAACCTACAGCTTTGTTTGTTGCCCTTGGAATCCTGGCGTTGGTTGCCGGTTGTGCTACCCAGGCCCCTGAGCCCGAAGTGGTAGAAGCGCAGGCGCAGCCAGCGCCCGAGCCGGTAGAGCCCGCCCCAGAGCCTGTAAAAGAGCGGCCCTTTGCCCCAGATACGCTCTATTCCCTCATGGTGGCGGAGCTGGCCGGCCACCAGCAGCGCTTTGATATTGCGTTATCCAACTACGTACAACAGGCCTATGAAACCCGCGATCTTGGCGTGGTGGCGCGCGCCGCGCGCATTGCACGCTTTATGGAGGAGCATCGCGCAGCGCTTGAAATGTCGGTGCTGTGGGTGGAACTTGAGCCAGGCAACAACGAAGCGCGGGTGCTGGCGGCAAGCGAGCTTGCCGAGGCAGGCCGCTTGAACGAGGCCTTCGCCCACGCAGAGTACCTGCTAGCGAAAGGCAACCCCCTGCTGTTGCAAACTGTGGCTGCCTTTGCAGGCAAGGGCACAGATATAGAGCGCGAGCAGTTGTTGGCCGGCCTGCAGGCGCTGGAGGCAAGCCATGCAGATCAGCAGCCTTTGTGGATGGCGTTAGCGCTTACTTACCAGCAGCAGGGGCAGTTTGAGCCGGCGCTTGCGGCCGTCGCCAAGGCCGTTGCGCTGGAGCCCGACAGCAATCAGGCGCAGGCACTGCAGGCGCGTTTGCGTTATCAATCGGGTGATCAGGTGGGTGCGCTGCGCCAGATGGCGGTACTGGTAGACACCTCGCCGGAAGATCAGCGTTTGCGCTTGCAGTATGCCAGGCTGCTTGCCTCAACAGATCTTGAAAAGGCAGCAGAACAGTTCGAAGTGCTGCTGGCAGATCACCCGGGCGATGTAGATTTGCAGTTGTCTTTGGGGTTAATTCGTTTTGAGCAGCAGCGCTTTGATGAGGCCGAAGTGCTGTTCGCTGAATTGCTCGATGTAGAGCGCCGCCGCTCAACGGCGCACTATTACCTTGCCCGCATCGCGCAGGAGCAGCGGGACTACCAATCGGCACTCAACCATTATTTAAAGGTGGAAATCGGCCCCGATTTCATGCCTGCGCTGGTGCAAACGCTAGAGATTCTGGTGGCCGCCGGTGAGCTGGAGCCTGCCCATACGCGCATGGAAGCCGTGCGTGCCAAGGTGCCCCAAACCCATGAGCGGCTCTATGCACTGGAGGCTGAAATACTTGCGAAATACGGCCACCTTGATGCCGCAGAGCAAGTACTCACTCAGGGTTTGACGCAGTTGCCCGAGAGTACTCAACTGCTGTACAGCCGGGCGCTGGTAAACGAGCGTCGCGATATGATCGATCTGGCCGAGCGTGACCTGCGCCGGGTTATCCGCTTTGAGCCAAACAATGCCACCGCGCTCAATGCCCTAGGTTATACCCTGGCAGACCGAACCGAGCGCTACCAGGAGGCCTATGAACTCATTAAGCAGGCGCACCTGCTAAAGCCGGACGACGCCGCCATTATTGATAGCCTGGGCTGGGTGCAATACCGTTTGGGCAATTATGCCGAGGCCATACTGCGCCTGCGCGAAGCGCTCAAACTCTACCCTGATCCGGAAATAGCAGCGCACTTGGGCGAGGTGCTCTGGGTTACCGGCCAGCAGCAAGAAGCGCTGGAAGTGTGGCAGGCCGGCATTGAGCTGAACCCGCGCAATAGCATTATTCCCAACGCCATGAAGCGCCTGGGGGCAGAGCCTGCCGATGAGTAAGTGCTTACACGCGGCTGGGCTAAAAAGCGTAATTGCACTGTGGATGGTGTTCGCTGTGACCGCTTGCACACGCCTGCAGCCGCTACCGGCAGGTTGGGTGCTCGATGAGCGCGAGCAAGCCTTGCTGGCAATCGATCAGTGGCGCTTTGATGGCAAGCTGGGCGTGCGTGCCCCGGGTGACAGCGGCAGTGCCTATGTGAATTGGGATCAGGCACCCGGCCAATACAGCATCCGTATGCAAGGGCCTTTGGGCCAAGGCAGTGCCAAGATTAACGGCAGCGCGCAAGGGGTTAAGCTCACCCAGGGCGACCAGGTTCGCTATGCGCGCAATGCAACAGAGTTAGTGCAGAAGGCATTTGGCTGGCAGTTGCCCATGGCCGCGCTGGAATACTGGGTGCGAGGCCTGCCGGCACCGGGCAGCGCGCGCGCCCAAATCGCGCGCAACGAGCAAGGCCTGTTGGTGGGCCAGAGCCAAGATGGCTGGGAGCTTGAGTACAGCCAATATAAGCTGGTGCAGGGCCATGCACTGCCCGGCCGCCTGAAGGCGGAATCCAAGGCTTTAGGGGTGCGGTTAATTTTGGTAATCAACGATTGGCAATTGGGGGCAGAGAGTTAGTGTTAGGTACAAAAGCTGCAGTTCGTTGGCCAGCGCCGGCAAAGCTCAATTTATGCTTACACATTACCGGGCAGAGGCCTGACGGCTACCACAACCTGCAAACGCTGTTTCAATTATTAAATTACGCCGACTACCTCACCTTCGAGCCAAACGACTCAGGTGACGTGGTGTTGCTCAACCCGGTGGCTGATGTGCCAGCCGAAGATAACCTGATAGTGCGTGCCGCGCGTGCTTTGCAATACGCCACGGGCAATACCCAGGGAGTGCGCATCGGGGTAGACAAGCGCATCCCTATGGGGGGCGGCCTTGGGGGCGGGTCATCCAATGCAGCTACCACCCTTGTGGCATTAAATCATTTGTGGGGTGCCGGCTTGAGTTTGCCGCATTTAGCGGAAGTTGGCCTACAGCTCGGTGCTGATGTGCCGGTATTTGTGATGGGGCAAACGGCTTGGGCTGAAGGCGTTGGCGAGCAACTTACGCCGGTGGCGATGGAGCCAAAATGGTACTTGGTAGTTACGCCCAATTGCCACGTCTCTACTGCTGAAATATTTTCACACAAAGATTTGACAAGAGGCACGCCCAACATTACAGTAGCGGCCTTTCTTGAGCAGGGTGGCCAGAACGACTGCCAGGAGCTGGTTGTTAAGCTCCACCCTCAAGTGCGCCAAGTCATTGATTGGCTTAATCAATTTGGTGCAGCTCAGATGACTGGAACAGGTGCCAGTGTGTATTGCGCCTTCGCCACAGCGGAAGCAGCACAATCAGTTTTGTGCATTCTTCCAAAGCAGTGGCAAGGGTTCGTAGCGCAAGCTGTGAACATATCACCCTTACATAGCCTGCTCCAGCAAATTGACGATACAGGGGCATAGCCAAGCGGTAAGGCAGCGGGTTTTGATCCCGTCATGCGAAGGTTCGAATCCTTCTGCCCCTGCCATTTTCATCAAGGTGCTTTGAGAGAATTCTGACTAGAATTACCCGCGATAGGCATCTGATTTCTATACTCAGTGACTTTGACACAGACATCAAAAGAACCTGAATCTTCATAGCTAACTGGCAGCAAAGGTAATCCCCTCGTGAACAATTTCATGGTCTTTACGGGCAACGCGAACCCCGCGTTGACGCAAAAAATCGTTGAAAGTTTGGGGTTGCCGCTCGGCGATGCCAGCGTCAACAAATTCTCAGACGGCGAAGTGTCCGTTGAGCTCAACGAGAATGTGCGTGGTTGCGATGTTTTTGTGGTGCAGTCTACTTGTGCGCCCACTAACGATAACCTCATGGAATTAATCGTGATGGTAGATGCGCTGCGTCGTGCATCAGCCGGACGCATCACTGCTGTGTTGCCTTACTTCGGTTACGCCCGCCAAGATCGCCGCGTGCGCTCGGCCCGTGTACCTATTACCGCCAAAGTAGTGGCCGACATGATGGTTGCCGTAGGTGTTGATCGCGTATTAACCGTGGATTTACACGCAGAGCAGATTCAGGGCTTCTTCGATGTGCCGGTAGATAACGTCTACGGCTCGTCTGTGTTGATTGAAGATATAGAAAAGCAAAACTTTGAAGACTTGGTTGTGGTATCGCCCGACATTGGCGGCGTTGTACGCGCCCGCGCCATCGCCAAGCAGCTAGATATAGAACTTGCCATCATCGATAAGCGTCGCCCGAAAGCCAACATGGCCGAGGTGATGAACCTGATCGGTGATGTAGAAGGCCGCACCTGTTTGTTGATTGACGACATGGTAGATACCGCCGGCACCCTGTGCAGTGCCGCTGCCGCACTGAAAGACCGCGGCGCCAAGAAAGTGGTGGCCTATTGTACCCACCCGGTGCTCTCTGGCCGCGCCATTGAGAACATCAACGGCTCGGTATTGGATGAGCTGGTAGTGACAGATTCCATTCCTTTGAAAGGCTCAGCCGCCGAGTGCCCGCGCATTCGCCAGCTCACACTTTCAAAGATGTTGGCTGAAGCGGTGCGCCGCTTAAGCAATGAAGAATCGCTGAGTGCCATGTTCCGCATGTAAGCGGCGGCACGAGTGTTAACCGCCGATAATCGGCATAACTGAAATCCATCGCGACTGGTCGCAGGTCAAGATGGCATATTGAGGACACATCAATGTCTGATGCATTTACACTGAACGCTGAAAAGCGCGACGTAGAAGGGAAAGGTGCGAGCCGCCGCCTTCGTCGTCTTGCTGAAAAGGTACCCGCCATTATTTACGGCGGTAAGTCTAAGCCACAGAACATTCAGATTGATCACAAAGATCTGGTTCACCACCTGGAAAACGAAGCCTTCTACTCGCACATCATCTCTTTGGTAGTTGATGGCAAAGCAGAAGACGTAATCCTGAAGGATCTGCAGCGTCACCCAGCCAAGCCTGTTGTGCTGCACGCCGACTTCCAGCGCGTTGTTCGTGGCCAGAAGATGCATGTACGTGTACCACTGCACTTCATCAACGAAGCTACCGCCAAAGGCGTTAAGCAGGGTGGCGGTATCGTATCGCACCTGTTGACCGATCTGGAAATCAACGTATTGCCAAAAGATCTGCCTGAGTTCATCGAAGTTGACGTGGCAGACCTGGGCGTTGGCGAAAGCTTGCACATTTCAGACATCAAACTGCCTAAGGGCGTTGAGTCTCTCGCGTTGGCCCAAGGTGGCGACCACGACCTGCCGGTTGTGAGCATCATCAAGCCACGCGGTATGGCTTCTGAAGACGCAGCTGATGAAGGCGAAGCAGCAACTGACGCTGAATAAGTCGACGGCTGTTTGAATTCGGCCCCTGCACTATGAGTGAATCCGTAAAGTTAATTGTTGGCCTGGGTAACCCGGGCCAAGAATACGACCGGACTCGTCATAATGCAGGGGCCGATTTCGTTTTTGAGCTGGCAAAACAGCACAGCGTAACACTCGCAGCAGACAGCAAGCTATTTGGCCTGACCGGCCGCGCCTTTATTAACGGTAAAGATGTCCGTTTGCTGGTGCCCACCACCTTCATGAACCGCAGTGGGCAATCGGTGGGGGGCTTGGCGAGTTTTTATAAAATCGCAGCCAGCCAGATATTGGTCGCACACGATGAGCTAGACTTGGCGCCAGGCGTTGCCCGCCTGAAAGTGGGCGGTGGCCACGGTGGCCACAACGGCTTGCGCGATATCATCAGTGCGTTGGCAAACGATAAAAATTTTATGCGCTTAAGAATTGGTATTGGCCACCCAGGCCAGGCCAGCCAGGTTTCCGGCTATGTACTTAAGCGCGCACCGCAGGCAGAGCAGCAGCTCATAGATGACGCCATCTACGACAGCTTGCGTGAAATCAATTCCATTGTGAGTGGCGATTTAGAAGCGGCTATGCGCTCGCTGCACACACGTAAATAGACGCCCCAAGGAGTCAGCTATGGGTTTTAATTGCGGCATTGTCGGCCTTCCCAATGTGGGGAAGTCCACCCTGTTTAACGCCCTGACCAAAGCGGGCATTGATGCAGAAAACTTTCCCTTTTGTACCATTGAGCCCAACGCGGGTGTGGTTCCGGTGCCAGACCCGCGCCAAGACAAGCTGGCAGAAATTGTAAAGCCTGAGCGTGTAGTGCCCACCACCATGGAGTTCATCGATATCGCCGGCATTGTTGCCGGTGCCTCTAAGGGTGAGGGCCTGGGCAATAAGTTTCTGGCGAACATTCGCGAAACCGATGCCATTGCCCACGTGGTGCGTTGTTTTGAAAATGAAAACGTTATTCACGTAGCCAACAAGGTAGACCCGGCGGCCGACATTGATGTAATCAACACCGAGCTTGCCCTGGCAGACCTGGATACCTGCGAGCGCGCACTCACACGTTACGCCAAGGCCGCCAAAGGCCAAGATAAAGACGCCATCGCCAAAAAGGCGTTACTTGAAAAAATTCTGCCGCATCTCAATGAAGCCAAGCCTCTGCGCTCTTTCGGTTTAGACACCGATGAGCTGGCGGCTTTAAAAGAACTGAATTTGCTTACCGTCAAGCCCACTATGTACATTGCCAATGTGGATGAAGACGGTTTTGAAAATAACCCCTATCTGGATGTGGTAAATAAAATTGCCGCTGAAGAACATGCGGTGGTGGTGCCTATTTGTAACAAGCTTGAATCTGAAATTGCCGAGCTTGAAGACGATGAAAAAGCTGAATTTCTGGCTGAGCTGGGTATGGAAGAGCCGGGTTTAAACCGCGTGATTCGCGCAGGCTACAGCTTGCTGAATCTACACACCTACTTCACCGCCGGTGTAAAAGAAGTGCGCGCCTGGACAATCCCGGTAGGTGCCACAGCGCCGCAGGCAGCAGGTGTGATCCACACGGATTTTGAGCGTGGCTTTATTCGCGCTGAAACCATCGCCTATGATGACTTTGTGGAATACTCCGGCGAGCAGGGTGCAAAGGCCGCGGGCAAATCGCGCAAAGAAGGTAAAGATTACATCGTTAAAGATGGCGACGTGCTGCACTTCCTGTTTAACGTTTAAGGTAGCTTTAACGCACCTTATTTGACGAGCCTGATAAAAAGCCCCGGATTACCGGGGCTTTTTTATGCCTGCACTAAAGTGTGCGCTTAGTGCGCTAGGTTGTTTGCGGTGCGGTAGGTTTCATCAGTAGCACCAGCGCTCCAAGGTTTAGTAGCAGGTAGCCGCCAGCAAACCATTGGCTGTAAGGCGCGCCAGGCAGTTGGTTAATGCACAACCCAAAGATCAACGCGCTTAAGCCTAGCCGCACAAGCTCCCATTGGGCGCTGCCGCCGTCGAGTAAATGCCCTGTGCTGATGAGCGGCAAGGTAACGAAAAGCCAGGCTGCCAGCAGCGTGATCAGGCGCGTTTCGTTGCTGAACATAAAAATAAAGCTGAAGCCCAGTAAGAATGCGGCGGTAAATTGAAATAGCGCATATATCTTTATGTTGCCCGCGACTTCCGGGTTGAACTTCTGAAAACTTGCCAGATCTGTTTTCGCTATGGGAATGCGCGCTTCCATGTCTGCCGGGCGCCAACCGGTGGGCATAAACCAGATGCGGCACTTATCCCAAAGGCTCTTGCAGTAGAGGGCATCGCGCAGCAAGTACCACCACACCTGCAGATTTGCCTTTAGCGGATTCATGGTGTTGAGCGGCCGGCTCACGCCATAAATAATGGGGGTATCGTCGCGCTCGGCCTGAAAGGTGTTGAACAGTTTGTCCCAAACGATGAGCACGCCGCCGTAATTTTTATCCCAGTAGAGCGGGTTTTGTGCGTGGTGCACACGGTGGTGTGAGGGCGTGACAAACCATTTTTCCATCCAACCCAATCTATTGATGTGCTGGGTGTGTACCCAGAACTGGTAAATCAGGTTTAACCCGGCGCTGGCGATAATAATGTCTGCGGGAATGCCGGTGAGGTAGAGCGGGATTGAAAATATCCAATCAAACACACCGCCGCTCGATTGCCGCAGGGCGGTGGTGAGGTTGTAGTCTTCGCTTTGGTGGTGCACCACGTGGCCGGCCCAAAGGCAGTTTATTTCATGGTTAAGCCGGTGGTTCCAGTAGTAGGTAAGGTCGTAACCGATAAATGCCACTAGCCAGGCAAGCCATAGGTTGTCGCGCCAGAATTGATCGCCCGCGGTGGGCAGTACCTGGGTGAAAATATAAGTACCCACGGCAAATACTACCAAGCGGTGGGTGCGTGATATTACCCCTAGCGACATGCTGGCAATGGCATCGTTCAGGCGGTAGAAGCCCGTGCCCCGGCGCTTGTCTACCCACAGCTCCCAGCCAATCAGAATAAGGTACAGGGGTGCGGCCAGCACAGTGATAAGTTCGGCCATAATGCTCTCGGAATGTATGTCGTTATAGTGCAGCTGAAACTCTACAGCGTTCTGGTAAGGCAAATCGCGCCCTCTTGGCGGTAAGCCTCGCTCAAAAAAAAGAGGGGCTATAACAGCCCCTCAGATTTTCGTAAGTTTACAAAATGTAAGCCTTAGAAGTTGTAGCGCGCCTGTACGCCGTACATGCGTGGCATGCCGCGTGTGGCAACGGGTGAGCCCAGGCCATCGCCAGTGCCGCCAATGTCCCACAGGTACTCTTCGTCCAGCAGGTTGTTGGCGTAAAGCGCAACAGACCAATCGCCGGCGTCGTTCTCAAGTGTGGCGCGTGCGTTGATTACCTGGAAGCCTTCGATTTCCTGGCCTGCACCAACGCCCGAGTTGTTCACGCGGTCGCCGGTGTAGTTGTAGTCACCGCGCAAGCGCAGTACCAGGTTGTCTGCAAAGTTCAGGCTGTATTCGCCCATGGCGTTGAACTTGTTCTTCGGCATAGATGACAAAGGCTCGCCCTTGAGGGTGAAGCCGGGCGCATCGCCTTCAAACTGCTCGTAGCGGGTGTATTCGGTGAATACGTAGCCGTAGTTGGCGCCCAGTACCAGGTTCTCGGTGGCCATGAACTGCCACTCAAACTCAAAGCCGCGGCCCATGGCATCGGCGTTTTTGATGTTATAAGTGGGGATCACGCCCGCCGGGCCTGAAAGTTTCAGGATTTGCAGGTTGTCGTAGTCGAACTGGTACACCGAGGCGTTCAGACGCATGCGGCCATCCATCAGCTTCGATTTCACACCCACTTCAAGGTTCAGTACATCTTCCGGGTCGAAGCTTGGGTCGTCACCCAGGCTGTTAAAGCCACCGGCCTTGTAGCCCTTGGCGATAGAGCCAAACAGCATTACGTCATCGGTCATGGCGTAGTTTACAACCAGGCGCGGATCAACAGAGCTCCAGGAATCGCTTTTCTTCTCTGGGTTGCCGGGTGCACCAATCTCGTCAAAGAAGATCAGGCCAAAGGGAATGGCCTGCGGCAAGCCGGGTACCGCACTGGTAGGCACGCTGCCCAAGCCCGCTACTGTCAAGGTCGGGATCAGGATGTTGTTGGTGTAGTTAGACTGGATTTCAAAATCTTTGCTGTCTTTGCTCCAGCGCAAACCCAGTGTGGCATCAAGGCGATCGCTAAAGGAGTAGGTTACGTCGCCATATACAGCGTAGCTGGTTAGCTCGCGGCTATTATTCATGGCCTCTTGCCATGGAATGCCGCCATTTGCTGCATCCAGGTTGGCTACTGTGGCGTTGCCAATGTCTACCGCTTCCATGCTGATGCCCGGTGGTAATTGGCTGTTCAGCTGTGGCGCAATACCCGTGGTGAGGAAGCCCTGCATGCCACCACCGAAGAAGGCGGGGTTTTGGTCTACGTAGGCTGCGGGGTTTTCAACCAGGTCCGAGAAGGCATCAACCAGAAAAAAGGTATCCAGCGTAATGGTAGTGGCGTCAACCAGGTAAGTTTGGTCGATGGAGTCTTTAAAGTAGCTCGCGCCCACAAACCATTTCAGGTTTTCGTCTTCGTAGTTCAGGCGGAATTCCTGGCTGAACTGCGATTGCTCTTCAATGGTGTCGGTGGTGAGGAAAAAGCGCGCCTTATCAGTGCCGTCTTCTTCTTCGTTCTGGTGGAACTCGTAGCCGCGCTTGGCGGTGATGGAGGTAAAGGTGTACTCCTCCATCGCGTGGCTGATAGTGAGGCTGGTGCCGCGAATGGTGCGGTCGTTATAGCCTGCGTTATCGGTGGTGTAGTTGTCGAACAGCTGGTCTTCGTTTTCGGCCAGTGTAAAGCTCGAGCCAATGGGGCCGTCGCTGTCTTCTTTGTTGTAGTCAGCGCGCAGGGTGATGTCGGTATTTTCTGTGGGTTGCCACAGCAGTGCACCCACCAGGCCCTGATCGTCTTCAACCCAGAGGTTGTCGTCGGCAATGCCGGTATTGGAGGCGTTCTTAATGAAGCCGTCGCGGCTGTTTACATAGCCGCTTACGCGCAGTGCCAGGGTGTCGGTAAGGCCGGTGTTAAAGCCCAGCGATATTTTTTGTTTGTTGTAGTTGCCCACCTGCACATCGGCGTAACCTTCGGTTTCCTGTGAGGGGGCCTTGGTGCTAATGCTGATGGCGCCGGCTGCGGCGTTGCGGCCAAACAGGGTGCCCTGTGGGCCTTTCAGCACTTCTACGCGGTCGATGTCGTTAAAGTTAACCAGGGCGCTGCCGCCGTGGCCGGTGTAAACGCCATCAACATATACGGCAACGGCCGGATCTGAGCCTGAGCCGAAGTCGTTGGTTGAAATACCGCGAATGGTGAAGCTCGCCTGGCTGGTATCGCCTACGTTGGTTTCAACGCCGGGGATAAATGTGCCCAGGTCGTTCACGTTTTGTGCACCTAAATCGCGCACACCTTCTGCGGCAAAGGCGTTGATGGTAATCGGTACGTCATCCACAGATTCCGCGCGCTTTTGCGCAGTGACCACTATCTCTTCCAGGGCGAAGTTCGCGTCGTCTTGGGCAAGGGTGGGTAGGGCAAAGGTGGTTAGAACGGTGGTAACGGCCAGCGACAACGCACTGGGCGCGAATTGGCTAAGCGTGCTCTTTTGAGATGTCATAATCGGCTCTCTGATGGATTGTTATTGTTAGCGTCAGTGGCAATTTATATTGCCATTGCCCCTAACATAAAGGATTACACAATTAGGTCAATGACCTTATGAGACCCTGTAGTCATTTATTCTGCACTTTTACTGAAAATTGGCAAAGGCCTGTGTTAAATCCTTAGTCAAAGCTGAGGGTGGCGTCACGCAGCTCGTCTTTCAGGCGTATTATCCAACTTCACTTGGTTCATTTTTTGAGTGCCAAGGCCAATCTTCTTAATTCCCACCAGGAGTATGCAAAGTGCACACAATCACCGGGCGCTGGCAGCTGGGCTTGGCCTTGGCGTTAATTACCGCACTCATGTGGGGGCTCTTGCCTATCGCGCTCAAGGGCGTGCTGGCCGAGATGGACGCCGTCACCATTACCTGGTTTCGCTTTGTGCTCTCGGCGGTGCTGATTGGTACTTACATCCAATATAGTGGGGGCTTTCGCTGGCGCAAGTTGTTTGAGCGGGCGATGGCAGGGCGCTTTGTGGTGGCTATTGTGTGCCTGCTGGGCAATTTTCTGCTGTATTTAATGGGCCTTGATTACACCACCGCCTCTGCCGCACAGGTAATGATCCAGCTGGCGCCCATGATGATGCTAGTGTTGAGCCTGTTTATTTTTAATGAGCGCTTCTCGTTTGGGCAGGGCGTGGGGGTGATGCTGTTTTTGCTGGGCCTGGCACTGTTTTTTAATATGCGCTTGCCCGAACTGCTGGCCGCCCGTGGGCAGTATGTGTGGGGGCTGTTGCTAATCTTCCTGGCTGCCGTAGTGTGGGCCGCTTACGGCATTATTCAAAAGCAGCTGCAAACCACGCTCACCTCTATGGAGATTTTGTGGGTGATATTTGCCGTGGGTGCCGTCACCTTTGCGCCCGCCTCCGATTTCGCAAGTTTTGCAAATTTAAGCCCCTTCGCTTGGGGGGGCCTGCTGTTTGCCGGCTTAAACACGGTGATTGCCTATGGCACCTTTGCCTATGCGCTGGTGCACTGGGAGGCAAGCCGGGTGAGTGCCACCATTACCTTGGTGCCCGTTATTACGCTCTTGTGTGTTCAGTTGCTGGATTGGCTAGCACCCCATTTCCTGGTGGCCGAGCCCATGAATTGGTTGAGTTGGCTGGGTGCTGCACTGGTGGTGCTGGGTTCTATGCTGGCGGCACTATTAAAAGGCCGATAAGCACAATTTAGGCCTTGACAGGGTGGGGGTGAATTGCCAAAATTCGCGCCCTCTTTGAGCTGGTCATCTGGCCGCTTGAAAAGATATGGCTAGATAGCTCAGCTGGTTAGAGCACAGCACTCATAATGCTGGGGTCGGCGGTTCAAGTCCGCCTCTAGCTACCATATTTGAAAGGGTTAGCAGGTAAGTGCCTGCTAACCCTTTTTTATTGGTGCTACCGTGGTGCTACCTGGACGGGATGCTGCTTCACAGTGATCCCTCGCTTGCGCTACTCTCAGAAAACGCTGGAGCGTTGGTATCGTTAAAATTGGCTGTGCGGCCTTTGTTAGCCTCATGCTCAGTGTTCGAAGTCTTGCCCTTGGGCTCCTCATTGGGTGAGCCATACTCATTTTGGCTAGATTCATTCTTTTGGGCGCCTTCTAGAGCCTGCGCTGCCCCCTCCGCTGACGTCGCTGTGCCTGTGTTCTCGTGTGGGGCAAGTTCTTTTTCTTGGGTGGCTGGAATCCGCGCCCTATTGGCTTCCAATAGCGGTAATACAATTTTTGTAATGGAGTCCTGGTTTAGCGCTATAGGCTGCTTTGATTGCCAGCCAGCGATGAAGAATGGTGTAACAACTGCTGCAATTACGGCAATCACTGACAACCCTATGGACCATGACGCATGCTTTCGAGCGAATCTTGCATTATCTTCAGCCCTATTGGCGGCTTCTCGAGCTAGCTGTAATTCTCGATATTCCAGTAACCGAAAATAGTATTCGCTTTTAAGTGAATAGACTGCTGAATCGTTAAATTTTTCTTGGTTTTTATACCATTCGGGGACATCAAAGCATTCTTTGAAAAGATTGCTAATGGTATTGGCCTCAGCTTGGCTTCTGCTGCTTAACAGTTTATCTTCGATCGCACCATTAATTGCGCTATGCAGCGTTGTGCCGCCTTGATGCTTCTCACCAAATTCGAGCAGCCAGATAAAAAGCGATTTTTCTTCAGTGTTTTCCATTCTGCTTAAGCTCGTCGATTCCGTTTAAAATTCTCCGCCTGCTCAAAAATCTCCTTATATACCTCATCCCTATCCACTGGCGGGTAGCCGTGCTTGGCTAATATCAGTATCAGGTCTACCTTGAGCTCGGCCTTAATGTCATCCCGCTGGCTCCAGTCCGTGTACTTGGCCTTGTCATCCACGATGGCCTTCACGGCTTTGGCGAGGCTCAGGAGTTTGTCGTCGGGGTAGGTAAAGTCATATTTCACTGCCAGGGCTTTCAGAATGTCGTAGAAGGCTTTTTCTTCCAGTTCCAGGCCCAGGTCAGCGAAGGAGGCTTTTTCGCGTTTGAGGGCGTTGAGCAGGTCGATGATCTCGTCGGAGAAGTCTTCCAGTACCTCACTCACCAATACATTGTCTTCCTTGCGCTCGTTATAGCTCTCCACCAGCCGCTGGAAGCGCTGGGCAAAGTCGGAGCCTTTGGCTTTGTTGACCTTTTTGAAGTCTTCAATGGCTTTGGCCAGCAGCTGTTGCAGGAGCTTGATCTTGGTATTGGGCAGCTTAATCTTCTCGATTTTGGCTAAATAATCATCATCGAAAATATCCGTGGGGCCGGCTTTGTCCTCACCAAGCTTGAGAATTTCCTCCACGCCATCGGCCTTCAACGCCTCGGCAATCATTTCCCGTACGCGGGCGTTCATCTGGGCTGTGTCCGGGGCGTTGCCGCGGGTGAGCTTGAACAGGATGCTGCGCACGGCTAGGTAGAAGTGGATCTGGTCCCGCTCGGGTTCGGTCAGGGCCTCAGACCCGCAGCAAATGTCGTAGGCGGCCTTCAGGCGCTTTACCAGGGCCATGAAGCGCTTTTCGGTCTTGTCGGTGGTCTGGGCGTACTCCGCCGCGTTATTTAGGCAATTGAGCTGTGCCAGGGGCTCGCCGGTATAGTAGGAGCGGGCGTCGAACTTGTAGAACAGCTTGTTGAGCAGGTCCAGGTGGTCTTTCGCCACAATCACGGATTGGGCGATTTCTTCAAAGTTTTGCTGGTCGGCCTTGTTGTAGTGGGCCAGTGCCAGGTTCATCTGCTTTTTAATGCCGATGTAATCCACCACCAGCCCTTTGTCTTTGCCGGCAAACTTCCGGTTCACTCGGGAAATGGTCTGGATCAGGTTGTGGCGCTGAATGGGTTTATCGATGTAGAGGGTATCCAGAAAGGGCACATCAAAGCCGGTGAGCCACATGTCCACCACAATGGCGATTTTGAAGTTGGATTTCGGGTTTTTAAATTGCCGGTCCAGCTCTTTGCGGTACTCCTGAGTGCCGAGCATGTCGTATAGGGCTTTGGGGTCATCCTTGCCGCGAGTCATGATCATTTTGATCCGCTCAATAGGCTTGATCTCCCGCGCTTCCGCTTCTGTCAGGGTGATCCCTTCCTCGGCGGCGCGTATCTCGTTCCACTCGGGTCTGAGTGCTACCACCTCCTGCCAGAACGCATAGGCAATGGGGCGGCTGCTACACACAAACATGGCCTTGCCTTTAACGGTTGCGCCTTCACTCAGGCGGCGCTCGTAGTGGGCCACAAAATCGGCGGCCAATGCCTTGAGCCGGTCCGGGTCGCCGAGAATGGCGCCCATGTTGGCACTGGCCTTTTTACTTTCTTCAATCTGGTGCTCGTTGGCGCCGTCCTCCGCGCACTGGGCGTAGTAGGCTTCAATTTCCTGGAGCTTGTCGTTATCCAGAATAATCTTGGCGGCACGGCCCTCGTACACAATGCGCACGGTAATGTCGTCTTTGACCGACTCTGTCATGGTATAGCTATCTACCACCGCGCCAAATACATCCAGGGTGGCGTCGATGGGGGTGCCGGTAAAGCCCACGTAGGTGGCATTGGGCAGTGAGTCGTGAAGATGCTTGGCAAAGCCAAAGGTGCGCACCACGCCCTTTTCTGTCACACGAACCTTTTGGTCCAGGTTGGTTTGGCTGCGGTGGGCTTCATCGCTGATACAAATCACATTGGTGCGGTCGGTCAGCAGCTCGGTATCTTCGGTGAATTTGTGGATGGTGGTTAAAAACACACCACCGGATTGGCGCCCTTTCAACAGCTGCCGCAAATGCGACCGGCTCTCCACGCTTACCACGGTGTTGTCGCCAATGTAGCTTTTGGCATTGGTGAACTGGCCTGAAAGCTGGTCGTCCAGGTCGGTGCGATCAGTGATCAGCACAATGGTGGGACTTTCAAAGGTCAGGCTTTTCATCAGCAACCGGGTCAGGAACAGCATGGTATAGCTCTTGCCGCAGCCTGTCGCGCCGAAATAGGTGCCGCCTTTGCCATCGCCGAAAGGCTTGCGATGCTTCAGTATGTTGTCATACAGGCGCGTGGCCGCGTAAAACTGCGGATAGCGGCAAACAATCTTGTCCTGGCGTTTGGATACATCGGGGAAATAAATAAAGTGTCGAATCACTTCCAGTAGGCGTTGTTTATTAAACAGCCCCCCAATCATGGTGTGGAGGGCGTTGATGCCGTCTTGTTCAATGGCCTCATTGCCGGTGACTTTGCGCCAGGTGTAGTAGAAATCGTAGGGGGCAAACAGGGAGCCCATGCGAGAATTCACACCATCCGAAATCACGCACAGGGCGTTGTATTTCATCAGCTCCGGTATGTCGCGCGCATACCGGTTAGTGAGCTGTTTATAGGCATTGTGAAGGGTGGCCTCGGTGCGCACCGCGCTTTTAAACTCAAACACCACCAGCGGCAGGCCGTTGATGTAGAGAATGGCATCGGGAATGCGCTTTTCGGAACCTTCGATTTCCAGCTGGTTGACCAGCCGGTAAATGTTGTTGTCGGTAGGGTTTGCAATATCGGCCACCATGGGGAGCGCTTTGGCTTCCTTCTGATAGCTGCTGGGGGTGTCGCAATAATCGATCAGGCGTATGTATAAATCCTTTTTGCTGCGGTCTTCCCGCTTCAGCAAAAAGCCGTCCGCCACCTGCTTGTGAACCGCGCGGTTGCTGTCGTACAAGTCCAGTGAGGGCAAGCGCTCAAGCCCGGTAATCACCTGCTCAACCTCAGTATCGGTAATGGCGTCGCCGGCATATTGGGTTTGCAGAAAGGTGCGCAGGTCGTCATTCAATAAAGCGTCGGCTGGGCCTCTTTTGAGCTCGGAGCCTGGGCTATAGGGGTAGCCTTGTGCCTGGAGCAGTTCAATAATGGCCTGTTCGAGTTTTGCTTCGTTGAATGACACCTGCGATTTCCTTACCGTATTCGTGCGCTGTTACGAACTCTTGGAGCCGGGCTTACTCTTTTTGAGTGCTTGCTCTATCCGTTTGGCCTTTTCCTGAATACTTGCTTTTCTATCTGCAATTTGTGCTTTTATTTGTTCCGGCGTTTGTTGATTAGTCATCATTCTTCCTGTCCTTGTGCCTGTCGATGTCTGATGGAATGGTGTGCTTTCCAGAGGGTTCATCATCTGGGTTTTCTGTTGCACGCTTTCGGGCTTCTGCGGCTTCCTGCCGACGCTTCTTGATGCGGCGCTGTATCTCTTCCATGCCTTCTTTTGTTGTTGGATCTGGAATCATAAAATCCTCCGCTGTCCTACCCGCCGGCCATGATAAATCTCGCGCTGCCCAAACCCTTCACTTTGGTACAGTCCTTCGAGGTTCGGGTCCGGGTCTAGCACCCATAATTCATCGGCACCACAAATATCCGCAAACACAGCGGCTGCAAAGGACAGAATAGGCAGCGCCCGCTGCCCAAGCGGAGTGGGCCTGATAGGGGTAGATTCAATCAGGTTCATACGCAGGCGTGAGCCTTGTTTTGAAAGCTGCCCATAACAGAGTGCGCCAAGCACGCCGCCCTTTGATAGAGCAATTTCAAACCGGTTGGGCCGGCGTTGATAGAAAGGGTATTCTTTGCACCATTCCCAAGAGGCCCGTTGTGGTCGCCCATTGGTCTGATGCTTCCAGCGGTCGGCCTCTTGGCATAGTTGTAGCGATATGCTGCCGACGGTAATGTCGTCAAATTCCTGCCGAGTGACATCGTAAGTCATATCTCGTAGGGTTTGGAATTTGTCCTCGGCTTTTTGGTGGTCTGCTCTTCTTGGTGTTTGGGCCATCATCTTCTCCTTGATGAAAAAGCACTGTGTGCTGCTAAAACCTGTGATTCAGCCAGTGTAGTCCCCCAATTGCACCACATTCTCTGGTGTTTTGTCAGCATGGGCGTCCAGTAGCGCCAGCATCAGATTGTCGGGCCAAATGTACTGCCCTTGTACAGAGGTTGGCCTGTGCGCCAATCTGGCGCTAACGCGGTATACAGCCAAGTCACCGAGTGCTATTTGGTCGCAGTGCAATAGGTGTTCAACTTCACCTTTCATTTGGTTCAGCGTGCTTTGCACCGAGCGGTCAGTGCCCGCTGCAAGCTGAAGGGGCTGGAGCAGGTGGGTTGCGGCCGTCATTTGTGCGTCGGTGGCGCCACATTTCAGCAACGTATTCATCAGGCCATCCACAAAGTGCCAGTGAAAGCGGGCGAAATCTGGTTTGGTTAGTTGCTTCAGCAGTACCGGGAAGCGGGTTGCCTGGTGAACCAACAATACGCATTGCTGCCGTTGAAGCGTGAACAAATGCCCCTGCCAGCCGCTAAGGGGGCTTGGTTCGCCATCCTGCGCTTGCAACCACTGGCTGGATTCATCCAACGGCACCTGCCCCCCGGAGGATGCCGGAAGCTTGGCCACGAGTGCTTTGGTGGGGTGGAGTGTCAGCATGTGTTTTCCTTATTGGCTTAACCCAGTGAGTATTTGCGGAGTCTGCAAACGCGACAAACCAGGTGTTGGAGTCTATTCCCTGTTTTACGCTCCACAAGCTGGTTTCGGGGGCAGAGGGGGTAGCCTTTTTGTGTTTAAAAAATAGCCGCTTCGATTTGCTCTGAAATAAGAAAATCTATATTTTTCAATTGGTTAGTTTGCCTTTTATGGAAGACTCAAGTTAGCAATGAAATAGCGTTTAGGTCCGCTGCTCTCAATGCTCTATGGCGTCATTTGCAATGTATGCCTGATCCGGGTGGTTGAGTCTGGTTGGATAGCGGTATTTTAGGCGTCGGTCTTTGATCATTGGCTGTAGGTAATCTTTTCTGACAACCTCTTGAGACCTGTTAAGCAAGTCTGTAAGCGTGGGCAGGCTAAGAGGGGTTACGCTACACAGTTTGATAATCGTCTCTTCCACCAATTGTTTAGGGCACCTTTTAGTGCTTGCCACTGGCGCCGCTATCTTCTGAAGTGCCTGCAAACCCCCAGAGCTCTCGCTCAAACCCCCAGACCTATTTTCTAAACCCCTAGAGCTTTCCCCTTGAGTCGTTTTGGCGTTTAGCTCATTAAAAGCATCCTCTAGGCGCGCCTCAAGGAGGAAATAGATGGTTCCACGGCCGCTACCTTCTTGAAACAGCAGGTTCTTTTCTACCAATCGAGAGAGCTGTGAGGTTAAGTCATGGGGATGAATGTCCAAAATCTCCATCAATCGTCGGTGACTTACTGTGTGTTCTACCTGCGCCGTGATCAAAATGAGGCGTTCAGTGTCAGAGAGTGAGCTGAATATGTCCTCGCCAATATTCTCTCTTAGTGCCTCAAAGGCACCTTCTGGAATAAGGCTGATAGTGTGGAGCTCTAGTATCGTTTGTTCGTTAGGTTCATCTAACTCGCGTAAAAGTGGTTTACGCCAGTGTTGACTCGCCCAGCCATCAAAAATTTTAGGTAGGCCGGAACCCGCATTCTCACCTAGGCCGACGTAGCGGAACATATCCTGTAGTAATCGGTTTCGGCAGTCACTCTCCCCCCCTTTGGTGGCTATTTCGATAGGAACGCGCATTTTGCCGGGGTTGCGAAATCCAAACATGTCGGGCCTGCGCACCACTAAAACAGAAGCTCGACCCGAAAAATCGGCATGAACTAATGTATTCACCAAAGCTTCACGCAGTGCGGTATGTAAGTGAGTGTCTTCTTGCCGGGCGTCACCTTTAAGGGCAAAAGGTATTTTTAAGTCAGCGGTTAATTTACGAATCACTCGCTGATAAAAGTCGAATAAATTTCCGGGCCAGCTACCGTCGAGGGTTACCCTATCTATCCAGCGGGGTTCCGTTTTCGCGTCGGGTCGCTCTTGATAATCCAGCATGTAATAGGGCAGCGCCTCTTTAATGGCATAGAGCTTGCCAAACATTAGTAGCCCTGCTGTTGTCAGTCCTGCGTGACCTGTCTCGCGATCTCGACGCATCGCGCCAATATTGCGTAAGAACCCTTCGGTCTCAAGTTTATTCCATGGGTGGTCTGGTTGTAGGTTGGCGTAGCGTTGGCGGTAATTTGCCAGAGTTTGTTCATCGAGATCGTCGATGCCATAATGCTGTAACACGCCGCCATCGCGACTATCGTCTAGTTGCTCTGCAAGTATTCGACGGACTATTTGCTCCGGCTGTTTAACGTCTGCGCTGTTAAAACGGCGATAGGTGCCTGCTAAAGGGTTGCGGCCAACATAGATAGGCCGCTGCCTGCGGTTCGCTCTGGGTACATGGATGTGAATGAGGTTGACGCCATCAATGGTTATTACCTGTACATCTTGAGGTCGCAATATGTTTGCATTAGCGTGATCAGGGTTGTTTAAACCTGTCCAAATTTCATCGAGTACTTTATCGGTATTGATGATTCCTGCTAGCTTATATGAGCCATCTTTCGCTTCTTCTAGCCCCAGGAATATTTCACCGCCATCGGTATTGGCAAAGGCGCTGTAAGTTGACCAAATGCTCGTAGGGCAATGGCCGTTGCCATCTCTACCCTGCGCCAGTTTGCACTCCACATCGACGCTTTCGCGTAAATCCGCTATATCGGCTTGGGACCTGATTTCTATCATGGGCAATTCCTTTTAAGTAGCGCTTAGCTTATACCTTACAACACCTCAGCCACTAACTGCTCAGCCTCAGGGATGCGCAGTTGGCCGGACAGGAGTTTGGGGAGGAGGGTGTCGCGGAGCTGTGAAAGTGTTGCGCTTTCCTTTCTGGCCTCCCCCGCCTTTTTAAGCCATCCATAGGCTAACTGGTCGAATTTATCTACAACCTGATTGCTAGCTACTGCTACTGGCTGTGCGCCGATAAGGTCTGGTCGGATAGCTGGATAGGCAGCGCCATCAGCTAGGTGGGCAAAAAGTTCAATGCTTTCTGGTCTAGTTGTTGCCAGGTAGATGAAAGATCGGAAATTTTGTTTCTTGGCCCTTAGCACTGCAAATCCAGTGCTCCCAGTCAGTCCTTCTTGGTTGATAAAGGCAAACGACCGGTTTCCCGGCCGGACGGTACCGAATATTGTATCGTCAGTTCGTAGCACTCGACGGGCTCGACTAGGTGCTTCAGTAAATGAGTAATGCGTGGTTTCAAGAATTGAGCCGTCTTTGGTGTTGGCTAAGTCCACGTATTCCACAAATTCGGGTGAGTTTTTCTTTGTCCAAGCTTCTTTGTTTATTGTTGCAATTGTACTAATAGGCTTGACCTCCCACCCCTCCGGCACCCAGTCCAGGGTTTCGGATTCTACGAAACGGTTGGGGAAGAGGGTGGCGATGTGTTGGGGGAGGGGGGCTTGGGGGTTGGGTTGTTGGCGGTTTTGTTCGTGGTAGTGGGCGCGGCGTTGGGCGCGGGCCTGGAGCGCTTCGGGAATAGGGTTGCCGGCGGCCAGGGCGTTGTCGATGACCGGGTCAAAATCCACAAACCAGCTTTTAAATAACGCCTGTGCCATGGCTTCCAGGGTAGCGTTGGTTTGGCGGTTTAGTTCGATTTTTTTATCAAATCTGTGGATAAAGCTGGCAATGTTGTCCTGATATTTTCTCTCAAAATATGGAACATCCTGTTCGATTAAATCGCTGGCAGTGATGCTGGTTGCGGCTGTTTGTTTGGCGATTTTTTGAATTATTCGCTTGCCGATGGAAGACTTAAAAAAGTAAAAATAGAAAAGAGGGGAGGCTTTTTCTTGATTTAGCCTTATTCTGAATAAATTTGACTCAAAGATGGGCTGGTCTTTAATGGAGCCAATAAGCATGCAATCGCCCACCCCCTCTAGGGTGAGAGATGTCCGTCCAAATAATAGATCTCCAGGTAAACATGAAAATCGTTTAATTTCTGACGCAGATACTTCTATTCGCTCAGTTGGTTGGTTATAGAAAAAGTTATCTTTATAAATGTCGCCCATTTTGATCCAGCGGTTGCCAGAGCCCTGATATTCTTTGCCCTTGTATAGGCCGTTGCGGGGCTTTTCTAATATTAGGCGGGAAAATTCAATATGTTTTGGCTTACACGTCATAGCCAAGTCCACTCAGGTTTTGCTTAATTAGTGCGTCCAGTTGTTGGGCATCTGCCATTTGCAGGTATAAGGTATTGGAGAGCTCTCGCATCCTAGCCTCAAATACTTCACCATCATCCTCTTCCACCTCGGTGCCTACATAACGGCCAGGCGTGAGTACAAAATCATTGGCGGCAATATCCTCTACCTTGGCAGCCTTGCAAAAGCCCGGCACATCCTCAAAGTCGCCGTCTTTCGCTTCCCCGCGCCACGCATGGTAGGTACGGGTAATGTGCGCAATGTCGTCCTCGGTCAGTTCCTTGTGAACCCGGCTGATCATGGAGCCCATATTGCGGGCATCAATAAACAGGGTTTCGCCCTGGCGGTTGCGGTGGTTGCTTTCCGGGTGGCCGGGGATGGCTTCGGCTTTTTTATTTTTGGTGATAAACCACAGGCAGACGGGAATTTGCGTTGTGTAAAACAGCTGGCCGGGCAGGGCGATCATGCAATCGATGAGGTCGTTTTCAATGAGCTTTTTGCGGATCTCGCCTTCGCCCTTGGTGTTGGTGCTCATGGCGCCGTTGGCGAGTACAAAGCCGGCCACGCCGTTGGCGGAGAGCTTGCTCACCATGTGCAAAATCCAGCCGTAGTTGGCATTGCCGGTGGGCGGTACCTCGTAGCCGGCCCAGCGCGGGTCATCTAGCAGTTCATCGGGGCCGCGCCATTCCTTCAGGTTAAAGGGCGGGTTGGCCATGATGAAGTCGGCTTTTAAATCGGGGTGCTGGTCTTTAAAAAACGTATCGGCCGGCACCTCGCCGAGGTTGGCGCTGATGCCGCGGATGGCCAGGTTCATTTTGGCCAGCTTGTAGGTGGTGGCGGTTTGTTCCTGGCCGTAGATGGAAATGTCTTTCTTGTTGCCCTGGTGGCTTTCCACAAATTTGACCGATTGCACAAACATGCCGCCGGAGCCGCAGCAGGGGTCGTAGATTTTGCCGTGGTAGGGCTCAATCATTTCCGCCAGCAGGTTGACCACGCACTTGGGCGTATAGAACTCGCCGCCGCCCTTGCCCTCGGTGGCGGCAAAGTTGCCGAGGAAGTATTCATACACCCGCCCGACCACGTCTTGTTCGTTATCTTCGATGGTGTCGATGTTGTTAATGGAATCCAGCAGTGCGGCAAGCCTAGCCACATCCAGCCCCAGGCGGGAGAAGTAGTTATCGGGCAGGGCGCCGCGCAGGGATTTGTTGTGCTTTTCCACCGTGTGGAGGGCGGTGTCGATTTTGACTGCTATGTCGTCCTGCTTGGCGTGCTTGAGGATGGTGCCCCAGCGGGATTCCTCGGGCAGGTAGAAGACGTTGTTCATGGTGTAAAACTCCACCATGTCCACATAATCGCCCTGGCCTTGGTCAATCAACTCCTGCCGCCGGGCCTCAAACTTGTCGCTGATGAACTTGAGGAAGATGAGCGACAGCACCACGTGCTTGTATTCGGAGGATTCCACCGAGCCGCGCAGCTTGTCGGCGGTATCCCACAGGTTCTGTTCAAAGCTCTTGGCGGGCTTTTTGGGGGCTTTGGCAGGCTTGGCCATATTTGTCCTTCTGGTTGAATTTTGACCGTCCTGGTCCGGCATTTAGCGGGGGTAGGTACGGATGTCTGAAATTTGGGTTGTTGGGGATTTTGCCTCACTTGGGCAAACTTGTCCTGCCCGGCGCGTTTTGTATTTGGTCGATTCAATGTTCGGTTTTGTTACGGTTCCATGGGGTTCGTTGCCGGGTAGGGAAAAGTAGGGATTCTTGATTGGTAGTGAGGCTAGTTGTTGTTCGCTGGTAAGGGTGCGCTGATCCGCCGGGCAATGCTGAGAAATCGCCTTATGCCGACCTGCTTCTGCGCGGGGGTGAGTTTGCAGTGCTTATCCTGGTTGCTCAGGTGTATACGGGCCAGAGCTTCGTCTTTTTCAGTATCGGAGGGCTTATTCATTAGAGGTCTCGAGTTGGCTGTTGCGGGAGGCCCGGGCTTTACCTTCGGATGTACGAGGCCCGGTGCTGGGGCCACCGTGAAATCGACAGCGGCCGTTTGGGTAATCGGTACCGCTATTCTTGCAGGGCGTGCCGGCCCGGGTTTTGGCGCCGCAGCGTAAGCCACGACAGGCATCCGGAAAGGCGACAGTGGGTTTAGGGCCGTTGCGTTGGCCTTCATTCCACCAGCGCAGCCAGCTCGCTCGTTGCTGCTGAAAATACTGGCGTAGCAAAACCCTGCGTTGTTGCTCAGTAAGTGTGTTACCCATGGATTAGTGCTTTGTTGCCCTGCTTGACTCAGATAGCGCTCTGATGACTTCGCGGGCCTCTTTAGCCGCTGCTGATAAGTTGCTATCGGTTTTCGCATATAACAGATCAAATTGCTCGCGCGAACTGCGTGCTGCTTTGGCGCGGCGCTTCGGTGTTTTTGGGTTCTGGCTCATGGCAAAGCCCTCGTGTATGGGAGTGCGTATTGTGAGGCTAGCATATGGTATATATCTATAAAGGTGTCCGTTAGACGGCCAAGCAGAAATGCAAATACAGGGCTGGCTGGGCCGGCAGACGGTACAAAAAAGAGTTCTCTGCAAAGTGATTAGGCCGTGTGCCGGCCCAATGGCATAGGTTTTATACCGGGAGACGGTATAATTTTTGAGAAGTTTCTTGGCGGTACTTTTGTTGCTGGGCATTCTAGTTTTCCATTGCAGGGGTCAATGTTCAGGAAAGTGACGGCATATAGGCTGGGCTTATGGCGTCCGCCCTGGCGGGTTAGCATGACCAAGTTGGCTGCTATCAATTGATTTAGCGCTCGCCTCAAGGTGTCGTTTGAGGTCCAACCCCGCTTACTCATCACTGACAAGGTCACGCAAAAATCACCGTTATTGTTGCCGTTGTATTGGCGCAACATATCAGTGAGTAGTGCCTTGGCCGGATGACTGAGGTTGAGGTAGTCGGGGTGGTCCAATATGCGATGGTCGAGGCGTACAAAGGGCGAAGTGTTTTTTCGCCCTTTGGTGCGCGCGCGGTCTCTGCGCTTTGCCATTAGCCCCTCAACTCATCATCCGGGAATTGATTGGCGGCCTTCTCCAAATGTATTGGAGGAGGCGCGTTACGGGCGGCGCGCAGGTGTTTCAGTACATCTAGCGCTTGGTATGCGGTAGATTTCGACCCCAACCAATAGTGCGTGAAAAAGGTTTCACCACCGTGTCGATGGCGATGTTTACAGCGTTTGCGATCGATGCGAATGCCCCGCTGCAAACCTAGCTCGCTGATGGTAGTTGGTAGCGATGTCTCTCCATAGGAGGCTAGCGTGGTGAGTTTAGAGATGCCTTCAGTTCCATGCTCCAGAAGATCAATCAGCGCCAGCTCATGTTTTGTGGGGATGCTCCGTGATTTACTCATGGTGGGAACTCCCGCCAGTCTGTAAACGACTCTCAATGAAAGCGACAACATCGCTAGCGCGGTAGCGTACCTTGCGTCCGATTTTTACGTAGGGAAGATTGTAGCGGCCAGTACAACGCCAGACTGAAAGCGTACCCACTGAAACTTCTAAAAGCTTACTCGTGGCTTCTGGTGATAATAAATTTACTGATGGAAAATCACTGTCAAAGCGCATGCAAATACCTTTTTTGTTATTCTTGTTGGTTTGCAAGGATTAGTGTTGCGAAGTTTTTGGTTAAATTCAATTGACAATGGGCAAATTTCGAAAATCCAAATTTGACATTTGGTTTCCAATGCCTTAATGCGGTCAACTGGTCGAGAGGTTTTGAAAACTAAGATTTTTTGTTTAACTGTGTGATGAGGAAAGGTGTGCCGGAGCACCAGGGCTCTTAGAGAAATCTTTAGGGTAAGCGGCTTGGAATCTAGTGATATTTGATTCTTGCCAAGATTAATTGATGCTTTAAGGGCGGTTGTGAGCCGGCCAATTTTCGGGGTTTGCTGGGTTGGAATTATTGGTGATAAATCTTCCGATTGTTTGCATCGGGGCGCGTAAGCGCTCCACATCCATCACAATATACCCTGCGGTCACATCGCCACCTGTACTGTGATTGACCAGCTTTTTCAGCGCATAGGCGGGTATGTCGAGTGATTCTGCAATGGATATAAAGGTGCGCCGCAGGTCGTGTAGGGTGAAATGGACACCCGATGCCTTCCTCACGTATTCGATGACGCGGCGCGGGTCGTTGATTTGGCCGCTGCTACCTGAGCTTTCAAACACCATGTCACCTGATGCCTCTGACAGTCTGCGTTGAAGCAGCTGCTGTACGGGTGTGGACATTGGCAGGGTAAGTGGGTTGCCATTTTTGGTCTTGTAGACGGTGAAGGTTAGTTCGTTGAAATCCACGTCTTTGACGGTAAGGCTGGCGGCCTCGCGGCGGCGGAGCCCGGTAAATAGCAGAAATTGGAGGTAGTCGCCCGCCACGTGGGCGAATCGGTCTTCCCGCTCATATAGGCTATTTACGGCTTGGAACCAGCTGGCCAGCTGGCTGTTTTTGATTTTGTTGTCGCGCCGGGTTTCTTTGTTCCAGCTGCGTGTGTGGGTGAGCCGGCTGACGGGGTTATCTGGGAATAAGCCTTTGCCGTGGCGGTCTTCGTATTGGCCGTTGGCAAAGTTAAACAGGGCGCGCAGTACCCGCATGGTTTTGTTGGCGGCGGACTCTGAGATCTCGCTGATTTCCCGGTGCCGGCGCGCGACTCTGTCGCGGGTGATGTAGGCCAGCGGTTTTTTTACCCAAGGCTCCAGATGGCGCTTCAATACGGTTTGGTAGTTGCTGATTGTATTGGGGCTCAGGGTATGGCCCCGAACCCGCAAGTAGTCGTCCATCACATCCTGAAGCGTGACACCTTCTGCGCGCCGCGCCCGCTTTTCCTCAATGGGATTTACGCCGCCTGCCAATGACGACAAGGCATCCAGCGCGAGTTTGCGGGCCTGCTCTATTTTCATGTCGGGGTAACGGCCCAGCGTCACCCGCACCGGGCGGCCATCAACCTTGCGGTAGACCAGAAAACTTTTGGTGCCTTTGGGGGTGATTGCCAGGCACAAGCCATTGACGCGTGTGTCGTATATGTAGGAGCGCGATTTGCCAGGTTCTGGCTGCGCATCCTCTAACAATGCTTTGGTGAAATTGGCCGTATTGGGCATGTGTTATTCCTTCATCTGGTGCTACCGGTGCTACTCTGGTGCTACCCGCCGCGTTAATTCGGGTTAAAGAGGGAATAAGCAGGTTAAATATAACTGGTTGATTTGTATATATTTATTAACGTTTATTAAATTTCATTAAATTCGGTAAATTTGGCCAGACGTAACTCATAATGCTGGGGTCGGCGGTTCAAGTCCGCCTCTAGCTACCATATTCGGAAGGGTTAGCAGGTAAGTGCCTGCTAACCCTTTTTCTTTGGGTCACCCATGGGTCACCGCACAAAATACTTCAGCTTTACTCGATTGGGATGCACCTCTATCCATTTATCATCCGCATAGCTCTCAGGCACCATTGTGGGCGCCGGTAGGCGCCAGTAGGTCTAAGCGGTCTTTAATCGTCGATTGGTTGTCCTGCCGATTGATTGGGGGTTGGGTGTGGCTGCCAGGTAGGCGCAGGTATTGGCGAGGAATTTATGGATATATATGGTGCTGACGATTGTTGGTTATTATTGGTCTGGAAACATTTTTCTGGCGCGAAACGCCACAGGAAGGGTCACGCAGCCAATACCCGCAATCTCGTCAGTAATTCCACCAAGCTTTCGGTTGCCGCCGAAAAATCATCCATGTCCACAGCAGCACAATGTAATTGGTGATTGGCCTGAGTGGCGATATTTAGGTGGTGGTTGCGAGCCAGGTTGGCCTGGCCTGGGTAGAGCAGCGCCAGGTGGCTTGTTTGATAACGGGCGCCATAGGCGTGCATTTGGTAAATATCGGCCTGAGAGACCCCCAGCTTGGCCTCCCGGGGCTCCAGCAGCTTCCACTTGGTATCAATAATGGCCACCGGCTCAGCCTTGTCGTTGAGGATGGCAATATCCGGCTTCATCTGGAATATGGGCTTTGCCAGGTCGGTGCGCTCGGCAAAGTAGCGCCTTGGGCCTTGTTCTCGCAGGGTATATCCCAAGCGGGCAACCTGTGGACGCAGCATGGCGGCCACCCAGGCCTCAAACAGCTGGTTCATGTCGAATAACATTGAAGAGGCAGAACCGCTGCCAGAAATAGCATCCGGGTTAAGGCCCTTAATAAATAACGCACATTGATCCAGCAATGGGCGGAAACGACTATTGGTACGATTCAGCTCTAGGCGGTCTAGGGCATCGGCATTAATAGGTTGATCCGATACCTCATCAAAGGCCAGCAGTAACGAATGCAGTTGCTTTTTAATGCTTGAGGCGCGGGCAACCCCGGCCAGCAGGCGCAAAGTAAAGCGGAAAATCTGGTTAATCAGAATGTCTTCGCTCAGCTCATCAAACCGGCAGTACAAGCGCTCTCCGTGGGCAGTGTTGTATTTGACCTGCTTGGGGATGAGCAGCCGCCCTTTAATGACGCGGAGGTTATCCTCTTGCTCCACGTATTGGCGCGGCTTGCCTTGCAGTAACTCATCCGATAGTGCCGCGCAAAATTGCAGGATGAAAATATCCAGCAGGGTATGGCGCTGAAGGTTAATGGCGGCGTTGTGGCCTGAGTGCACCTTAAACAGCCCTGCCTTTTTTAACATGCGCACCAGCATCAGCCGGCAAGCGCCAGGGTCGCTTTCGCGGCCATGCACTTTTGGCAGCACTTCCAGGGTCAGATCCCCCAGCTGGATAACGCCGCAAAAGCTGGCGAACTTCACTGCCTTGTGGGACCAGCTAAAGGCCTGGGCGGGTAGCTTGCGCTCTAAACCTGCCAATAAGTCTGCATGGCGAGCCGAAAGCGCCTGCTGCCCAGGTTGCCGATGTGGCACTACGGGCAGGCTGGCGTGCTCTATGCAATAAATTACTTCCGCCACGTCAGTTGGCGACTTCGTAGATTTTGCGGATGGATTCAGGGGTTATGGCGTCGCGGCTGGCGATGCTGTATTCCACCAGGTCATCAAAGTCCTCGTGGTCAAAGCCCAGTACATCCACCTCATTGAGCAGCTCATGAACCACAATTTGCGGCTCCAGCTTTTCACCGGCCGGGCCTACATCGCGCAACACCAGCTGTATGCGGTGCCAGTCGTTGTAGAAATATTCCTGCAGCAAAGGCACCAACTGATTCAGGAGCACATCTCTGAGCTCATCAAAGGTCTTTACATGGGTCAGGTAGGCGTGGCCGAGCATCATGTCGCGGTTCAGCAGGAACTTAATGCGCCGGTTCATGGCCGTCAGCAGTTCGCGAAGGTTAATCAACCCGCCCTGGCCGTCGGGGATATAACCATCATCGCCCGCGCCTTTAATCACAGAGGGCCTGGGCATCATTTCCTCAAAGGTAAAGCGACGGCGCAGGGCGGTGTCCAGCAGCGCGATGGACCGGTCGGCGGTGTTCATGGTGCCATAAATATCCAGGTTTTTGGGCACACCAAAGGTCTCACCCGAGTAAGGTAAGGTCAGTGTCATACCACTATCGCCGGTATCCTGCCCCGACAAAACCCGCTTATCCTTTTCCACCAACGTAATCAGCTCGCCGAAAATTTTGGCGATATTGCCGCGGTTAATTTCGTCGATGAAGATGGCGTAGCGGTTTGAAGGGTCTTGGCGGGCGCGGTCACAAATGCGTTTAAACACACCGGGCTTTACCGGATAGGCCAAGGTGCCTGAATCTTCGTCCGTCTCTGGTCGAATGCCTTCCACAAAATCTTCGTAGCTGTAGGCCTGGTGAAAGGTTACAAACTCATAGCGCTGGGCGCGGGCCTTGGCTTGCGGACCAGCGGCCAAGCGTTTAGCCTCGGCCACCAGATCGTCACATTCCTGCTGCCAGTCACCGGCCAGCAGCCATTGGCTGTCGGACGCTTTATCGAATACATAGGGTGCGCTGCGCTTGTTGTAGCCTACGGTTTTTGAATCTTCCACGGTATGGGTTTGTAGCGTGGCCCAAATCTGCGCGCGAATGTTGGCAGTGCGTCCCAGTACGCGGGCCTTTTGCACAATGAAGGGGTGCTCGTTAATCTCCGCGACCCGCGCCTTACCGCCCAAATCTGCCAGCGCCATAAACACCACATCAAACCAGCGGTGCTCGCCCAGCTGCCCCGAAAGCCACGCCTCGCGGGAAATATCGGCCACGGCAGTAACGTATTTAGCCTTCAGGCGATTGAGCTGAAAGGTTTTACCGGTGCCGGGCGGGCCGTACAGAATCAGGTTAACCGCTTCACCTAAGGAATAAGTTGCGGGGCTCGGTTCCGACACTGCATGACTTTTACGCAAGCGCTTCCACACTCCCTCCAATAGAGCCGCGCTGCGGGTACCGATGGCAATGCCCGACTGCTGGGGCGTCCAGTTCTGGTTGTCTACGGTAATGCCGGCCAGGTCGCGCTCGCCTATGATGTCATCTTTGTAGACGTCGCGGATGTCGGTGAGCTCTATGTCTACGCATTGCGCCTGTTCACCGGCGCGGGCCTTCTCGGTTTGCCAATGGGCGCCCTGATAGGGCTCGGTTACCACCACCCCAACGGCCATGATGCCCTTGGGTGGCTCACCTACGCGCGCCATCCACACCTTGTCACCCACGGCTACCGCACCATTGGCGCAGGACCAACTGATGACAACCGAGTCACCCGCAGCAAGCTTCGCCATGAGTTCCGGCAACTCGGGCCACGAATAGTTTTTTGGGTTCCATGACAGCAGCCAATGGGCTTGTTCACTGTCGCGCCACATCCCACGCAGGGGCGGCACATAAAAATCCAGCTTCTCAGTACCCAGCTCCTGGGCCTGCTCGGTACGGATCTCTAACAACAGCTTATCCAGTTCCATTGCCGACAGCGCGCGAATGGCACGCTTGGCCCGGCCCGAAAAGGCAGTAGCAATCTGGCGGCGGTCAGCGCCGCCAAAGATGCGCTCAAACTGGTCGGGAAAGAGTAAAAACAACAGCATGTGGCGCAATTGCCGGCTTTCATTTTCTGGCAGGCGCTGCAGCCACTCAGCAAAGGCCCAGGGATCGGAAAGCAAATTTTTGCGCTCTTCTACCTCTAGGGCAAAGAAGGCCTTGGCAAACTGAATAAAGTACACCAGCTCACGCCAGCGATTCGTGTTGAACGATGTACCTGCCGAGCCGATGCCATCCAACACCGCCTCTGCCAGCAGCGGTTGCTCAATGTTCAGGCTTTGGCCAGACCAGCTCCAAACGCGGGCAATGGTCTCCCGCTTTTTGCCAGCGGTGATATTGCTGGGACAGAGCTGCATAAACCAGAGCATTTCAGCGGCCAGCTGGTTGATGGCCGGGGCGCCGCCCGATAGTTGAGCCTCCAGCTTTTCATAAAAATCACCGTCGCCCGTTTCCAGGTTGTTGACGAAGTAGCGGTCTAACCCGCGGGCATTCTCCAGGGTCCATAGTGGCCCTTCACCCAACACCGATTGACCGGCCAGTAAGCACCGCTCGCGCCACTGGCTGGTCGCCGCAAATTTTGACTGGGTTTCCATTTCTCCGCAGTAGCGTGCCATTGATAACGACCTTCCCCTATTGTTCATTAAGCCAATTTTTTACCCGCACAATGCAGCTAGGTAAATCGTCACGGATTTCATACACCCAGAACCGCATCACATCCCAGCCAAGCTCAAACATGCGCTGATTGCGGAGCTGGTCTCGACGACAGAGCTCGCCCGTCCAGTTGCGATGATAGCGCTCCCCATCCACCTCAATATTTAACCGGCGGCCTCCCTGAACAAGTGCAAAATCTAATATGTATTTTTCTATCCGGTATTGCGGAAGCGGTTTAATGCCAGTCTTGTAAAGGGCTTCATAGAGTAGGTGCTCCCAGTCCGATACTTGCTCAGGATTCGATACCACCGGGTATTTAGGGCCAAAGTCCTTCACGTCATCCTGCGGGCCTTGGGCACCTTTGCTAAGGAGTTGCTGCGCATACTGAGCAAAATTTTCAAGGTAATCTACACCGCAAGCACCACAGGCTGACCTATCTCCCACCACAATCAGCTGCGCACGCGCACGGGTAATGGCCACGTTAAATAAATTGCCATTATTTTTCAGAAACCCTAATGCACCAGGGGATATACCGCTGGATACCACGGGCGAAAAAAACATAACGTCCCGTTCATCACCCTGAAAACGATGCACAGTGTCCACCAAAAAATCATTTTCAAGAAGTTTGGCGGCAAGTGATTCTTGCCGATTAACGGATTCGCGTATGGCATTGGCCTGCGCACGAAAAGGGCTGACCACGCCTACGCTGCCTTGATACCCTCGCTTAACAATTAAATTTTCCAGCTCGCGCACAATGGCGACCACTTCAGCCACATTAACGGCGCCTCCAGCTGCTGGCCGGTTCACTTTGCCCACCACATGCACCCAGGAGACACCCGGTTCATCACTTGCGGGTCGCTTTAGGTGATCGTATCGAGTCGCGACCCGCAAGCGTCCCTCATAAAACTGCTGGTTGGAAAACTCAATCACATCCGCATGACTGCGATGGTGGTCCAGTAAATTGACCAAACTGTCGCCACTGGCAATGCCAGAGGCCACATCAAAAAGCGAATTGTAGGAATAGGCCCAGTGAGGGTAGTCGGCAATCAAGCCATGTTTATCTAATAGCTGCTGGTCTTGCCCGCGCATCAAACCGCTAATGTGGCTTAACTGTCGCGGGTCACCAATCACCACGGCCCGCTTGGCTCGATACAAAAGGGGAAGTGCTGAGGCAATATCACACTGGCTGGCCTCATCAAACACCACCAGATCAAAAAAGCCGGGCTCCATCGGCAACTTGCCTTTTGCCGATAACGACGTCACCGCCCAGCACGACAGCAAATGCGATACTTTAGGAAATAGCCCGTGGTATTCACGGTATACCTCGGTACTCAGTCGCCCCTCTGGCCCCGTCTCAATCACCATTTTCAATAACGAGGTATAGCGATTCAGCATCTGCCGGTCTTGCGATGACAATTTCTCCGGCTGCACCCTCAACCAGGCGCGCCACAAGCGGTCTGCATTTTTGGCCATATTGTGAGACAGTGTTTGGCGCTCCAAAGCAATGTCTTCTAAAGATCGTGCGTCCAGTAAAGTGTTCAATACAACACGGTACTGGGAAAACTGGGTGAGAAAATCGATGGCCTGGCGCGCCTCATTCACGGCCAGCAACCAAGCGTGAATATCGGCCTCTACCAGCGGGCTATCGGGAATGTCCACCCCCAGGGGCTTCAACACTGCCACCATCACCGCCACCCGCTCCACCACCAATGCCAGCCGCTTCGGCCATACCCAGCGCCAGAACACACGATCCAGAAAACTCTGGCGATGGCGTTCAGCGCCGTGCAGTAATGATTCAAATGCAGTGAGCCGCTGTTGCATCTGCGGGACCTTAATCTGGTCGGCCTGCCGAAGTGTCACGGCAGGTAACTTACTGCGTGCGGCCTCTGCTGCCTGTTCAAGCCGGTCCACTTCATTGCGCAAGGCTAAAAAGGCCTGCTCCTCAGACAATAATGCCTGTAAGCGTTGATCCAGTTTCTGGTGTATTTCCGTGAATTCGGCAAACGCCTCATGATCCTCCCGCGATACTGCCGCAGCCATCAAAGACATTAAATACTCAGCCAGTTTGGTCTGGTATTGATTGGAACCTAAACGCAATAACACAGGCCTGGGGCCAAGATTGTTTATACGCGCTTCTACCACATCCACGGCTTTGTTATTTTTACTGGCAAACAACACGCGCTTGCCCTGCCAGGCAGCGTTGATGAGCAGGTTCGTAACCACTTGGGATTTGCCGGTTCCGGGTGGCCCGGTCACGATGGTAAGGGGTGCATTCAGCGCCGAGTCTACAGCGTGCCCTTGCTCCAAATTCATGGGCAATACCTGTATGAGCGGCTTTCCCGTACCGGGCTTAGTGGCCAGTGTCTCGCCCTTTAACCAATCGCCCAGGGCTGTACCATCGGTAGCACCCGGCGAAAGTGCCGCCAGTTGCTTAAGCTCTGACTCCAGACCCTGGGTATAAGGCGAACGCTGCGCCATGACCAGCACCGCTCGATTGTAAATTCCGGGTTGCGCCAGCTCTGGAATGGCAGGTATTTGCGCGAGATCATGCGGATCTATCTCTTCCTGCCAGGGCCACTCCTCACGCAACGCGCGCAGGCGCATTACCAGCTCGTCCAGTTCCACCAGCTCGCCGGTATCCCCCAGGCCTAACTCTTGCTCCAGTTGCGCCAACTCCTCCATCAGCCCTTCACGCTCGGCGTTACTGTAATTCTGTAATACCTTGTGGTTGATAATGGGATAAGTTAAATCCAGCACCGGCATTTGGTTGGGGCCATTAAGCTCCAGCGGAAAGAGCATCACAGGCTCTACCATATACCCTTGCCAACTAGACTTCCGAGAGGTTTGCAATCGTAGGCTTACGGGATACCCCAAAAACAACGCCGATGCATTGCGGTCTTTGCGGACCTTACCCAGCAGCCGCTGGCAATCCGGGGCGGCCAACATGGCATTGGCGGAGGCCGACAGTTGTTCGAGTGTGGCGTAATCCGGATTGCCGTATTTGTCCTGAGCAAATACCGACACCCCCACTTCATCCTGCCCCATGCAGGCCAGGTAATAACGGCACAGGCGCGCCAAGGGTGTATTTTGTCGTGCTGGAGCCTCTGGCATAGGCAACGCCGGCCCGTCGCCTACCAGCGACCAACGGTAGCGGCTGTCTTGCTCAACCTGTCCTTTAAGCGGTCCGTAAAGTGCGCTGTTAATGAGCTTTTTATCCACATTCAGGCTGGCGCCCAAATCCCGCGCCAGTTGCTCAGGCTTGGCCCGCAAGGCCGCTATAATTTGCTCAGCTAACTCTGCCATAGAGTCCCTTAGCCAAATTGGCGTGCAAAAGTTTTTTCCAGGTAATCCAAATCCATTTCCCACTCGGCCACGGCGACACTTAGGTCAATCGCGCCATTGCGGTTGCGCGCCCGACCGTTATTGAGAAACGTGGCCACAGAATCGTGAATCTTTTTATAGCGCTTTTTCGAGGCCGGCTTGCCCCACTCGGTGGCGTAACTTTTATCCCGCACATCGGTGAGCGTATCCTGCATCATCAGACTGTTTAAAATGGCCCAGCGGCGATCCTTTTTGACGCCATGGGTTTTGCCCACCCGGTAACCACTCATCTTCAGAATGCCTTCTTTGCGCCAATCTACGGTGCCGAGTTTGGCCAGCAATTTGGCCCGCGCACCACGGGTATCGTGGTATTGCAAGCCATTGTGGGGGTCTTGCGCGGTGCCCTGCGGGTGTTGATGCAGAAAATTCAGTAACGCGCGCAGATTTCGCCCCACGTTGCCACAAAAAATATTGCCTTGAATGCGCTCTGCATTGAACTTTTGTTCGCGCCCATTTTGCAAGTTTCTACCTTGTAGATAAGTCTGGCCGCCCGACGGGAAAATGAGAATAAGACCCAGCTGAATCTCCTGCGCTTTACCCGTGTGATCCAAATAGTCAAAGCGAACCGCTACCGGCCCGCCCTGCCAGCTATCGTGGGCAGGCTTAGCGTTCGATTGCTTGTCTGGCTTGCCCGTCAAGAACTTGAGCAAGGCCGGAAACTTGCGCCCTATGTTGTCGAGAAATAGCGCACCCTGAATACGGGCGCTTTTAAAACGGCGCAGCTCATTGCGGCGATGACAATGCCCCTCCAAATAGTGTCCCTCATGGGTTTTGTAGATATGGGTTAGGCTCACCGTTCGGTTTGTGTGGTTCCCTTTGGCATCCCGATAACCAAAATGCACCTTCAAAGGGCCGCCCTGCCAAATCAGGGTGCCATTATGAATGGCGTCTGTGGGTGTACTATGGCGGTGCCGAGTTGCGCCAGCGGCTTCATCTAGCAGTTTATTTCTTACCACTTGGGCGGGAGCATCAGGCGCGGGTGCCTCACGCCAGCCCGCTTCATCCGTTTGCGATCGACTTTCTTCCAGGGCCTCGCCCACCAGCGACGCCACCCAAGCGGCCAGCAGCGCCAGTAAAAATGCCCAGATGCCTTCGAGATCTTTAAACGCCAGGTGCAATACCGCCCAAGCTATAAAAAAAACAATCACTGGCATACCGGCCACTACTCCAACTGACCGGCGTGCAGTTGATCCCAAGCTTCCAGCACCAGCCGCTGGGTGCGGTATTCGCCGAATTCTTTTTCTTCTTTGCTTTTCAGCACCCGGAAGGTTTCTGAGGGGTAGTCAGCGCCTGCCACATTCGTGGGGTCGAGGATGTAGCAGAGTTCTTCGCGGGTGAGGCCGTAGAGCTTGGCGTAGTAGGCATCCAGCTCGCATCTAAGTTTATGGCGGCGCTCAGAATTATAAACTATGGGATTGCCATTATGCCCAATGTCCTTACCCCACTCCTTTAAATCCATTGAATTATAGGTAAGCTCTACAACTCGACTGGCAATGAACTCAAGGTCATTATCGTCATATGCCTCTGGAGAAATTATTGGCAACTGTTTAAAAGTAAAGTAATTTAAATTAAGACCACCAAGCTTTTGACGGGCAAAATAATCTAAGACGAGAGAAGATAGGTTGGCCAGGAATGCAGCATAATTCCTACCGTCATCAAAATCCTTTAACAACGGTAAAAACAGACTGTCTCCAGATCCACAATCCGGAATAACACTAGCTATCATAGTTCTGGCGCTAGCCCGGGCGTCTGTTATACGCCTCCATGCAATAAACCATTTCCGCCCCCATCCGGAAGCCTCAACTTTTTGAGAAATCTGCGTTTTATCTACCCAGTAAAAAGGATATGTCAGATATTCTGCAGTGGCAAAATATTCCTCCGGCGCTCTTGGTAGAACATGCGGCCTTTCATTAAGTGATTCTCTAAAATCGCCATACCTATGATTGTACAACTGAATCATTTTTGATTCATAAAGCGGAACATACTCAGATTTATCTTTAACAAAGTGATTTCCATCCAGCTCGTATCCTTCACCTATCAAATCCTCGTAAGTTTTAAATAGGTGACTGTCGTTGGACATATGAAACATGGCCATAAATCGAATGCCCCAGGGATTTACCTCAGGCTGGTCGTCATTGGCTTCGCGAATAAGCACTGGAACACGTTGATAGATTTTTTTGGTAATTTCAGCGTCGTAGCGGGATTGAAAAATCGGGCAGGTCAGCGTATTGGGGTTTACCCGGAAAATATCTTCCGGACTTAACGTGAAAACCCGTTCTGGATCATGAAGATGTTCGATCTTTTTACCCTGGAACAGGAAGCGTGTTTCAGGGATTTCCTGAGCAGAGCCCACAATAGTGGTCAAGGCGAAGCGCAGCATATGCCCCTGACCAGCACCGGCGAAAAACCCTTCGTTTTCAAACTCGAAAAAGCTGTCCAATGATTTCTTTGAAATTAACTCACCAAAGAAGCCCTTGGTTGAATTGTCGGTAGCCAGTCCTGAAGGCACGATAAACCCTGCCCGCCCCATGGGTGATACAATTTGATAGATGGTCTCGCTAAACAGGGCATAGGTATTCACGTCCCCAACCCCGGTCAACGCATAGCGACCACCTTCATCACCGTTCACATGCACAAAAGCACTGGCTGCCTCGGCGGTATGCTTGGCGGTAACAAATTCGTTAAACAGCCGCACTTCGGCCTGGCATTCATGCTCCGGATGGTGGAGCTCCGGAAGCAGGTGCTTGGCCAACATACCTTCACTCAACCACTGAATACGTTGGGCGCGCTCAGCCTTGTTTTTGGCCCTGGCCACATCAGCATTGCGGGTGGAAAAGAATTCCTCCTCCTGTAGTTTGATGCGCTCCCACGGCGGGTTGCCAAGCACGCAGTCGAACCCACCTTTGGCAAATATCTGCGGGAAGGCTAATGGCCAGTGGAAAACGCGGGCTTCAACGCAGGCAGTTATCACCGTCTCACGCTGAGCGATATGCTGCGCATTGTGATTCTCACTTACCAGTTCTAGATACACACTGGCCGTAGTAGGAATGGCATCTTCAATTTCTTCTGTTTTAGGCAGCAAAAATGCCCCCAAAACCATATCGGCCGCTTGGCGTAAGTGGCTAGCTTTAGCCTTGTCTAAAAAGGCCCTATAGGCTATTTCTTGTTCAGCCACTTGCTTAGCACTGGTTTGCGGCATTGCCTCAATGGATTGCAATTCCGTTAATTGATTATCTTGCTCTAGAGGCAGCCTGAATTGGTTGCTATCGCGTGAGCTTTCCAATTGCTTTAGTGCTTTAGTGTTGCGCTTATTGAGGGCTGAGCACACCGGTTTCATATCACCCGCAAGCGGTTTAAAAGCTGCTTTTGGGATGCCGTGATCTAGCGCACTCAATGAGGTTAAGCCCAACAATGCATTCCCGCACTGAATATGGTGATTCAGAAAACTAAGCGGCTGCCCAGGCTCGATAGACTCTAACCAAAGTGCAATTTTACAGAGCTCCACCGCCATGGGGTTTAAATCCACCCCGTAGATGCAATGGCGCACCACATCGCGCAGGGCGTGGCGGTAGTGGGCCTCAGTGGGCTGGTCGGTGCCGGCATCGATGCGGGCGAGTTCGGCCGCTAAACGGCGGCTGGCTGCCAACAAAAAATGGCCGGAGCCACAGGCCGGGTCGCACACGCTGATGCTTAACAGCGCGTCGCGCGGTTGCGCCGGGTATTGTTGCAGGCGCTGGGCAATTACCGGTTCCAATGCGGATTTAATGAGTTCCTGCACCAGACTGTCGGGCGTGTAGTAGGAGCCGGTGAGTTTGCGGGCATGGCCGCCGGCGGCCTCTTCGTCTTCGCTGTCGCCCATAAAGCGAAAGCGCCACTGGCCCTCGGTGGTGAGCTGGGGAATGAGCTCCAGCAGGGATTCGTACACGGAGCCGAATTCTTCGGTATCCATGTCGCGGTAGTTGATGCGCGAGAGCCGGCCCTGGTGCTCGAAATAGCACAATTCAAATAGGGCTTTGTAGAGGTGCTGGTTGGCCAGTTCGCAGGGCCCCAGCGCTTCGCATTGGTGAGCCGCAAACAGGCCGCCCAGTGCCGGCTGGGCCAGCGCCGGTTGCCCTTCGGCAAAGCCCGCAAAGGTGACGCACAGTTGTTGCCAGGCATCGGTGTAGGTGTCGTGGTGGCGGCGCAGGCGGGCGCGCTCGCGCAGGTTGGTGATGGAATAACCGCTTTGGTAGAGCGCACGGGCGGCTTTGTAATCGGTGCCTTCGTAGTGCTCGGGCAAGAGCGCCTGGTTGCGGTCTTCGGCGGTGAGCAAAAACAAAAAGCGGTACACCAGGCGCAAGACCTGCTGGAAGTAGGCATCGGTACTGAGGCTGCCGTCTGTGAGCCTATCGCGCAAGGGCTGGTTAGCGGGGTGGGCCACAAAGCCCGTGCCCAGTTCGCGCAAGGCTTTGGTGACGCCATCGCGCAGCTTTTCGAGTGCGCGCTCACCATCGCTGTGGCCCTGGTTGCGCCATTGCTCCAGCCAGCAGGCCTCGGGGTTTTGATCTTGTGGGGCAAATCGGCTGGCGTGGGCCAGTAACCAGAAGAGCGCGAAATCGGCGTAGTTGTCTTCTTCAAACAAGCGCTCCAGGTCTACCTCTACATAGGCGGGCCGGGTCATGGCGGGGTTGTCGCGCAGCAGGCGCAGTTGCACGCCATTGCTGACAATGCCCCACAGGCAGCGGCTTTCGGCGTTTAAGTATTCCTGCACCAGGCCCATGGGCGAGCGCTTGCGGCCCTCCTGGCCAAAGAGCGGATCGCCTTTGTCGAGGTCTTGGTTGGCACCACACAGCACCAGTGGCACGGCGCCATTGTGGGCGGTGTGGGTTAAGGGGAATTCCCGCTCGCCCAAAGTGAGGGTGGGCGATTCCACTACCGTAAAGCCCAGCACATTGCGCAACAGCGGCAGCAGCCATTCCTGTTGGGCTAGGCGATGGGGGTTGATGTCTTGCCGGGGGCGCTGGCTTTGGAATTCCTGCCAGCGGGCCCGGGCAATGCGCCAATAGCGGCCCAGTTCATCGTTAAGCTTTAAGCCGCGCTCGATACTGTACTCGCCGAGCGCCTGGCCCGGCAGTTTGAGGTTGCGGGCCTCGTGCAACACCTGGGTGCCGAGCAAGGCGCCCACAATGCGCAGGGATTCAAAGGTTTGGTGGTTGTGTTTGGCCATGGGTAAAAATCCTTATGCCCTTAAAACAAGGCCACATCGGGCACGAGTACATACACGCCCATGACATCCACGGGCAATTGGGGCGAGACGCTGTAGCTGCCACGGCTGCCGGCCGCCTCACGCACGCGGCGGTGATCGGCCAGGAGGCTTTGGGCGCGGTCATCCGCCAGCTGTTCAAATTGAGGCATGAGTGCGGGCAGTGCATCGAGCGCTTGCTGTAATTCGCGGGTGCGGCGCTCTAGTGGCAGTTCTTTGGATACCGCCGATTGCATGAGCGCCAAGGCTTGCTCTTTGGGCAGCAACCGGTTGGCACCGCCGCTTTCTACTGCCAGCGCCAGGGCTTCCTCGGCCAATAAATCGCGCGCCTGGTGGGTGCGGGTAATGGTGAGGCGCGAGCGCAGGCGCAGCAGGTAGATGGTGGTTTTGGTTTGCACGGCCTGGGTAAAGAGCGCGCCGGCGCGGGCAATTTTGTCGTTGGCTTTGCCGGCCATGGCGAGCTCGGCCAGATAATCGGCCAATTGGCCCACCAACGGATGGGTGCGGTGTAAAAATTCGCAGCGCTCGGCGGTGGGGTAGTGAAAATCCACACGCTTGATGTGCAGTAAATCCAGCCGCTCCAGGCGCTCCACCAGTTCTTTGGGCAAATGGCCAAGGGGTGCGCGGTAGCCGCCGTGGCGTTGCGGGTCTAGCGGTGCACCGAGGCGCTCGCAGGCGGCCAGCACAAAGCGTTTAACGTCTTCTTCCGTACCCAGTACGGCAAAGGCTTTTTGCCATTCGGGCATGACCTGCTCGGGCTTGAGCCTGCCTTGGGCAAACAGCGTTTGGTTTTTCTTGGCCTTTTCACGGGCCGATTCCCACTTCACGTCGAGCGCTTCAAGCATTTGCTGCTCGGCAAATAAATCGCCAGTGGGGCCGCTGGTGGCATCGCGGCGCAGCAACACGGTATTTAAAATGGCATTCATCACCCGGTCGTCGTCTTCGGGCATAGGCACCGAGACACCCAGGGCTTTGCGGATGTTTTCGGCCTTGCGCAGGATGACCTGTAACACCGCGCCATCGATGGGGTTATCTTCGCCATAGAGCATGAGTGCTTTCACTTTGGGTGCGCGCTGGCCAAAGCGGTCTACCCGGCCTTCGCGCTGCTCGTGGCGGGTAGGGTTCCAGCTTAAGTCGTAGTGCACTACGGCGGTGAATTGGTCTTGCAGGTTGATACCTTCCGACAGGCAATCGGTGGCGACTAAGAGCGGGGCTTTGTCTGCGTCTTTTAAGGCAGCAATGCGCGCCTCCCGCTCGCTGGGTGCCAGCTCACCGGTGATGCTGACCACTTCGCGGTCGGTAAATACTTTAGCGAGTTCAGCGGCCAGATAATCGGCGGTGGCGATATAGCGGCAGAACACCACCGGGTGAAAGCCCTGCTGAATGAGCGGTTTTAGAGCCTGCACCAGGGTTTGCAATTTCGGGTCGGCGCTGCCGGATAATTTTTCGGCGCGGGCAATGAGTTGGGTAAGGCGTTCAATGTCTTGTTGTTGAGCAGCGCCGGGTTCTACGTCATCCAATACCAGTTCGTCGGCGGTGCCATCGAGCACGGAGGCCAGGCCTTGGGCGTCGAGCTCCTCAGCATCGTCATCACTGGTTTCTTGCGCGTTATCAAGCCGGCGGCCGAGTGCGCGCACGGCGGCCTGGGGTGATGATGAAATACAGCGCAACAGCGCCAGGGCTGCCCACCAGTTCATGCGCATCTGGTAACGGCTTTCGGTTTCGCGCTCCACCAACTCGCGGGCGTAATCGAGCACCTCCTGAAAAATACCGTTCCAATCACCGGTGAGCTTGTAGGGGGCCTCAGCCACTTCGCGATCTGGAAAGAGACTGCCCTCTTTCCATTCGTCAATGTCTTGCCGGCGGCGTTGCACAAAGTGGTTGGCGAGTTTGGCCCGCAGGGGGTGATCGGTGCGGGTTTCATTTTTAAGCTGGGCAAAATCCGGGCTTAACAGTGCCAGCAAATTGTAAAAAGCCTCTTCATCGCCACTGTGCGGTGTGGCGGTGAGCATCACCAAATGGCGCTCGGCTTTGGCGGCTAAATCGCGCAACAATTCATAACGCTGCTGGCGGCCTTGGCCGGTGCGAGAGCAGGTGTGGGCCTCGTCCACAATCACAAAATCCGGGCACTGTTCGGCAAAGGCATCACGCCGGGTTTTACTTTTAATGAAATCCAGCGACACCACGGTAAAGGGGTATTCGGTAAAAATGGAGCCGCCGGCGGGAATGCCGCGTTCTAAGCGGTTGGCGGTGGCGGAACGCACCACCACGGCATCAATATGAAAACGATTTTGGAGTTCTTCTTGCCATTGTTCACACAAATGCGGTGGGCAAAGCACAGTGAGTGCATTGATCTCGCCCCGATCCATGAGCTCGCGGGCAATAAGACCCGCCTCAATGGTTTTACCAATACCCACGTCGTCGGCAATGAGCAGGCGCACCACTTCCTGCTTGAGCGCCATCATCAGTGGCACCAACTGGTAAGCGCGGGGCTCAACGGCAATATTGCCAAAACTGCGGAAAGGGCCGGCACCGGCGCGAAGCTTGAGCATGAGCGCATCGCGCAATAACAGGCCCGCGGTTTGGGTGCCGATTTGCTCTACTGTGGGAGACGGAAAGCTGGCGGCGGTGACGGGCTCACGCTCCAGGGCCGGCACCACCAGGGTGGGCATGTCTTCGCCACTGCCCAGGGGGCGCAGGTACAAGTTGTGTTCTGTGCTTTGGGGCAACACCACCCATTCACGGCGGCGCGCCCGCACGATAGACCCAGGGGAAAACTGCGCACTCATGGCTTATAAGCTCCAAAAATATCGGGGTACCGGCCTAGGATGTCTGGCCAGGTATTTTGTTCTTTGGGAAAGCGGATCACGGTGAGGCCTTTACTTTCCAGCTGTTCCGTTATTGCGGCATCAATTTTTTGTTGGCCAGGGTGTTCATGGTGGGGGCCATCAATGTAAATCACCGCTTGATGATCGCGATAGACAAAGTCGGGCCGGGTATTGAATTGTTCAATAGTCACTTGTGCGTCATCGGGCAGGCGGCAATGCCCCTTTTGCAGAAAGGTAAGAAAGGCTTGCTCGAGGCTGCTGCTGGCAAGCCCTTGCAAATGCGCCAGATGATCGCTGGGTTTGCGACCGCCAACGGCGGTTTTGAGTTCGGCGCGGGTGAGTTTTTTCAGTACCTCAACCACCTTTGGCTCTTTGCGGTCGATGAGCTTGTGCTCCATCTGGTTGTAGTAACTGAGCAAGCAGCGGTAACAACCAGCTTCGCAACCGGTGTGCTCATCATTATGGTTCGCCCAGTCATCGGCACTACTAAAATGGCAGATTTCTAAGGCACGACGGGCAATGCGGGCAATGGCACCGGCATCGGTGGTGAGCCGTGTGAGTACACCCGCACCGCCTTCGGCTGCCTCATAAAACAAGATGGCATTGCGATCCTGGCGCGAAGGCAAAGGTTCAGAAATAAGCTCAGACTCCTCTATCTGAAACTCCTCTTCAATGCCGCGTTTGAGCGCGTATTGTAGGGTGACAATTTGCTCTTCAGCCAGAGCTACGGCCGGTCGAAGGATCAGAACATTTCGACGGTCTTCCACGAAGGGGGTAATGCGCTCAATATTGCGCTCCACTTTCGCTAGGTCATCTTCTTGGTCTTTTGGGGCCTGGTCATCTTTGCTCCAATAGCCCGATACGCTGTCGATATTAAAGCCGTAGATGGATTCTTCTTTGCGCCGGCGCCAACCTAGATTCATACGCCAGACAGTGGCTGCTGGGGCATAGTGCAGCGTTAACATCGATTCACCGTCTGCTTCTACACTGCCTTGCACCACCCGCAACTGCCCGTCTACCAATGCATATTGCACTGTAGTTTGCATGTCATAGCCCTGACGCATGCGCTCTTCTTCGTCACAGGTAATCCGCAGCACGCGCTTAGTGCTGACGTTTTCAATGCGGTATAGATTGTCGATGCGCTTGCCGCCGGCAATGGGTGCCTTGCATGCCACACACAACTCGTTTTCTAGTTGGTCACCAAAGTGGCCGTAACCGCATACCGGACATAAACGCGCCTCGGCTTTGGGCAGGCCTTGCTGTTCTTCATCAGAGCCTCGTAGGCCCAGCATGACTTTGTTGACCCGGTACTGGCTGCCTTCGTGATATATCAAACTCAATGGTCCAAATTCCGAAATGGCCAAAAAGCGCGGGCGGGCCAAGAAGCTATCGCGCCCTACATGGCCTCGGCGGCCCTGGATGTAGGCCATTAACGGCAATCGGGGAAAATTGTACCCCGGCAAAAAGCCCTGGCTTGCCAGGTAACGGTAGGTGGAAAAATCGGAACTTAATTCCACACCACTGTTCAGCAGCAGGTTCATTTGGGTTTTGGCTTCGCTGTAGCGACGCTCTGCCGCACGGCGGTCTTTTTCGACCGCGGCCGGGTTTGAAATAATCTGGTGGGCGCGCTGCAATTGTTCTTGAGTGCTGGCGTATAGATCGCGCCAACGGTCCAATGCATTGTTAAAAGCATTAAACGCGCCTTTTATGCGACGGTCTAACCATTGTGCGGTGGCTTGGTGCAGCTCCACATTCTCAGCAAGCCAAACACCCTCAGCTTCTGGCAACTCGGGGGTTAACATTCGCAACAGGTTTAGGCCGCGTTCAGCGCTGGCCGCACGCACCTTGTCGCAATCCATTTGATGAACAAACTCCGCCAGCAACGGCATTACGGTTGGCTCGTTCATATTGAGCATATCATTGACGGTTTTGGGTAGCGCTTTACGGGTTTCATTTAGCCATACTGCATGCAGGTGGCTGGCTACCAATTCTTCATTGGCCAGATCCAGGGTGGGAGGACTTACATGGCCGTGTACCATGCGCACCGGATCGGTAAAAAAGTACTGGTCGTGCGGGCTGAGGGCTGCGCAATAGGTAATCACCAACGCAGGCTGCCCTGAACGACCAGCTCGCCCCGAGCGCTGCGCATAGTTCGCCGGTGTGGGGGGAACATTGCGCATATACACCGTATTGAGAGAGGCAATGTCCACGCCTAGCTCCATAGTGGGCGAACAAAACAGTGTTTTTAACTCTGCCTTGCGGAACAGGTGTTCGCGCTCTTCGCGGTCATTTACATCCACCTGTGCGGTGTGTTCTCGCGCTTCCAAATCGAACAATGTGCGCTGGCCACTTTGCAATAAAACCGCCACGGTTTCATACAAGTTTTTAAAATAGGCGTTGTCGGCACTGTAGGGGTTGGTAGGGTCTACCTCGGGTGACCCTTCTCCGGGCAACCACTGTAAAAATTCGCCAAGCAATTGATAGCCCGGCGTTTTGGCATCGGTTTCTTGCGCTTCGACCAAACCATAATCCGTCAGGGCCTGCATGAGACTGACAATGAGATCCGGATAACTTTCGTCGTTAATTCTGCCAATGAGGCTGAGGTCATCACCCCAAATGGATGCCCGCTTTAATATGTTGCCCAGGGCCGAACGACTGGAGGCAGTGACCAAACTGTCGTTGCGACCCTGCGGCAAGCTGGTAAGGATTAGCGCGTTGCTAGGTTGCAGCTGTTCTTCTTCGGTAAATCCCCAAGGTTCTTTCAGGTATGTGTAACTCTGGCTTTTGAGTTGTTCTTGCTGAATTGGATCTAAGAACCGGCTCTTGATGCAGAGACTGCGGCGCATTACATCCAATATAGCCCTGAGCGCGCGCAAACGGCTGGCAGGTTGCACTTGCTGCAGCACGGTCATGGGCACGGATTGCCAGACTGCCTCATCGGCGGCCAGCTCTTCGAGCCCTTCATAATCAATATGTAATAGCCCCAGCTGTTCTAAGTTGGGGTTGTTAAAGCGCCAGCCACGCCGCAAATCAAAATACAAACGGTAGGCGAGCATATTGCGGGCGGCTTCTTCGGCCTTTCGGCGGCCCGGCCCTCGGGCGTCTGGGTTTTCGAGATAATCTTCGCCACTGGTGTTAAAGCCCAGGGAGTCAAAAACAGCTTGCGCCAAATTGGAATCGGTCAGGTAGCCCGCTGGACTTCCCTTCACTGCCGCCAAAAGACTCGCGCGCAGCAATAGAATTTGAATAAAGTCGTTAAAGTGGCCTGCTTGCAAAGAGGCATCTTGGCGGTTATCGGTAAAGCCGAGCAATTTTTTTGCATCGTCGGCCAGCTCGCTGTCGCGCTCTAACATGTAACGGAGAGCAGAAATGGATAATACCGTGGTGGCCGATGAGCGGCCTTCTCCACTCAAACCCGTCAGGCGTGTGGCATCGCGCCCACGAGCGGCATGTGCAATACCACAGCTTAAGCAGAAGCGGAAACTGCCTGGTATAAACCAACCGTGTTGGCCTTCGTGACTTTTTGCACCGGTGGGCAATACATAAGTACGGACCGGCTTATATTTCCGGTAATTGCTTTTGAGTCGGAGCTCGTCGCCTTTCTGTTCAAGCCAATTTTCCGGATAGTTGGCAGGGTCGTCATCGCTCCACTGTTGCTGGGTATCGAAGCAAAAAAATCCCCACTGGGCGCTACCTTCCTCGCCATCATCGGTATTATCGCGATCATCCATATCGCGAGGTACCAGCTGCTCCTGGCCATTTTCGGTCTCAGACCAGACGGGGTGATAGTCCTGACCACATTGACGGCAAAAGTGAAGGCTGTAAAACCGGTATTCTCGTTGTCCGGGTAAAAATTGTTGGCCAGTTACATCAAAGGTTCGTTGGCCCGCCGGAGCCAGAGTGGAATAGACGTTGCTCGCCCCCGAAATAAACTGATGCAAACGGAACGCAAACAGCGGTTTGCCATTGCCATCACGAGTTTGGTAGGCCGTTAACAAAAACTGTCGTAAAACAGCTTCACATTGATCAATGGTGAGGCTCGTATCTTGCGCCAATTGCTCAGCTGCCCAGCGCAGCGCCTGGGGCTTTGCGCGTACCCAGCGATCCTCTTCCCAGCGCAAGCCCAGGGTCAGCTCAATCCAAGCTGAGAGTGGGTGCTCGCGCATGGTTTTAAAATCACTACCGTCTGGCAGTGGTGCGCTAAGTGCGCCAGCCAACGCTGCACCCTCAGGCTTTTTGGCATGGGGCGTTTGGCGCTGCAGAGTTTCGGTAACAATATTTTCGGGACTGACCTGGGCACCAAAAAGTTTGGAGGCTACCTTGGCCACGGCTTCATTGCGGGCGGCCAGATTGCCGTCGCTGGCCATGGTGGCCGAGGTGCCAATGCACAAGACGTTTTCGTTCAGCGCTTCACGCACGCGGCGCACCAGCATGGCCACATCGGCACCCTGGCGCCCACGGTAGGTATGCAGCTCATCCAGTACCAGAAATTGCAGGCCCTGGGCGGCGGCCATGACCTTGCGGTCTATCTCGTCCTGCCGGGTCATCAGCAGTTCGAGCATCATAAAGTTAGTGAGGATAATGTCTGGCGGATTGGCCGCCATTGCATGGCGCTCTTCTGAGGATTCCTGGCCTGTATACCGGCCAAAGGTCACGGGCTTGTCTTGCCCATAATGGCCGAGAAATTTTTCCAGCTCTTCGCGTTGAGAATTCACCAGCGCGTTCATTGGATAAATAATAATTGCTTTGATGCTTGCTTTGGTGCATCGGGCCTTTTGTTTCAGAACGCTATCTACAATGGGCAGAATGTAACTCAGCGACTTACCCGAGCCGGTACCGGTGGTTAACACATAGCTTTGGCCGCGCTGGGCAATATGGATGGCATCTTGCTGGTGCTTGTGCAGCTGTGCCGGTATGCCCGCGCCGCCCTGTTCACGTCCGAAGCGGAATATATTGGCGCACTCTTTTTGCAGGACCCCGTCGGCTACCAACTGCTCCACATTGCCCCCCTGCACAAACTGCGGGTTCAATTGGATCAGCGGTGCAGGCCAATATTGACCCGACTCGTAAAGCCCATCTACGTACTGCTTGATGTCTGGTGCTTTGATTTTTGCAAAGCTGGTAGTGAATGCGCGGTAGTCACGTATAACCGCATCACGATATTCGAAAACGTCCATGCTGTTGCATCCGGGCAGTGATCATTATGTGCGACAACGGAAGGGGCCGCATTAACCGAACCACGGGCAAGTTATTACACCTAATTTCAATCTAGGCAAATTTCCTTATTTTTCAGCCCGTTAGCGCTTATTGATCGTACTTAAGTACAAGTCTACACGCAATAGAGGGGTTACCCGTGCAAATACACCCTGATCATCATTTAACCAATTGGGCTAGGGATGCGGTACCGATTCTAGTGCCAGCGTTTAGATACACGGGGCTAGCTGGTTGTTTTTTGCTCAGAAGTCAGGATCATGCTGGGTTTACGAATCTTTGTCACTCATTCAGTTCCACATCGGGCTGTCTCAAAAAGTCGGGCGTGAATACTGGCGCCGCTGGCAGCAGGTAGCCTGAATCTATTGGGGGGAATACGAAAGGCTTGGCACGCGTACTGTGGGAAGGGATGGTAATGAGTAGGTGGTAGATCTCACTTCTGTGTAGTTGGTTGACATTGACAGTTGTGACAGCTGTGACATTGATTGTTCAAATTGTCGCAGTAATCACAACTGTCAATGGCACACGCTTATGTCTTTGTGCGGCAGTTAGTGTCCCGCCTCGCGCCTTGTGGGTAGTAATGCAGGATTGATCGTTATCGCTTTTTTCCGGCCATTGCTGAGCACTCTTACCCTGTCTAGGTCCTCGAGAACGGCGAGCGCTTGTAGCAATCCTTCCTTTGTTCTTGTGGATGCTGGGCCGTGGCGTTGTGCCTCACGTGCTGAAATCTCTGCAGTGTGCTGAGATCCAAAATAGTCTATAAGCCAGCAATCTAACTTGCATGCCCGGGTTAGTTCTGCCGATAGTGAAATTTCACTGAAGAACCGCCGTGACTCATTGAGATGCCATGTGGCGATGGGTATTGCGCTTTCTACTGCCCGCTTTCCTATAGGGCCTATTCCTTGTTCAAATAGATGAAAGAGTGCCGCAAGTCTTGCAACGTTATCGGCAGACTTGCTGGCAACATCACGTATATCGTAGAGCTGTCCGCCAGACATGAGCTGACCTTCCACAGAGTTGTAATAGTCTACCCAGGCTGCTTTTGCTTCTGGCGATAAGGTGAGTATATCCGGCGCCTCAGGCTGATCTTCAATGGAATTTCTAACTTGTCCCAGTAGTTCGATTATGCGGTCATTGAATCTATCTAGCGCAGGCCATTCTTTTGGGGCTTCCGAGAACTGACGTTTGCCTTGAGTGGACTCAGGCCAGGCGATTAGAAATCGTGCGAGAAATCCGGTGCCGCGCGCTAGGTCCCCTGTCCTGTCAAAAAAACTGCGAAGGGTGGATTCTTGAACCTGGAGAGCCACCGTTAACCAGGCTTTATCGATTCTGTATGAGTCGCCGGTTCGACGGTCAATTTGCAGCGCTCCGCCGTCCCAAAGTACGTTTAAAAGTGCCAAATTGCGCATGGCAGAATCTTTGCTCATGCCGTGCGAGCCAAATACAGCGCCCGCCTCGGCCGAAAAAACTCCACCAGAGGGCCAGCCGTTGGCTAGGTTGTGGGCTAATGCTTCGGGCGTTGCGTCTGCATATAAAAGCCTGGGTTGTAGAGGCGGGGTCGGCTTTTGTGTTTCCAGATCTAATAGCTTGGCAGACAGGTCATCAGTGGGTTTGTCGTTTTTAGCCTGTTGTCTAATTTTCTCCTTAATACCGGCGTGCTTAGCTTCCCAGGCATCGATGGACGCTTGGTAGTGCTTTTGCTGGGGCTTAACCGCTTCGGTCTGCTGCCGTTCATAGTTTCGGATAGCCTGGGTGAAGAACCCATCGCATGTAGATTTCCGCTCTCCAGAATCTGCAATGGTTAAAAGATACAGGCTGGTGGGCCCTTCAAGCCGCTCTGCACGTTTAACTTCGGCGATTGATTGACCGGCAAGGGATATTGCCGATAGTGCCGATCCAGCAACGAGCGCATTGGGTGCCTTTACAAAGTTGGACACTTCTTCAACCGCATCGCGGATAATTTTAGGTAACGCATTGATGGGGTAGGGTTCTGCAGTAAGCTTTGAAACCAGCGGTTTTGGCCTCGGCCATGGTCGCAAGGGATCAGTTTCCGGAATCGAGCCGCTAATATTGGTTTCAGATCGATCCAGTGCGTTTATGTAAGCAGCTTTTTTTGCGCTCGCCGCGCTGATATTTAGCCCAGTTACTATTCTTTCGAGTTCATTTGCTGGAATGGGGTTCATAAAATTGCATTCCCTAGTCTATCGATGGCCTGCGTCACAGTTTTTTGGTCTTCGGCGCTAAGTGCTCTACCGGCCATGAGTTCGTTTTTGGCGATTATTAATGTCAGTGCATCGAGCTCAGCCTGATTGGCCAAATTCGAGGCATGCTTGAACCGGTTGCTAAACTCAAGATCGTTAGTGATTTTGGGGAAAAGGTCACTGACTGAAAGTCCAATTGCTTCAGTTATGTCTGCAAGTTGACATCCCGCAAAACAATGAAGCAGTATTTTTTCGTTTCCACCTACTGCTATGGACAAACTTGGTGAGTTATCTTCATGGGCTGGGCAGCAGGCCATCCATCGATTGCGCCCCGAGGGGCGCACCTTTTTAAGTAGGTTTAGTATGCCTACTAGTGGCATGTTGGATTTACTCCCATCTGGTCGTTAACCCGGCGAAAAATGTAATCCAAGTAGCGGTGTTTCATATGATCGTGAACCATTCTTGCCCGATCATATGACCCGTACTCGAGGCGATAGATGAGTATTCCGCATTTTTTGGTTGATGCATCAATAAAGTGTGGCGTCCAAAGTTTTGCAATGTTTAAGCCATGGCGACCAATCAGTCTATTTAAGGCGTGACGGATGTTCTTGTTTTGAAATAGTCTTTCCATTTCGCTATCAACCAAGATCTGATGTTTTAGCAAGTGATCAAGCACACGAAATATTATTGGTGGCTTTGCCAAGCTAAGGTCGATGGTTGGCTTGGGGCAAGTCGCTTGGCGGTGATCAACGGCTTTGGTGTTACGATGGGCCGGCTTTGGTTTGTAAATGGTTACTTCTAAATGCACCATGTTATTTTCCTCTTGGCTAAAGGTTATTGAAAAAATCGCTTTTTGGTTGTTTTTCGATCGATTGGGCGAGGTGTTCATAGATCGCCTCCTGTAGTTCGCCTTTCTAACCATTCGAGCAGGTCACTCGTTCTATATCGCACATAGCGGCCGACTTTCACGTAGCGTGGTCCTCGGCCTTGGCAGCGCCAGTTTTCCATGGTGCGCGGACCGATCTGAACGAAGTGCGCCGCCTGATCTGTGGTTTGTAGTTGCGGGTGTTGCGATGTAGCCATGCGAGGCTCCTTGAGTCATTGGGAGCCACAAAGATACGGAATGAAGTGCGGTGTCTGTCTAGCGGTGATACCTAACGAAGTAGGTATCACCGCTACGGTGTCACCGTTGATTTACGAGGGCTGCAGCCCGGTTTTGAAGGGAAAAAATATTTTAGGTATCACCGCTATTTCTCTTTGAACCTACCATCATTTTTTCTTTGGGCTGGTGTGGTGATGAGAGTAATGCGCTTAGTGGTGGTTTCGGACAGATTGGGATGGTTGTTTTTTAACCACATTTGGGCAATTTTTGTATGCGTTAGGCTGAGATCCGCTGTGCCTTGCCTGTAGCAGCTGTCCCACAGATTAAGAGCTATATGTAGATCGGGAGCATAGTAAGCGTGTGCTGTATCGCTGACTGGATGAGCTAATAAAGTTGGACTGTCGTTCGTTATATCAGAAGGTTGTTCCTTGAGCGCTTTTTGTACAAAATCATCTAGATCTTCAGCTCGAATAACGAAGCGCTCTTCAGCATCTACAAAACCTGCTGGAATCCAGTGGTCTCCATCTCTTTGGCAGTGTTGTATTACAGGCCTATACAAGCTCCCCTGATCATCCTTGACTATCATTCCATCAATTGCATCCTTTGCAGGAATACCTGTGGCCAAATAGGCCAAGTACTCCCTAAATCGTTGGCTGTATTTAAGTGCTATCTGATATTTATAGCCCTCTAACTGCGTATCAGGGTTATTGCTAACGTCACCATAGATATTTTGGATTTCTAAAAACTGCTTTACACCTTGATTGTTCCCGGTTTCAGTGGGTGTAGGTATTTGATGTAATTTGACAGTTTCCGCCCACTGTGGGCTGGTGAAATACCAATAGATAGGAATTTCTTCCTCATTGCAAAGCTGTGCAACTATTTTTACGGTGTATTCCATCTCTAGCTTCTCTGTAAGTAGTATTGCGGCTTCTGCGAGGGAATAGAATTTACGTGGGTCTCTAAATTTCCTGGTCATATACGTTCTTGTAGTGAAAATTAGTGTGGTGTTTGATCATGCATCCTGATGATGCATGATAGGTAATTTGATAATCGCGCCAGTTTCTTGGATGCATGCCCGTTTCAAAATGGCGTCTTCAACGCGCTGCGCAGGCTCACGCAGCCGTTCAGCATCAAAAATGATATAACCGCCTGTGACATCTCCGCTGATCGAGTGTGTGCACAGCCTTTTCACTACGTAGCCGGAGAGGTCCAGGCTGCCGGCGACTGTGATGAAGGTCCGCCGTAGGTCATGAGAGCTAAACTGTATCCCTGTGGCCTCTACTACCTTTGCGATGGCTTTCTTGGGGTCGTCAAATCGACCAATGCCATAGCGCCCGGGAAAGACGTATTCGTTGACCTTTTGCTGGTGTCGGCGCTTTAGCAGTTCAAGCGTGTAGTGTGAAAGGGGGAGAGGAATCACCTCCTTTTGCTTTTTATGGATCACCGGGTGCATAGTTGCTGTATCCAGTTCAATTTGGTCCCAGCGCAGGCAGAGGGCGTCGTCACGGCGTAGACCAGTCAGTAATATGAACTCTAAGTAGTCCGCCACAACATAGGCGGGTTCGTTCATATCCCCCAACACTTCCTGTCTTAGCTCCTGCACTCCCTGAAACCAGCCAGGCAATTCGCCAGTTTTAATAATCCTTTGTCGGCGCTTCTCAGGTGTCCACTGCCGGTTGTGGGATATGCGCTTAATGGGGTTGTCAGTGAAGATTGCTTGGCCCGCCACGTCCTCATATTGACCAGCCGCAAAATTGAACAGCGCTCGCAGGTGCCGCATGACGTTGTTTGCCGCTACCGGCCATTGTTGTGCAATGCGCTTATGGCGCTGAGATACCATATCTCGTGTGATGTCTTTCAGTGGGCGGTTTAGCCAGTCTGCTAGATGCTTCTCTACAGACTGTCGATAGGTTTTGGCCGTGTTGTCAGCCAGGCCTGCGCGGGTGCTGAGGTAATCATCCAAGCACTCTGACAGGGTGACGCCTTTAACGCGTTCAGCGCGCTTGGCTACATTGGGGTTGATACCTTCAAACATCCCAACCACTTCGTGAGCGCAAAGCCTTCGGGCCTGGTCAATGGTCATGGCCGGAAAGTCACCGAGCGTGACCCTGACGGCTCTGCCATTGACCTTTTTCCTTAAGGCGAAAGTTTTCCGACCGCTACTGGATATACGAATTTGCAATCCCGTAACCCCGGTATCGTAGTAATCAACACGTCCCTTTTCTGGAGAGGTTAGGTTCTCAAGGACCTGCTTAGTGAAGCGAATTTTTTTGTCTGTCATAGGATGCTGGGGTCGGCTCTGGGTCACCCATGGGTCACCGGGTGGCGTGAAGCTCAAAAAGTGAGCGTGATGAAGAGTGTACATAACTTGCTGAAATTAAAGCAGAAAATAGACTTTTAGTGAAGATGGGAGAATTACGGAAAACCGCCAGGAGCAAACTCATAATGCTGGGGTCGGCGGTTCAAGTCCGCCTCTAGCTACCATATTCGAAAAGGCCTGCAGGTAACTGCAGGCCTTTTTTCGTTGTGCTTACGCTTTTGGCTAAAACTGGTAGCGCAGCTCAAGCTTTACACTGCTGTCAGACCAGTCGGCTTTGTAGCGCAAGCCTTTCATGCTGGTTTTCACGCCGCCTGCGTAACGCCCCGAAAGCAGGGTGACGATGGGGGCTGTAGGGCCTGCGCGCAGGTTGCGAAGCCATTCGGGCTCTGTGTTGCCAGCCTGTTGTGGGCGATCGTTGCGGGCGCGCAGCTGGGCTGCGCTGCCTAAATCTCCCACCAATTGTTGGGTAATGCGTTGGGCCTCCGAGGCTTGGCAGGGGCTTGCTGCAAGGCCGAAACTGCTTACCAGCATGGCGGCGCGCAAGAGCGCTTGCCATTTCAGTGTGCGCGAGAGTTGGCGGGCGCTGATGATTTTGCGCTCCAGTAGAATCTCCCCCAGTGGCTTGGCATGCCGTTGCTGCTCGCTTATGGCGTCGGCCAGCTGTTGCTGTGTAATCAGTTTGCGGTCGAGCAGAAGCTCGCCGAGTTTGCGGTGATTTTGCATGGTGGGGCCTGTAAGCGCGTTGGCCTACTCATTTTAGTGTGCCTTGGCGGCGGGCGTGGTGCCGTGTTTATACGCTTTCATTCTCAGTGGTGCTTCTACTATAGGTGTGTGCCTACCCCACCCGGGGGCCGGTGACTATCGTCTTGGGGGCCGAGTGCGTAAACTTGGCGGCTTGTAAGGAGAGGGTATGAGTCAGCCAGACGGTCTTTTGACCATAGATGTACAGGCCATTGTGCGAAATTGGACACGCTTGCGTGATCGAGTGGCGCCCGCTCGCTGCGCGGCGGTAGTGAAGGCCAACGCTTACGGCTTGGGTGTTGAGCCGGTGGCTCGCGCGCTGCGTGCGGCCGGTTGTGAGTTGTTTTTTGTGGCCACCCTGGCCGAAGGTGAGGCGCTTAGAGGCTGCCTTGGCGATGTGCCGGATGTTGTGGTGCTGGGTGGTGTGCGCCCCGGTGCCGAACCGCGCTTTGTGGCTGCGCGCCTGTGGCCGAGCCTGTTCTCAATGGAGGCCATAGAGCGCTGGTTGGCAGCATGTGGCGCCGAGCCCGCACCTTGCGCGCTGAAACTCAACACCGGCATGACCCGCTTGGGGTTGGATGAGCAGGAGTTGCTGGCGTTTCTTGGTTCGCCTGCGGCGCGTAACTTGCCGGTGCAAATTTTCATGAGCCATTTGGCCTCTGCCGACGAGCCAGAGCATCCACAGAATCTGGCCCAGCTGCAGGCGTTTGAGCGGGGCTTAAGTGCGGCGCGCAAGGTGTGGCCGCAGGCGCTGGCGAGCCTCAGCAACTCGGCGGGTATTTTTTTGGGGCCTGCGTGGCACCAGCAATGTGTGCGCCCGGGGGCTGCGCTTTACGGTGTCAACCCAACGCCCGGCCAGCCCAACCCGCAGGAGCCGGTGGTGCGTCTGGCGCTGCCGGTGCTGCAATATCGCACGCTGGGTGCCGATGTGTCGGTGGGTTACAGCGCAACGGCCCGGGTTCAGAAAGGGCGGCAGTTGGCGGTGGTGGCCGGCGGTTATGCCGATGGCCTGCACAGAAGTTTGAGCAGCCGTGGGCAGGGTATGCTGGCCGGCTGCCGCGTGCCGCTGGTGGGGCGCGTGGCGATGGATACGCTGGTGTTTGATGTCAGCGATGTGCCCGCGTTGCCACCCGTAGGTGAGGCCGCTATAGAGGTGTTGAATGCCGAGCTTGATGTAGATGCCATGGCGCGCGCCATGGGGTCCATCGGGTATGAGGTGCTCACCAGCTTGGGGGCGCGCTACGAGCGCTGCTATTTAAATGGCGAGCGCAGTCTATGACGGGCGACCTGAGTAACCTTGGGTCATTGCTGGTGGCCCTTGCCGATGGTGAGTTTCATTCAGGCGAAGTGCTGGGCACATTGCTGGGGGTGTCGCGCGCGGCGGTATGGAAGCAGCTGCAGAAGCTTGAGGCCTTTGGCCTGGCGGTGGAGTCGGTAAAGGGGCGTGGCTACAGGCTCGCGACGCCCCTCGATCTATTGGCTGAACCGGCCATTCGTGCAGCTATGTCGGAGGCGGCGCGCAAACAGGTGACGCTTGATCTGGCGCTGCAAATCGATTCCACCAATGCCTATGCCATGCGTGCAGCAGCCCAAGGGCAGGTGCACGGCCTTGCGGTGTTGGTTGAGCAGCAAAGCGCCGGCCGAGGTCGTCGCGGGCGCCAGTGGGTGAGCCCATTCGGTGCCAATATCTATTTGTCTTTGGTGTGGCGTTTTGCCGGCGGTGCGGCGTCTTTGAGCGGGCTGAGCCTCGCGGTGGGTGTTGCTTGTGCACGCGCGCTCACGGCGCTCGGCTTGCCCGGCGTGGGGCTTAAGTGGCCCAACGATTTACTGGTGAATGGCCACAAGCTTGGTGGCATTCTCCTTGAAATGACGGGCGACCCGGCCGGCGAGTGTCAGGTGGTCATTGGCATTGGCATTAATGTGGGTATGGGCCGGCAGCAGGCGGCGGGTATCGACCAGCCCTGGACAAGTGTGCAGGCGCAGGGTGTGCAGGTGCCGCGCTCGCGCCTGGCGGCTGAGCTGCTAAGCCAGCTGGTGCAAGTGCTGGCAGAATTCTCAATTAAGGGCTTTGCGGGCTTGCGTGCCGAGTGGGCAGCGCTCGATGTATATAAAGATGCACCGGTGACACTGCTGAGTGTGAGTCAGTCGGTGGCGGGTGTGGCGCGCGGTGTGGATGATGGCGGCGCGCTACTGCTCGAAACAGAGGGCGGTATACAGGCGTTTCACGGCGGCGAGGTGAGTGTGAGGGCGCGCAAGTGATTGTGGATGTCGATTGCGGTAATACGCGCATCAAATGGCGCCTTGCCGGGCAGGTGCAGTCTCACGCTGTGAGCTGGCAAGAGTTCGAGGCAGCGGGCTGCCAGATATTGTCGCTGCCCAAAGAAGGTGTCCGGCGAATCCGCTTGGCCTCTGTGGCCAGTAAATCGGCCCAGCTTCAGGCGGCCCTTGGCGCGGCTTTTGGTGTGGAGGTTGAGCGTGCCATTGTGCAAAGTGGCAGCGCCGGCCTTGAGTGCGGCTACCTTAAGCCTTCCACCCTGGGGGTGGATCGCTGGCTGGCGGCGCTCGCGGCTCATCATCATTGGCCTGGCAAGCCTCTGTTAATTGTGGATGCCGGTACTGCACTTACGGTGGATGTGGTGCAAGGCGGCAGATTTGAAGGTGGCTTTATCGGCCCGGGTTTGGGCATGATGCGCGCGGCGCTTTACGGTGGCACGGCGGCTGTGAAGGTGGCGTCTTTACAGGCGGGTATGCCTGCGTCGCCCGGCAGCAGCACAGAGGCCGCGGTTTCGGGTGCGCTACTGCTCATGGCGGTGGGGCTGGTAAAAGAGGCGCAAAGTCGTTTCGCAGCCGGGGCGCAGCTGGTGTTTACCGGCGGTGATGGCCGTGCTTTGCAGGCGGCTTTTGCGGGTGCAGACTATGTGCCCGATTTGGTATTGGATGGTTTGGCGGTGGCGCTGCCCTAGCGGTGGCATGCCCTAACGCGGTAGAAGCATAAGGAAGCAACGCATGCGGATGGTTTTGATCGTGCTGGTAGTAATGAATGTGCTGTTGTTTGGCTGGCAACTGTTAAGCCCGGCAGATGAACCCCGCGCAGTGGTGGCAGCGGCGCCGGCGGCGGGTGCCTCGGCGCGCTCGCTGGTGTTGCTTGACGAGATGGACGCAGACGCGCGCCGCGCACTGGCGCAATCGGTAGGTACTGAGCGCACCTCGAGTGACCCTGTGTGCACGCTCGCCGGCCCTTTTGTGGATGCCGATCGCGGGGCGATTGTGCGCGAGCGGCTAAGGGCTTTGGGGGTGGAATCTACGTTGCAATCGCTAGAGATCACCTCGGGCGAATCCTATTGGGTTTTCTTAAGGCCGGAGCCCTCTCAAGAGCAGGCCCTGAGGCGCCTGCATGAATTGCACGCCAAGCAGGTAGATAGCTACGTAATACCCAAGGGGGAGCTGGCCAATGGCATCTCCTTTGGCATGTTCACCCAAAAGCCTTTGGCGGAGGCGCGCCGTGCTGAAATGGTAAAGCTGGGTTATGAGGCTGAAATCAAGGTGTTACCGCGCACCCAAAAAGAGCTGTGGCTTATTTTGGGCCCCGGCCAGGCGTTGCGGGTGGGCGAATCCGTGTGGTCTGAGCTGCTGCCTGAGGGTGGCGGGCAAGAGATTCGCCAAAATTTATGTTCAGCTGTTGCGTCAGGGGGCAAGTTTCACTAGAATCGCGCCTCCACATTACAGGCAGGCCTGAAAAGGTGTGTTTGAGGTGGTGTTTAGCTGGTGTAGCTCAGTTGGTAGAGCATCTGACTTGTAATCAGGCGGTCGAGGGTTCAACTCCTTTCACCAGCTCCATTTTCTATAAGCTACGTGCTGTAAGCCTGTGAATTTACTCACAAAAATGGTTGACAAGCGCTGGCTTGAGTCGGAGAATTGCCGGCTCTTTTGGCAGGGGTTCCCGAGTGGCCAAAGGGATCAGACTGTAAATCTGACGCGAAAGCTTCGATGGTTCGAATCCATCCCCCTGCACCATTATTGAAGTCCAGATGTTGAGTCTGGCAGTCGCTGGAAAAAATCCCCGTTGGGGGATGGAGTGAGAACCAGAGAGATGGTTCGACGACCAGCGAAGCGCAGGCGAGCGCCGCGATAGCGGCGACCGTAGGGAATAATCCATCCCCCTGCACATTTTTAAGCCCAGGTCTTTTTGACTGGCAGTCGTCACTCAGGTGGCGAGGTTTTTCGGATTGGCTGTGAGTGCAGAGTCCGTCGGTCAATGCGGGCATAGTTTAATGGTAGAGCCTCAGCCTTCCAAGCTGATGATGCGGGTTCGATTCCCGCTGCCCGCTCCAGTTTTAGTGTTGGAAAGTTGTAAAGTTTCGCTCTTGTAGCTCAGTTGGTAGAGCACACCCTTGGTAAGGGTGAGGTCACCGGTTCAACTCCGGTCAAGAGCTCCAGTTTCCGCAAAGGCCGGTCTTTTGCGGGATTTTGTTTTGTTTGAAGAAACGATGTGTTCGCCCCTGTATATAGGAGACGTTGGCAATGGCTAAGGCTAAGTTTGAACGTAACAAGCCCCACGTAAACGTGGGCACCATTGGTCACGTTGACCACGGTAAAACCACGCTGACCGCAGCTCTGACGCGCGTATGTGCCGAAGTATGGGGCGGTGAAGCAGTAGCATTTGACGGTATCGACTCGGCTCCAGAAGAGCGTGAGCGCGGCATTACCATCTCTGCTGCACACGTAGAATACGATTCACCTGAGCGTCACTACGCACACGTAGACTGCCCAGGTCACGCCGACTACGTTAAGAACATGATTACCGGTGCTGCCCAAATGGACGGCGCGATTCTGGTATGTTCTGCCGCTGACGGCCCAATGCCACAAACCCGTGAGCACATCCTGTTGTCTCGCCAGGTAGGTGTACCTTACATCGTGGTATTCCTGAACAAAGCCGACATGGTAGACGACGAAGAGCTGCTTGAGCTGGTTGAAATGGAAGTGCGTGAGCTGTTGAGCCAGTACGAATTCCCAGGCGACGACACACCAATCATCATCGGTTCTGCGTTGATGGCCCTGAACGGCCAGGACGACAACGAAATGGGTACTACCGCTGTTAAGAAGTTGGTAGAAACTCTGGATTCCTACATCCCTGAGCCCGAGCGTGCCATCGACGGTGCCTTCTTGATGCCAATCGAAGACGTGTTCTCTATCTCTGGCCGCGGTACTGTTGTTACCGGTCGTGTAGAGCGCGGTATCGTTAAAGTTGGTGAAGAAATCGAGATCGTTGGTATCCGCGACACCACCAAAACCACCTGTACCGGTGTTGAGATGTTCCGCAAGCTGCTGGACGAAGGCCGTGCCGGTGAGAACGTAGGTGTTCTGCTGCGTGGTACCAAGCGTGACGACGTTGAGCGTGGTCAGGTTCTGTGTAAGCCAGGTTCAATCAAGCCGCACACCAAGTTCCAGGGCGAAGTGTACGTGTTGTCTAAAGATGAAGGTGGTCGTCACACGCCGTTCTTCAAAGGCTACCGTCCACAGTTCTACTTCCGTACTACCGACGTTACCGGTGCTGTTGAGCTGCCAGAAGGCGTTGAGATGGTAATGCCGGGTGATAACGTGCAGATGGAAGTTACCCTGATTGCACCAATCGCCATGGAAGACGGCCTGCGCTTCGCGATCCGCGAAGGTGGCCGTACCGTTGGTGCCGGTGTTGTAGCTAAAATCATCGAGTAATCGTTGATGCAAGGCCGGAGCCTCGGCTCCGGCCTTTTTGTGGTTTTACGTTTTACTACAGGCCAGTAGTTCAATTGGTAGAGCACCGGTCTCCAAAACCGGGTGTTGGGGGTTCGAGTCCCTCCTGGCCTGCCATTATAATTTGAGTAGTTAAGGGTAAGTTCCCTGATGAACGCTAAAGTAGAAGCTCCAGCCTATCGGTTCGATGCAATTAAGTGGTTGCTTGTGGTTGCCATTGTTGCTGCGGGCGTTGTGGCTAATTCGCAGTTTGCGGATGTCGCCTTGCTTTACCGCGTTTTGGGTATGGTGGCTGCCGGTTTGGTAGCAGTCTTTATTGCCGTCAATACTGCAAAAGGTGCTGCATTCTGGGGTTTGATGAAAGAAGCCCAGGTGGAAGTGCGTAAGGTGGTATGGCCTACTCGTGAAGAGACGAATCAGACAACACTGATTGTGTTGGCAGTTGTGCTGGTAATGGCGCTGATTCTCTGGTTGATCGACACAGTGCTGGGTTGGCTGGCATCACTGATTATCGGCTGATAAATAAGGGTGAGCAATGGCTAAGCGCTGGTATGTAGTACACGCCTATTCCGGGTTTGAAAAGAAAGTTGCGGCTTCGCTTAAAGAGCGCATTGAACTGCATCAAATGCAAGATGTGTTCGGCGACGTGCTGGTTCCCACTGAAGAAGTGGTTGAGATGCGCGGCGGCCAAAAGCGTAAGAGTGAGCGTAAATTCTTCCCGGGTTACGTGCTTGTGCAGATGGAGTTGAACGACGACACCTGGCACTTGGTGAAAGAAACACCGCGCGTTATGGGCTTTATTGGTGGCAAGGCAGATAAGCCGGCCCCGATTACAGAAAAAGAAGCGCAAGCTATTTTGCAGCGAGTGGATGACTCGGCTGACAAGCCCAAGCCGAAAACAATTTTCGAGCCGGGCGAGATGGTTCGCGTATGCGATGGCCCCTTCAACGACTTTAACGGTGTTGTTGAAGAGGTTAACTACGAGAAGAGCCGCCTGCGCGTAGCAGTGCTCATTTTCGGTCGCTCAACACCGGTTGAGTTGGAGTTTGGCCAGGTCGAGAAGACCTGAGTCTAGATTCAAGAATTTATGACCTTCCTGCATCGCGAGGTGCGGGAAGGTTTTCGTGTCTCCGGGTTTTTTGTTGTTGCCCGGCGGCTGGGGAGCCAGTGACAAAGGCCACGCCAAAGGCTTTTCGAGGCGCTAAAACCCAACTATGGGAGTAAATCATGGCTAAGAAAATCAATGCTTACATCAAGCTGCAGGTAGCTGCAGGTAAAGCGAATCCGTCGCCGCCAGTTGGTCCTGCTTTGGGTCAGCACGGTGTAAACATCATGGAGTTCTGTAAAGCGTTCAACGCACAGACCCAAGAGCTGGAAGCCGGCGCACCTGTACCTGTAGTAATCAGCGTATACAGCGATCGCTCTTTCACTTTTACCATGAAGACGCCACCGGCTTCTTACCTGTTAAAGAAAGCTGCGGGCATCAAGAGCGGTTCACCGCGTCCAAACACTCAGAAAGTTGGCACTGTTACCCGTGCGCAGCTGGAAGAAATCGTAAACATGAAGCGCCCCGACCTGACCGCTGCTGATATGGACGCTGCACTGCGTACAATCGCCGGTTCTGCCCGTGCTATGGGCCTTGAAGTGGAGGGTCTATAACATGGCTAAATTGACTAAGCGTCAGCGTGCGATTCGCGAGAAAGTAGATTTTGCTAAGCAGTACGGTATTTCCGAAGCTGTTGCGCTGTTGAAAGAAATTTCTTCAGTAAAGTTCCCTGAAACTGTAGACGTTGCCATTAACCTTGGCATCGACCCACGTAAATCCGACCAGGCTGTGCGCGGTGCAACTACCCTGCCGCACGGCAATGGTAAAGATGTGCGTGTTGCGGTGTTTACCCAGGGTGCAAACGCTGAAGCGGCTAAAGCTGCCGGTGCAGAATTTGTAGGTATGGAAGAGCTGGCAGCCCACATCAAGGGCGGCATGATGGACTTCGACGTAGTGATTGCAGATCCTGCCGCTATGCGCGTTGTTGGTCAGCTTGGCCAGGTACTTGGTCCGCGCGGCCTGATGCCAAACCCTAAAACCGGCACCGTAACGCCAGACGTTGTAACTGCTGTTAACAACGCCAAGGCGGGTCAGGTTCGTTACCGCGCTGAGAAGGGCGGTATCATCCACGGCGGTATCGGCAAGCTGTCTTTCGAAGAGAAGGCACTGAAAGAAAACTTGGAAGCACTGGTAGGCGACCTCAAGCGCGCCAAGCCTGCTTCTTCAAAAGGCGTTTACCTCAAGCGCATTACTCTGAGCACCACTATGGGCCCAGGTATTGTGGTTGATCAGTCTTCGCTGGACATCTAAGTCCGGCAGCACAAACTTTGGGGGCCGGCTTCGGCCGGTCTGTCAAAGACCGTAGGTGGGCGCTGCTTCGGCAGTGCCTCTAATGGCATCAAAAGTAATGGCGATGCTGCCTACGCAGATGGTGGCCCAATTCAGTATTTAGCTGGATTTGATACACCGGAAATGCGGCCGTAAAGCTATGTGGTAGTACGGCTGATTTGTTAACGATTAGCACAGCTAATCAAATCCAGGAGAAGATCGTGGCACTAGGACTCGAAGACAAAAAAGCGATTGTCGCTGAGGTCCAGGAAGCTGCTAAGAGCGCTCTGTCTGCTGTTGTTGCTGATGCACGCGGTGTAACCGTGTCCAGCATGACAGCGCTGCGCAAAGAAGCCCGTGATAACGGCGTATGGCTCCGCGTTGTACGTAATACACTGGCTCGCCGCGCAGTAGAGGGCACTGACTACGCATGTCTGACTGACGCTTTTGTTGGTCCGACCTTGATCGCATTCTCTAACGAACACCCAGGCGCCGGTGCGCGTATCCTGCGTGATTTCGCTAAGAGTGACGACAAGCTGGAGCTTAAGTCAGCTGCTTTCGAAGGCAAAGTGGTAGATGTCGGATTATTGGCAAGCCTGCCAACATACGACGAAGCTATCGCGAAGCTGATGAGCGTGATGAAAGAAGCAGCCGCTGGCAAACTGGTTCGCACTATTGCGGCCATTCGCGACCAGAAAGAGCAATCTGCAGCTTAATCTTTGGATTAATTTGCCGTTTAAACCATTTTCGAGCGCAAGCTCACACAATTTAGGAATTGAGTCATGTCTCTGACTAACGACGATATCATGAATGCAATCGCTGAAATGTCTGTAACTCAGGTTGTAGAACTGATTTCAGCAATGGAAGAAAAGTTTGGCGTTTCTGCCGCTGCTGCTGTTGCAGTTGCCGGTGCTGGCGACGCTGGCGCTGCTGCTGAAGAGAAGACCGAGTTCGACATCGTTCTGACTGCAGCTGGTGACAAGAAGGTTAACGTGATCAAGGCCGTTCGCGGTATCACTGGTCTGGGCCTGAAAGAAGCCAAAGAGCTGGTAGACGGCGCACCTAAGACTCTGAAAGAAGGCGTTGCCAAGGCTGAAGCCGAAGCCGCTAAGAAAGAGTTGGAAGACGCTGGCGCATCAGTAGAGCTGAAGTAATTCAGTTTTGCATGCTAGCAAAGTCAGTAGTTAATACTGGCTTGGGCTGGCGGGGCGAAAAACCCCGCCGGCCTTTTGCCGTTTGCGGTCAACGGTAACAGACCGAAGAGTGATGCAGGCGTTCGGCGCCGCAGATCATGCTCACAGCAAAAACGCTGTAGAAACAGTAGCAATGAAGTGCCACCCGCGCTTCTAGGCTCAGAGATTCCAAAAGCCCAATTCGTGAACAAGCTGGGGAATACTGATGGCTTACTCATATACTGAGAAAAAACGTATCCGCAAGGACTTCGGCAAACTGCCGAGTGTAATGGATGTACCTTACCTCCTGGCGATTCAGTTGGACTCTTACAGAAAGTTTACCCAGGCAGATGCGTCTGCCGATGCGCGCACAGATTTTGGTCTGCACGCTGCATTTAAGTCGGTATTCCCAATTGTGAGTTATTCAGGGAATGCAGCCCTGGAGTACGTTAGCTATGCATTAGGCAAAGCGGCGTTTGATGTTAATGAATGTATTTTACGTGGCGTGACCTACGCGGCCCCGTTACGTGTGAAAGTTCGTCTGATCATTTACGACAAGGAATCAGCGAACAAGTCTATTAAAGACATTAAAGAGCAAGAAGTTTACATGGGCGAAATTCCGCTCATGACTGATAACGGTACTTTCGTTATCAACGGTACCGAGCGTGTAATCGTTTCCCAGTTGCACCGTTCGCCAGGTGTGTTTTTTGATCACGACAAGGGCAAAACACACTCTTCCGGTAAACTGTTGTTTACTGCGCGCGTTATTCCATACCGTGGTTCATGGTTGGATTTCGAATTTGATCCAAAGGATCTGGTGTTCGTACGTATCGATCGCCGCCGTAAGCTGCCTGCCTCTATTTTGTTGCGCGCGCTGGGTTACACCTCTCAGCAGATGCTTGAGATGTTCTTCGATACCAGCAAGTACACAGTTACCAAAGACGGTGACATCGTGCTTGAGTTGGTGCCATCTCGCCTGCGTGGTGATGTTGCAACCTTCGATATCAAAGACAAAAAAGGCAAGGTGCTTATTGAAGAAGGCCGCCGTATTACTGCGCGCCATATTCGCGACCTTGAAAAGGCCGGCATTACCGATCTGGTTGTACCTAACGGTTACTTGCTTGGTAAGGCGCTGGCGAAAGATATCGTTGATGAAAAAACCGGTGAGCTGTTGCTTGAGTGCAACACAGAGCTTACCGACGAAGTGCTGGAAACATTGCGTGAAGCCAATGTAACAGCCTTTGAAACCTTGTATACCAACGACATCGATTGCGGCCCGTTCATCTCTGAAACATTGCGTGTAGATCCTACCCGCTCAGAGTTGGAAGCATTGGTAGAGATCTACCGTATGATGCGCCCGGGTGAGCCGCCAACCAAAGAGTCTGCAGAAACACTGTTCCAGAACCTCTTCTTCAGCCAAGAGCGTTATGACCTGTCGGCCGTTGGCCGCATGAAGTTCAACCGCCGCTTGGGCCGTGAAGATGAAACCGGTGAAGGCACCTTATCCAACGAAGATATCGTGGATGTGCTGAAAACCCTGATCGAAATCCGTAACGGTAAAGGCGTTGTGGATGATATCGATCACTTGGGTAACCGCCGTGTTCGCTCTGTGGGTGAAATGGCTGAAAACCAATTCCGCGTAGGTTTGGTTCGTGTTGAGCGCGCTGTAAAAGAGCGCCTGTCGATGGCTGAAAGCGAAGGTTTGATGCCGCAAGACCTGATCAACGCCAAGCCTGTTGCTGCCGCTGTTAAAGAGTTTTTCGGCTCTTCGCAGTTGTCGCAGTTCATGGATCAAAACAACCCGCTGTCTGAAGTGACGCACAAGCGTCGTGTTTCGGCACTTGGCCCGGGTGGTTTGACCCGCGAGCGCGCAGGCTTTGAAGTGCGCGACGTACACCCCACGCACTACGGTCGTGTATGTCCAATTGAAACGCCGGAAGGTCCAAACATCGGTTTGATCAACTCGCTGGCAACCTATGCGCGCACCAACGATTACGGCTTCCTGGAAAGCCCTTATCGCAGAGTGATTGACGGCAAGGTTACAGACGACATCGAGTACCTTTCTGCGATTAACGAATCCGAGCAGGTTATTGCACAGGCTTCGGCAAAAGTTGATAAAAACGGCAAGCTCTCTGAAGAGCTGGTGTCTGTTCGTCACTTGAACGAATTTACCCTGAAAGCACCTACCGAAGTAACCTACATGGACGTAAGCCCGCGTCAGGTTGTTTCTGTGGCGGCCTCGTTGATTCCGTTCCTTGAGCACGACGATGCTAACCGTGCATTGATGGGTTCTAACATGCAGCGCCAGGCTGTGCCTACCTTGAAGGCTGAGAAGCCATTTGTAGGTACCGGTATGGAGCGCCACGTAGCGGTAGACTCCGGTGTGTGTGTGGTTGCCAAGCGTGGCGGTGTGGTTGACCGCGTAGATGCCTCGCGCATCGTGATCCGCGTAAGCGACGCTGAAGTAGAGGCAGGTGATGCCGGTGTGGATATCTACAACCTCACCAAGTACACCCGCTCGAACCAGAATACCTGTATTAACCAGCGCGCTATCGTAAAAACCGGCGATGTCATCGCCCGTGGTGACGTGTTGGCTGACGGTCCATCGGTAGATATGGGTGAGCTGGCTCTGGGTCAGAACATGCGTATCGCCTTTATGCCTTGGAACGGTTACAACTTCGAAGACTCCATCTTGGTGTCTGAGCGTGTTGTGCAGGAAGATCGCTTTACTACCATCCACATTCAGGAACTCACCTGTATCGCCCGTGACACCAAGCTCGGTAGCGAAGAAATCACTGCGGATATTCCAAACGTAGGTGAGAGCGCGCTGGCCAAGCTGGATGAATCCGGCATTGTGTACATTGGTGCCGAAGTGGGCCCAGGTGACATTTTGGTGGGCAAGGTAACGCCGAAAGGTGAAACCCAGCTGACGCCAGAAGAAAAGCTTTTGCGTGCCATCTTCGGTGAAAAGGCGTCTGACGTTAAAGACACCTCGCTGCGCGTAGGTACTGGTACCCGCGGTACCGTGATTGATGTGCAGGTGTTTACCCGCGATGGTATTGAAAAAGACCAGCGTTCAAAAGACATCGAAAAAGCACAGCTAGATAAAGTGCGCAAAGATCTGAACGAAGAATACCGTATCATGGAAAATGCCACCTTCGAGCGTCTGCGTGCAGCGCTGGTGGGCCAGAAGGTTTCTTCAGGTAAGGGCGTCAAGAAAGGTGAAGTGCTCACCGATGAAACTCTTAACGAGCTGCCCTTTGATCAGTGGTACAAGCTTCGTATGGCAGAAGATGCACTCAACGAGCAGTTGGATGCAGCCGAAGCCGGCCTGATTGAGCGTCGCAAGATTCTCGACGAGCGCTTTGAAGATAAAAAGCGCAAGCTTGAAACCGGCGATGATTTGTCGCCCGGCGTGCTGAAAGTAGTAAAAGTTTACCTTGCTATCAAGCGTCGTATTCAGCCTGGTGACAAGATGGCTGGACGTCACGGTAACAAGGGTGTGATCTCTGTGATCATGCCGGTGGAAGACATGCCATACGATGAAAACGGCGTGCCCGTAGATATCGTACTCAACCCGCTGGGCGTACCTTCGCGTATGAACGTGGGTCAGGTGCTGGAAATGCACTTGGGTATGGCTGCCAAAGGCCTGGGTGACAAGATCAACACCATGCTTGAAGAGCAGCGCAAGGTTGCAGACCTGCGCAAGTTCCTCGATGAGATGTACAACAAAACCGGCGAGGCCTTGGAAAAGGCTGACCTGTCTAAGTTTACAGATCAGGAAGTGCTTGAGCTGGCGCAAAACCTGCGCAATGGCGTGCCTATGGCCACCCCGGTATTCGACGGTGCCCAGGAATCTGAAATCAAAGCGCTGTTGCGCTTGGCAGATTTGTCCGACACCGGCCAGGTGCAGTTGTTCGACGGCCGTACCGGTGATGCCTTCCAGCGTCATACTACCGTTGGCTACATGTACATGCTCAAGCTTAACCACTTGGTGGATGACAAGATGCATGCCCGTTCTACCGGCTCTTACAGCTTGGTTACCCAGCAGCCGCTGGGTGGTAAAGCGCAGTTCGGTGGACAGCGTTTCGGTGAGATGGAAGTGTGGGCATTGGAGGCATACGGTGCCGCCTATACCCTGCAGGAAATGCTCACAGTGAAGTCGGATGACGTGAATGGCCGTACCAAGATGTATAAAAACATCGTTGATGGCGACCACCGGATGGAGCCAGGCATGCCTGAGTCTTTCAACGTGTTGGTGAAAGAAATTCGCTCACTCGGTATCAATATGGAGCTGGAGCACGACTCCTAATCCACCGTTTGGCATGACATTTAAGGGCGGGGGGCAACCCCCGCTGGCACACCCGGAGCTATAACAGCCCATTGGAGGAAGCGCCTTGAAAGACTTACTTAATCTGCTGAAGTCCCAGGGACAGGTTGAAGAATTTGATGCGATTCGTATTGGTCTGGCCTCGCCAGACATGATTCGCTCTTGGTCGTTTGGTGAAGTGAAAAAGCCAGAGACCATCAACTACCGTACGTTCAAACCAGAGCGTGAAGGTTTGTTCTGTGCCAAGATTTTTGGCCCGGTAAAAGACTACGAGTGTCTGTGCGGCAAGTACAAGCGCATGAAGCACCGCGGCATTATTTGTGAAAAGTGCGGCGTAGAAGTTACGCTCGCCAAAGTGCGCCGTGAGCGCATGGGTCACATTGAGCTGGCGTCACCCGTTGCCCACATCTGGTTCTTGAAATCGCTGCCAAGCCGTATCGGTTTGCTGCTGGATATGACCCTGCGCGACATCGAGCGGGTGTTGTATTTTGAATCATACGTGGTAACAGACCCGGGTATGACTACCCTGGAGCTGGGCCAGCTGCTCAACGATGAGCAGTACTTCGAAGCCATGGAAGAGTTCGGCGACGAATTCGAAGCGTCCATGGGTGCTGAAGCAATTCAGAAGTTGATGGCAGACATCGATCTGGATCGCGAGATCCAGTTCCTGCGTGAAGAAATTCCAAACACCAACTCTGAAACAAAAATCAAAAAGTACTCCAAGCGTTTGAAGCTGCTTGAGGCCTTTGCCAACTCTGGCAACAAGCCCGAGTGGATGGTGCTTGAAGCGCTGCCGGTGCTGCCGCCAGATCTGCGCCCATTGGTGCCGCTAGACGGTGGCCGTTTTGCCACCTCAGATCTGAACGATTTGTACCGTCGCGTTATCAACCGTAACAACCGCTTGAAGCGCCTGCTGGATTTGTCTGCGCCAGACATCATCGTGCGCAACGAAAAGCGCATGCTGCAAGAAGCGGTTGATGCCCTGTTGGATAACGGCCGTCGCGGTCGCGCCATCACCGGTTCCAACAAGCGCCCATTGAAGTCGCTGGCCGACATGATCAAAGGTAAGCAGGGCCGCTTCCGTCAGAACCTGCTCGGTAAGCGCGTTGACTACTCTGGCCGTTCGGTAATCGTGGTTGGCCCAACCCTGCGTCTGCATCAGTGTGGCCTGCCGAAGAAAATGGCACTTGAGCTGTTCAAGCCGTTTATCTTCAGCAAGCTTGAGCTGAAAGGACTGGCTACCACCATTAAAGCTGCCAAGAAAATGGTAGAGCGCGAAGAGCCAGTGGTGTGGGATATTCTCGATGAAGTGATTCGCGAGCACCCGGTACTGCTGAACCGTGCACCTACCTTGCACCGCTTGGGTATCCAGGCGTTTGAGCCTGTGCTGATTGAAGGTAAGGCGATCCAGCTGCACCCGTTGGTTTGTGCGGCCTACAACGCCGACTTCGACGGTGACCAGATGGCGGTACACGTACCGCTGACAATCGAGGCGCAGCTTGAAGCGCGCGCCTTGATGATGTCTACCAACAATATTCTGTCTCCTGCTAACGGTGAGCCCATCATCGTGCCGTCGCAAGACGTGGTATTGGGCTTGTACTGGATGACCCGCGAGCGCGTTAACGACAAAGGCGAAGGCATGGTATTTGCCGACGTTAAAGAAGTTAACCGTGCCTTCCACGGTAAAGTGGTTGGCTTGCAGGCAAAAATCAAAGTGCGCATTAACCAGGTGACCTTCGGCGAGCAGGGTGAGCGTATTGAAGTGTCCAAGGTGGTGGAAACTACCGTTGGTCGCGTACTGCTGTGGGAAATTGTGCCAGAGGGTATTCCCTTCGACATGGTTAACAAGCCCATGGTTAAGAAGGCAATCTCTGCCATCATCAACTTCTGTTATCGCCAGGTGGGTTTGAAATCTACCGTGATCTTCGCAGACCAGTTGATGTACATGGGTTACGAGTACTCAACCAAGTCTGGTTCTTCCATCGGTGTGAATGACTTTGCCATTCCCGATGCCAAGTACCAGATCGTTGAGCGTGCCGAAAACGACGTGAAAGAGATTGAATCTCAGTTTGCGGCGGGCTTGGTAACGGCCGGTGAAAAGTACAACAAGGTTATTGATATTTGGTCGCGCGCCAACGACCTGGTTGCCAAATCCATGATGGAAGGCATCAGTAAAGAGGCCGTGATTAACCGCCAAGGTGAAGAAGAGTTTCAAGACAGCTTCAACTCGGTATTTATGTATGCCGATTCAGGCGCTCGTGGTTCGCCAGCCCAGATTCGTCAGCTGGCCGGTATGCGCGGCCTGATGGCGCGTCCCGATGGCTCGATCATTGAAACGCCGATTACCGCAAACTTCCGTGAAGGCTTGAACGTACTCCAGTACTTCATCTCAACTCACGGTGCCCGTAAAGGTTTGGCTGATACCGCCTTGAAGACGGCTAACTCCGGTTACCTGACTCGTCGCTTGGTTGATGTGGCCCAAGACGTAGTTGTTACCGAAACCGATTGCGGTACCGACGAAGGCCTGACCATGTCGCCGGTGATTGAAGGCGGTGACGTTATTGAATCTTTGGGTGATCGCATTCTGGGCCGCGTTGTGGCCCGCGATGTCGTGCGTCCAGATTCAGATGAGATCCTGATTCCGGCCGGCACCATCATCGACGAAGAGTGGGTGAAGCGTGTAGAGAAAATGGGTATCGACGAGGTAATGGTGCGCTCGCCCATCACCTGTGAAACCCGCCAGGGTATTTGTGCCCAGTGTTACGGTCGCGATCTGGCCCGTGGCCACCGTGCCAACATGGGTGAATCCATCGGTGTTATTGCAGCCCAGTCGATCGGTGAGCCGGGTACCCAGCTGACCATGCGTACCTTCCACATTGGTGGTGCGGCATCGCGAGCCTCTGCGGCCGACAGCGTCAGCGTGAAGCAGGAAGGTACTGTTCGCCTGCACAACATCAAGGTGGTTAGCCGCCCAGACGGCCACCTGGTTGCGGTGTCCCGCTCCGGTGAGCTGGCTGTGGCAGACGCCAACGGTCGTGAGCGTGAGCGCTACAAGATCCCTTACGGCGCCATCATCACCGTTAAAGAAGGTGAAGAAGTTAACGGCGGCCAGATCATTGCCAAGTGGGATCCGCACACGCACCCCATCGTTACCGAGGTGGCGGGTCAGGTTGCCTTCTCAGGCATGGAAGAGGGGCTGTCTATCCGTCGTCAAACCGACGAAATGACCGGCCTTTCGTCTATCGAGATTCTTGATCCGGCCGAGCGTCCAGCTGCCGGTAAAGACCTCAAGCCTGCGATTACGCTGCTCGATGAGCAGGGCAACGAGCTGTACCTGCCCAACACCAACGTGCCGGCGCACTACGCTTTGCCAGCCAAGTCTATTTTGTCGCTGAACAACGGCGACAAGATTGCCGTAGGTGACATCCTGGCGCGTATCCCGCAGGAAGGTTCGAAAACCCGTGACATCACCGGTGGTCTGCCACGCGTGGCCGACCTCTTTGAAGCCCGTAAGCCGAAAGAGCCGGCCATTTTGGCGGAAATCTCCGGTACCGTGAGCTTCGGTAAAGAAACCAAGGGCAAGCGTCGCCTGGTGATCACCCCTGTAGATGGCCAGCCATTACCCGATGGCTCTACCCACTACGAGGTGTTGATTCCCAAGCATCGCCAGCTGACCGTGTTTGAAGGTGAGCAGGTAGCCAAGGGTGAAGTTGTGTCAGACGGCCCAAGCAATCCGCACGATATTCTGCGCCTGCAGGGTGTTGAGGCGCTGGCCCGTTACATCACCAACGAAATCCAGGACGTTTACCGCCTGCAGGGTGTGAAGATTAACGATAAGCACATCGAGACAATTTGCCGTCAGATGCTGCGTAAAGTTGAGATCACCAGCATGGGCGACTCCTCCTTCGTTAAGGGTGAGCAGGCCGAATACCACAAGGTGCTGGAAGAAAACGAACGTTTGCGTGCCGAGAACAAGCAGCCCGCAACCTACGAGCGCCAGTTACTGGGTATTACCAAGGCCTCGCTGGCCACAGAGTCCTTCATCTCGGCGGCCTCCTTCCAGGAGACAACCCGCGTATTGACCGAAGCGGCTGTGACCGGCAAGCGCGATGATCTGCGCGGCCTGAAAGAGAACGTGGTTGTGGGTCGTTTGATCCCGGCCGGTACTGGTCTTGCCTACCACAACGACCGTCGTCGCCAGCGCGATGTCGGCCCGAGTGAAGGTGGCGTGAGTGCTGCAGAGGTTGAAGCAGCGCTGACCGAAGCGTTGAAGTCTAGCGCCAGCTAAGCTCAAACGCCAAAATGCGGGCATTAATCAGCCAGATTGCTGGTTTATTAATGCCTTGACTGGGGTGGGGGGCGTCTTTACAATGCGCCTCCCGCTTTTTCTGAGTGGGGCAGGTGTCTGCCTGCACTTTTAACACCGTTACCCTAGGGTGACGATATATAGTTTGTGGAGTTTATTTTCATGGCAACGATCAACCAGTTGGTTCGTAAGCCGAGAAAACGTAAGGTTGTTAAGAGCGACGTTCCTGCATTGCAAGCCAATCCGCAGAAGCGTGGCGTTTGTACCCGCGTTTACACCACTACCCCTAAGAAGCCAAACTCAGCTTTGCGTAAGGTTTGCCGTGTGCGCCTGACCAACGGCTTTGAAGTAACTTCTTACATCGGTGGTGAGGGTCACAACCTGCAAGAGCACAGCGTAGTGCTGATCCGTGGCGGTCGTGTAAAAGACTTGCCAGGTGTGCGCTATCACACTGTGCGTGGCTCCTTGGATACCGCTGGCGTGAAAGACCGCAAGCAGCGTCGTTCCAAGTATGGTGCCAAGCGTCCTAAGTAATCCCAGATTACTGAAGACATACGTTTTCGGTTGAACCGAGTAAGGCTAAGCGCGCTTGCCCCGTTGAAGTGATTGAAAGCCCTGGCTTTTCGGGCATTTGAACAGCGGTAAGAGCGGAGTCTTAGAGAAACCTAAAGATAGAGGCGATTTAAAATGCCAAGAAGACGCGTCGTCGCAAAACGCGAAGTGTTGCCGGATCCCAAGTTCGGTAACGTTACGCTGGCGAAATTTATGAACCACGTGATGATCAGTGGTAAGAAGTCCGTCGCTGAGCGCATCGTTTACGGTGCCCTCGAAATCGTTCAGACCAAACTGAACCGCGACCCTCTGGAAGTCTTTGATGAAGCGCTGGAAGCCATCGCGCCACTGGTAGAGGTTAAGTCTCGCCGTGTGGGTGGTGCTACCTACCAGGTGCCCGTTGAAGTGCGTCCTGCACGTCGTACTGCCCTGGCCATGCGCTGGCTGGTAGATTACTCCCGCAACCGCGGTGAGAAGTCTATGCCCCAGCGTTTGGCAGGCGAACTGATTGACGCCTCACAGGGCAAAGGTGCTGCTGTGAAGAAGCGTGAAGACGTTCACCGCATGGCGGAAGCCAACAAGGCATTCAGCCACTACCGCTTCTAAGCGGCAGGCTTTGACACTAAAAGGCAGCTTTGGCTGCCTTTTAGTGTTCATACAGACGAATTTTTGGGGATATCGCAGTGGCACGTAAGACTCCTATTTCACGTTACCGCAATATTGGTATTTGCGCGCACGTTGATGCGGGTAAAACCACCACTACCGAGCGCGTGCTGTTCTACACGGGGATGTCCCACAAGATTGGTGAGGTGCACGATGGTGCAGCTACCATGGACTGGATGGAGCAAGAGCAGGAGCGTGGTATTACCATCACCTCTGCCGCTACCACCTGTTTCTGGCGCGGTATGGATGCCCAGTTTGAAGAGCATCGCGTTAACATTATTGATACCCCCGGCCACGTAGACTTCACCATTGAGGTGGAGCGTTCCCTGCGTGTGCTCGATGGCGCCGTGGTGGTGCTGTGTGGCTCCTCCGGTGTGCAGCCACAAACCGAAACCGTATGGCGTCAGGCCAATAAATACGAAGTGCCCCGCATGGTGTTCGTCAACAAGATGGACCGTGCCGGCGCCGACTTCAACCGCGTGGTTAATCAGCTGAAAACCCGCCTGGGCGCAAATCCGGTGCCGCTGCAAATGACCATTGGCGCCGAAGAGCATTTCAAAGGCGTGGTGGACCTCATCAAAATGAAGGCCATCATGTGGAGTGAGGCCGACCAGGGCACCACCTTTACCTACGAAGAGATTCCCGCTGAGCTGCTCGATGAGTGTCAGGCAATGCGCGAGCATCTGGTGGAGGCGGCCGCTGAAGCCTCAGAAGAGCTGATGGAGAAGTACCTCGAGGGCGAGGAGCTTTCCGAGGCTGAAATCAAGCAAGCCATTCGCCAGCGCACGCTGGCCAATGAAGTTGTGCCCGTGTTGGGCGGTTCTGCCTTTAAGAACAAAGGCGTACAGGCCGTACTTGATGCAGTCATCGAATATCTGCCTTCGCCTACCGAAGTAAAAGCCATTGATGGCGTGTTGGCCGATGGCGAAACCCACGACACCCGTGCGGCCGAAGACGACGCCCCCTTTGCGGCGCTGGCCTTCAAGATCGCAACCGACCCCTTCGTGGGCACCTTGACCTTTTTCCGCGTCTATTCCGGCAAGCTGGCAACGGGCGACCAGGTGTATAACCCGGTTAAAGGTAAAAAAGAGCGCATTGGCCGCATGGTGCAAATGCACGCCAATAACCGCCAGGAAATCAAAGAAGTGTTGGCGGGCGATATCGCCGCCGGCATCGGCTTGAAAGATGTGACAACAGGCGACACCCTGTGCGACATCAACAAGCAGATCACCCTTGAGCGCATGGAGTTCCCCGAGCCCGTAATTTCGGTGGCAGTGGAGCCGCGCTCACAGGCAGATCAAGAAAAAATGGGTGTTGCGCTGGGTAAGCTTGCGCAAGAAGACCCGTCATTCCGCGTTCACACAGACGAAGAGACGGGTCAGACGATCATCTCGGGTATGGGTGAGCTGCACCTGGACATCATTGTTGACCGTATGCGCCGTGAATTCAGCGTTGAGGCTAACATTGGTAAGCCGCAGGTTGCCTACCGCGAAAAAATCACGAACACCTGCGAAATTGAAGGTAAGTTCGTGCGGCAGTCGGGCGGCCGTGGTCAGTATGGTCACTGCTGGATTCGTTTCGAGCCGGCAGAGGATTCCAATGCTGAAAAAGTGGAGTTTGTCAGTGAGGTTGTGGGTGGTGCTATCCCCAAAGATTACATCCCCGCGATTGGCAAAGGCATTGAAGAGCAGTCGAAAAATGGCGTGTTGGCCGGCTACCCCCTGTTGGGTTTAAAGGCAACCGTTTACGACGGCTCTTTCCACGATGTTGACTCCAATGAAATGGCGTTCAAAATCGCTGCCTCAATGGCCACCAAGAAGTTGGCGCAGCAGGGTGGTGCGGTATTGCTTGAGCCGATTATGAAGGTTGAAGTGGTAACGCCGGAAGAGAATATGGGTGATGTAGTCGGCGACCTTAATCGTCGCCGGGGCCTGATACAGGGTATGGAAGACAGCCCGTCAGGCAAGATTGTCAATGCCGAGGTTCCGCTGGCCGAGATGTTTGGCTACGCAACGGCATTGCGCTCTGCAACTCAGGGTCGTGCAACTTACGCTATGGAGTTTTTGCACTACGCTGAGGCACCTTCTAATGTCGCGCAGGAAATCATTGCCAAAAGCAGGGTAACCAGCGATTACTAATTCAGAATCCAATTCAGAAATCTGAGGTTAATAAAATGGCTAAGGCTAAGTTTGAACGTAACAAGCCCCACGTAAACGTGGGCACCATTGGTCACGTTGACCACGGTAAAACCACGCTGACCGCAGCTCTGACGCGCGTATGTGCCGAAGTATGGGGCGGTGAAGCAGTAGCATTCGACGGTATCGACTCGGCTCCAGAAGAGCGTGAGCGCGGTATTACCATCTCTGCTGCACACGTAGAATACGATTCACCTGAGCGTCACTACGCACACGTAGACTGCCCAGGTCACGCCGACTACGTTAAGAACATGATTACCGGTGCTGCCCAAATGGACGGCGCGATTCTGGTATGTTCTGCCGCTGACGGCCCAATGCCACAAACCCGTGAGCACATCCTGTTGTCTCGCCAGGTAGGTGTACCTTACATCGTGGTATTCCTGAACAAAGCCGACATGGTAGACGACGAAGAGCTGCTTGAGCTGGTTGAAATGGAAGTGCGTGAGCTGTTGAGCCAGTACGAATTCCCAGGCGACGACACGCCAATCATCATCGGTTCTGCGTTGATGGCCCTGAACGGCCAGGACGACAACGAAATGGGTACTACCGCTGTTAAGAAGTTGGTAGAAACTCTGGATTCCTACATCCCTGAGCCCGAGCGTGCCATCGACGGTGCCTTCTTGATGCCAATCGAAGACGTGTTCTCTATCTCTGGCCGCGGTACTGTTGTTACCGGTCGTGTAGAGCGCGGTATCGTTAAAGTTGGTGAAGAAATCGAGATCGTTGGTATCCGCGACACCACCAAAACCACCTGTACCGGTGTTGAGATGTTCCGCAAGCTGCTGGACGAAGGCCGTGCCGGTGAGAACGTAGGTGTTCTGCTGCGTGGTACCAAGCGTGACGACGTTGAGCGTGGTCAGGTTCTGTGTAAGCCAGGTTCAATCAAGCCGCACACCAAGTTCCAGGGCGAAGTGTACGTGTTGTCTAAAGATGAAGGTGGTCGTCACACGCCATTCTTCAAAGGCTACCGTCCACAGTTCTACTTCCGTACTACCGACGTTACCGGTGCTGTTGAGCTGCCAGAAGGTGTTGAGATGGTAATGCCAGGTGATAACGTGCAGATGGAAGTTACCCTGATTGCACCTATCGCCATGGAAGACGGCCTGCGCTTCGCGATCCGCGAAGGTGGCCGTACCGTTGGTGCCGGTGTTGTAGCTAAAATCATCGAGTAATCGGTTGATTGCCGGGCTTGCCTGGCATTAAGTGAGTGGGCGCCGCCTCTTGTGGCGCCTGCTTTCTTGTTAAGTTGTTGATTTTAAAGCTAAAACTTATCTTTTGGTTATTTCTTCAGCAGATGCTTGACAGGGGGCCGGTCGGCCCTTAATATTGCGCCTCCGTTTTTCAGGGATTTCCCCTGGCGGATTGTTCTTTATAGTATTTTGGAGTTTGGTTCAGATGCAGAATCAGCGCATTCGCATTCGCCTGAAGGCTTTCGATCACAAGTTGATCGACGCGTCCACTCAGGAAATCGTCGAGACAGCAAAGCGTACAGGTGCACAAGTGCGTGGTCCGATTCCGCTGCCTACTCGTCGCGAGCGTTTCACCGTTCTGGTTTCTCCGCACGTCAACAAAGATGCGCGCGATCAGTACGAAATCCGCACACATAAGCGTTTGTTGGATATTGTTGAGCCTACAGAAAAAACTGTAGACGCCCTCATGAAGCTGGACCTAGCTGCTGGTGTCGAAGTTCAAATTAGTCTCGGTTAATTAACAAAAGCTGCCTGCCCACTGGGGTGGTGCAGGTGTGTGTAACGCTCTGAAATGGGCGGCCATAGCGGGTAAAAGCCCCGTACACCATTGAGGTTATTAAAATGACAATAGGTATTGTCGGTCGCAAAAGCGGCATGACCCGTATCTTTACTGATGACGGTGTTTCTATTCCTGTCACTGTGGTTGAGGTTGATCCCAACCGCGTCACGCAGGTGAAGAGCGTCGAAACTGATGGTTACTCTGCTGTGCAGATTACCTTGGGTTCGCGTCGCGCCTCTCGTGTTGTTAAATCTGCTGCTGGTCACTTTGCCAAAGCAAATACTGAAGCCGGTCGTGCTTTGTATGAGCTGCGCAATGACGGCGGTGAAGCTTTTGAAGTTGGTGCAGAAATTACTGTAGCGGCTTTCGAAGCTGGTCAAATCGTAGATGTCACTGGTACCTCCAAGGGTAAAGGTTTTGCCGGCACTGTTAAGCGCTGGAATTTCCGTACTCAGGATGCCACCCACGGTAACTCCCTTTCTCATCGCGTTCCTGGCTCTATCGGCCAGTGCCAGACTCCTGGCCGCGTATTCAAAGGCAAAAAAATGACCGGCCATATGGGTGCTGAGCGTGTAACCGTTCAAAACCTGGAAGTGGTTAAGGTCGATGCAGAGCGTAATTTGCTGTTGATTAAAGGCGCTGTTCCCGGAGCTCCGGGTGGCGACGTTATCGTGCGTCCGGCTGTTAAAGCGCGCAGCAACGGCTAAGTTTCCGAGGGGGATCGACCATGGAATTGAATATCACTACTCCAGCAGGCGCCAAAGGTACGGTTAACGTATCTGACGTAGCGTTTGCTCGTGAGTTTAATCAAGACTTGGTACACCAGGCAGTGGTTGCTTATATGGCAGCCGCCCGTCAGGGAACCAAGGCCCAGAAAACTCGCGCAGAGGTTTCTGGTGGTGGCGCCAAGCCTTGGCGTCAAAAGGGCACTGGTCGTGCGCGTGCGGGTACCACTCGTGGTCCGCTATGGCGTACCGGTGGCGTAACATTTGCCGCCAAGCCACGCAGCTTTGATCAGAAGCTCAACAAGAAAATGTATCGCGCTGCTATGCAGTGCATTATGTCCGAGCTTGCCCGTCAGGAGCGTTTGATCGTGGTAGACAGCTTTGAGCTGGAAGCCCCGAAAACCAAAGCTTTGGTAGGCCAGTTGGCTCAGTACAATCTTTCAGATGTGCTGATCGTAACTGAAGAGCTGAACATGAATCTTTATCTTGCAGCGCGCAACCTGCACAAAGTAGACGTGCGTGATGCGCAGGGTGTAGACCCTGTTAGCTTGATCCGCTTCGACAAGGTTGTGGTGACTGTGCCTGCGCTGAAGAAGCTTGAGGAGATGCTGGGATGAACCAAGAACGCATGTATAAAGTGTTGCTCGGTCCGGTAATTTCCGAAAAGGCTGCCGGTGCTGGTGAGCAAGATCAGGTGGTTTTCAAGGTGCTGCCATGCGCCGAGAAGGCCGAGATTAAAGCCGCTGTCGAAAAGCTCTTCAACGTAAAAGTTGAAGGTGTTCGTACCATTAACGTGAAGGGTAAAACCAAGCGTACTAAACACGGTATGGGCCAAAAGAGCGATTGGAAGAAGGCTTACGTTCGTCTCGAGCAGGGTCAAGATATTGACTTTGCAGTAGCAGAGTAAGGGGATTGTTGAGATGGCAATTGTAAAACGTAAACCAACGTCACCCGGTCGTCGCTTCGTTGAGAGCGTTGTTAATCCTGATCTACACAAGGGTGCACCATACGCGCCTCTGTTGGAAAAGAAATCCAAGACCGGTGGTCGTAACAACAACGGTCGAATCACTACCCGTCATATCGGTGGTGGTCATAAGCAGCATTATCGCGTAATCGATTTCAAGCGCACTAAAGACGGCATTCCTGCCAAAGTAGAGCGTCTGGAATACGATCCAAACCGTAGCGCAAACATTGCGTTGGTTTGCTACGCCGACGGTGAGCGTCGCTACATCATTGCACCTAAGGGTGTAAGTGCTGGCGATCAAATCATCAGCGGTGACGCGGCGCCCATCAAGCCTGGTAATGCCTTGCCTTTGCGCAACATTCCAGTGGGTTCAGTGATTCACTGCATCGAACTGAAGCCTGGTAAAGGTGCTCAGATGGTGCGCTCTGCGGGTACCTCAGCTCAGCTGGTTGCGCGCGATGGTGCTTACGCAACCCTGCGTCTTCGCAGTGGTGAAATGCGTAAAGTGTTGAGCGAATGTCGTGCGACTTTAGGCGAAGTGTCTAACAGCGAGCACAGCTTGCGCTCACTGGGTAAAGCCGGTGCCAAACGTTGGCGCGGTGTGCGTCCAACCGTTCGCGGTGTGGCGATGAACCCGGTAGATCACCCGCACGGTGGTGGTGAAGGCCGCACCTCCGGTGGTCGTCATCCGGTAACTCCATGGGGTGTGCCAACTAAGGGTTATAAGACCCGTAGTAACAAGCGCACAGATAACATGATTGTTCGTCGTCGCGGCAAGAAGTAATCGCGCGACTTAGCTGATAGGGGAATTGCAGTGCCACGTTCACTGAAGAAAGGTCCTTTCATCGATCTTCACCTGTTGAAGAAGGTCGAAGCAGCGATCGAAAAGAACGATCGTCGTCCAGTTAAAACCTGGTCACGTCGCTCAATGATCATGCCAGATATGGTTGGTCTGACGATTGCTGTGCACAACGGGCGTCAACACGTTCCGGTTCTGGTCAACGAAGAAATGGTTGGTCATAAGCTGGGCGAATTCGCCGCAACTCGCACTTATCGCGGTCATATCGCTGATAAGAAAGCGAAGAAGCGCTAATTTGAGGTTATGACGATGGAAGTAGCAGCAAAATTACGCGGCGCTCGCTTATCGGCGCAAAAAGCTCGACTGGTTGCAGACCAGATTCGTGGCAAGGCCGTAGATGAAGCTCTCGACATTCTGGCGTTCAGCCCTAAAAAAGGCGCCGCCATTATCAAGAAAGTTTTGGAATCTGCGATTGCTAACGCAGAGCACAACGACGGTGCTGATGTGGATGAGCTGAAGGTTTCTACGATTTTTGTTGACGAAGGTCTAACAATGAAGCGTATTCAGCCTCGTGCCAAAGGTCGCGCAGACCGCATTATGAAGCGCACCTGCCACATTACCGTTAAAGTAGCAGACAAGTAAGAGAGCAGGCGTTATGGGTCAGAAAGTACATCCGACAGGTATTCGTCTGGGTATCGTTAAGAAGCATACTTCTGTTTGGTATGCCGGTAGTGATGAATACGCAGATAAGCTTTACACCGATTTGAAAGTGCGTGAGTACATTCAAAAGGAGCTTGCACATGCGTCTGTTAGCCGCATTGATATCGAGCGCCCAGCGAATACTGCCCGCGTTACCATCCACACTGCCCGTCCAGGCATTGTGATCGGTAAAAAAGGCGAAGACGTTGAGAAACTGCGCAGTGCAATTACCGCCAAAATGGGCGTGCCTGTGCACATCAACATCGAAGAAATCCGCAAGCCTGATCTGGATGCGGCTCTGGTAGCACAAAGTGTTGCACAACAGTTGGAGCGTCGTGTGATGTTCCGTCGCGCTATGAAGCGCGTTGTGCAAAACGCCATGCGCCAGGGTGCAGAAGGTATCAAGGTTCAGGTTGGCGGTCGTTTGGGCGGTGCAGAAATTGCTCGTTCAGAGTGGTATCGCGAAGGTCGTGTGCCGTTGCACACCCTGCGTGCTGACATTGACTACGCCACTGCCGAGGCTTCAACCACATACGGCATCATTGGCGTGAAAGTATGGATCTTCAAGGGCGAAGTTCTGGGTGGTGAAGCACCTGTAGAAACTCCAGCGCCTAAGAAGAAGTCTTCTAAGTAAGGGGTACGCAAGATGCTGCAACCGAAGCGTACAAAGTTTCGCAAGCAAATGAAGGGCCGCAACCGCGGCTTGGCCCAGCGTGGCTCCAAGGTTAGCTTTGGCGAATTTGGCTTAAAAGCCATCGGCCGTGGCCGCATCACTGCTCGTCAGATTGAAGCGGCTCGTCGTGCGATGACTCGTCACATTAAACGTGGCGGTAAAATCTGGATCCGTGTGTTCCCAGACAAGCCAATTACCGAAAAGCCCTTGGAAGTACGTCAGGGTAAAGGTAAGGGTAACGTTGAGTACTGGGTAGCCCAGATTCAACCTGGCAAGGTGTTGTATGAGATGGAAGGTGTTTCCGAGCAACTGGCTCGCGAAGCCTTCGCTCTGGCTGCAGCAAAACTGCCGCTGACTACAACTTTCGTTAAGCGTACGGTGATGTAATGAAAACTTCAGAACTCCGCGAAAAATCAGTTCAAGAGCTGAATGCGGCGCTGTTGGATGAGCTTCAGGCTCAGTTCAAGCTCCGTATGCAGGCGGCCACTGGCCAGCTGAGTCAGACTCATCTGTTGAAGAAAGCTCGTCGCGACATCGCACGTATCAAGACAGTGCTGACCGAAAAGGCAGGTAATTAACAATGGATCAGGCAAATAAAACTGCGCGTACGCTGACTGGCAAAGTTGTTAGCGACAAGATGGACAAGTCCATTGTTGTGCTGATTGAGCGTCGCGAAAAGCACCCGATTTACGGCAAGTATGTAAGTAAGTCGTCTAAGTTGAAGGCTCATGATGAGAAAAACGAGTGCAAGATTGGTGACCTGGTTACCATCGCTGAATCTCGTCCTCTCTCTAAAACTAAGTCTTGGGCTTTAGTTAAAATTGAAGAGCGCGCTGCTGAAGTTTAATTCAGTAACGCTCGATTAAGAGTTTCGGAGACGGACCATGATTCAAACTGAATCCTACTTAGAAGTGGCTGACAACAGTGGTGCTCGCCGCGTTATGTGTATCAAGGTGCTTGGCGGTTCTCATCGTCGCTATGCATCTGTTGGTGACATCATCAAGGTGACTGTGAAGGAAGCAATTCCTCGCGGTAAGGTCAAAAAGGGTCAAGTGATGAAGGCTGTCGTAGTGCGCACTAAAAAAGGTGTTCGCCGCCCAGACGGTTCACTGATCAAATTTGATGACAACGCAGCTGTACTGCTCAACAACCAAGACGCTCCTATCGGCACTCGTATTTTTGGGCCGGTAACCCGTGAGCTTCGCGGTGATAAGTTTATGAAAATCATTTCTCTGGCACCTGAAGTACTGTAAGTACAGGCCAGAGTCAGAGAGAGGACAGGCAAATGCGTAAGATCAAACGTGACGACGAAGTGGTTGTTATCGCGGGACGCGATAAGGGCAAGCGCGGCAAAGTAGTGCGCGTACTGGCCGACGACCGTTTGGTTGTTTCAGGTATAAACATGATTAAAAAACATCAGAAACCGAACCCTCAGTTGCAGGTTCCTGGTGGAATCATTGAAAAAGAAGCGCCGATTCAGGCTTCTAACGTTGCAATCTTTAATGCTGCAACTCAGAAGGCTGACCGTGTTGGCTTCAAAGTTCTCGAAGACGGGAAGAAGATTCGCGTCTTTAAATCCAGCGGCGAAGCCGTAGACGCATAAGCAGACCAGGTAGCAGAAATGGCTAGGCTGAAAGATCTTTACAAAAAAGAAATCGCGCCCAAGCTCAAGCAAGAGCTGGGACTGGCGAATGTGATGGAAATTCCACGCATCACCAAAATCACTCTTAACATGGGTGTTGGTGAAGCTGTTGGCGACAAAAAAGTGCTTGAGCACGCTGTTGCCAACCTGGAGCAGATTGCGGGTCAGAAGGTAGTTGTTACCAAGAGCCGTAAGTCCATTGCAGGTTTTAAAATCCGTGATGGTTGGCCGATTGGCTGTAAGGTAACCCTGCGTCAGGATCGTATGTACGAATTCCTTGATCGCCTGGTTTCCATCGCGATTCCACGTATCCGTGACTTCCGTGGCATTAGCCCCAAGCAGTTTGACGGTCGTGGTAACTTCTCTATGGGCGTGACTGAGCAGATCATCTTCCCGGAAATCGATTACGATAAAATCGATAAAATCCGCGGTCTTGATATCTGTATCACCACTACCGCTCGTAACGATGAGGAAGGGCGCGCGCTGCTGAAGGCGTTCAACTTCCCATTCAAAGGATAAGGGTAGGACTATGGCCAAGAAATCAATGATTGCACGTGAAGTTAAGCGTGCAAAAGCTGTCGCCAAGTTCGCTGCCAAGCGCGCTGAGCTGAAAGCAATTATCGGCAGCGCAGCTTCCTCTGACGAGGAAGTTTGGGCAGCGCAACAGAAGTTGCAGGCTATGCCACGTGATGCCAGCCCCAGCCGTCAGCAGCGTCGCTGTCGTCTGACCGGTCGTCCGCACGCTGTATACCGCAAGTTCGGCCTGTGCCGTAACAAATTGCGTGAAGCAGCCATGCGCGGTGACGTGCCTGGTCTGGTTAAATCTAGCTGGTAATAGACGGCTGTTTTCAGGAGCAGAATCCAATGAGTATGCAAGATCCTTTGGCAGATATGCTGACCCGCGTTCGAAACGCGCAAATGGTTGGTAAGCCAAGCGTAACCATGCCGTCTTCCAACTTGAAGGCAAGCGTTGCACGCGTGCTGCAAGAAGAAGGCTATATTGCAGGTTTTTCAGTGAGCGAAGGCGCCAAGCCAGAGCTGACCGTAGATCTGAAATATTACGAGGGCAAGCCAGTAATTGCTGAGCTTGACCGTGTAAGCCGTCCAGGCCTACGTAATTATGCTGGTAAAAACGAGCTTCCTTCAGTCCGCGGTGGACTGGGCGTTGCCATCGTATCTACCAGTAAAGGTGTTATGACCGACCGCGCGGCACGTGCTGCTGGCGTGGGCGGTGAAGTGCTCTGCACTGTATTCTAACGGGAAGTCGTCATGTCACGAGTTGCAAAAAGTCCGGTTGAAATACCTGCTGGCGTTGATGTTAGCCTGAAAGGCCAAGACATCACTATTAAAGGCAAGCAAGGTACATTGGCACTCGCGGTCCACAAAGATGTGGAAGTAAAGCAGGACGGTAACGTTCTGACTTTCGCACCGCGCGACAATGCCAAGCAGTCCAATGCGCAAGCGGGCACCGCCCGTGCATTGGTAAACAACATGGTTAAAGGTGTTTCTGAAGGTTTTGAAAAGAAGCTTACCTTGATCGGTGTTGGTTACCGTGCGAAAGCATCTGGAAACACTGTAAACCTGACGTTGGGCTTTTCTCACCCTATTGATTACACCTTACCGGAAGGTGTAAAGGCTGAGACCCCTAGTCAGACCGAAGTAGTACTGAAGAGCGCCGACAAGCAGTTGCTTGGCCAGGTTGCCTCTGAGATTCGCGCTTTCCGTCCACCAGAGCCATACAAAGGCAAAGGTGTTCGCTACAGCGACGAAAATGTACTGCGTAAAGAAGCTAAGAAGAAGTAGGGCTAGGATATGAGCGACAAGAAAATTGCTCGTCAGCGTCGTGCACGCCGTGCTCGTGCGAAGATCGCCGAGCTGAAAGTGACCCGCTTGACAGTACATCGCACTCCACGCCACATCTACGCCCAGATTATTTCTGGCGAAGGCGCCAAAGTGCTGGCTTGCGCATCAACTCTTGATAAGAGTCTGCGCGAAGGTAAGACAGGCAACGTAGACGCCGCCAAGGCTGTTGGCAGTCTGATCGCTGAGCGGGCGAAAGCTGCAGGCGTGACCCAAGTAGCGTTCGATCGCAGTGGTTTCAAATACCACGGTCGAATTAAAGCATTGGCCGACGCCGCGCGTGAAGCCGGCCTGGAATTCTAAAGGTTGAATCATGGCTTACGATCAAAAAGACAAAGCTAACTCTGAAGGCTTTCAAGAGAAGCTGGTTCAGGTTAACCGTGTTGCCAAAACCGTTAAGGGCGGCCGCATTTTCGCGTTCACCGCACTGACAGTTGTTGGCGACGGCAATGGTAAAGTGGGCTTCGGCCGTGGCAAGGCGCGTGAAGTGCCGATTGCCATTCAGAAGGCAATGGAAGCAGCCCGTCGTAACATGATCCAGGTTGAGCTGAATGGTGATACCATCCAGTATCCAACCAAAGGTCGTCACGGTGGCTCTAAGGTTTACATGCAGCCCGCCTCACAGGGTACCGGTGTGATTGCCGGTGGTGCCATGCGCGCCGTGCTGGAAATTGCTGGCGTCCAAAACATTCTGTCTAAGTGCTACGGCTCTACCAACCCGGTAAACGTTGTACGTGCGACATTTGACGCGCTTAAGGCCATGGTTTCTCCGGAATCCGTAGCAGCCAAGCGTGGCAAGAGTGTTGAAGACATTTTGGGCTAAGGCCTGGGATTTAGAACTGAGAATTCGGAACGACCATGGCTAAGAAAACTGTCAAAGTGACTCAGGTTAAGAGCTCAATCGGCCGCCTGAAGAACCACCAGGCTTGCTTGAAGGGTCTGGGGCTGCGTCGCATCGGTCACACCGTCGAGGTGGAAGACACGCCTGCGGTACGTGGAATGATTAACAAAGTGACCTATATGGTCCAGGTAGAGGGAGAGTAAGCATGCGTTTGAATACTCTGAGCCCCAACCCCGGTCGCGTACACTCCAAGAAGCGCGTAGGTCGCGGTATTGGTAGCGGTCTTGGTAAAACGGCTGGTCGCGGCCACAAGGGTTTGAAATCCCGTTCAGGTGGTAGCGTTCGTCCAGGCTTCGAAGGCGGTCAGATGCCTTTGCAAAAGCGCCTGCCGAAGTTCGGTTTCACCTCACGTATCGGCCGCGTAACTGCGGAAGTGCGTTTGGGCGAGCTGAACAAGGTCGACGGTGAGCTGGTGGATTTGGAAGCGCTGAAGCGTGCTGATATCATCGGCACCAACATCAAGCGCGCCAAGATCATGTTGTCTGGCGAGCTGACCAAAGCTGTAACCGTTAAAGGTTTGGCTGTGACCAAGGGTGCCAAGGCTGCAATTGAAGCCGCTGGCGGTAAAGTAGAAGAATAAGACGAGGTCCCAATGGCGAGTAATCTGCCATTAGGAAATCAGAAAGGTTTAGGCGAGCTTTGGGCTCGCCTTCGTTTTCTGTTTCTGGCTATTGTGGTTTACCGGATAGGGACGCACATCCCTGTACCGGGCTTGGATCCAGACCGTTTGGCGAGTCTGTTTAACCAAAACCAGGGCACCATTCTGGGTTTGTTTAACATGTTCTCTGGCGGTGCACTCGAGCGCATGAGTATTTTGGCACTGGGCATCATGCCCTATATTTCTGCCTCTATTATCATGCAGCTGATGACGGCGGTAACGCCCTCGCTCGAGCAGCTCAAGAAAGAAGGTGACGCAGGTCGCCGCAAAATCAGCCAGTACACTCGTTACTTCACTGTAATGTTGGCAACCTTTCAGGGTATTGCCATGGCAGTGGGCTTCTCCGGCCAGGCCTATGGCGGCGAGCCAGGGTTTAGCTTCTACTTCATTGCTGTCGTGTCGTTGGTAACCGGCGCGGTATTTATGATGTGGTTAGGTGAGCAGGTAACAGAGCGCGGCATTGGCAATGGTATTTCCATGCTGATCTTCGCAGGTATTGTGGCCGGTTTGCCAAGTGCGGTGGGTCAGGCGTTTGAAAGCTCTCGCCAAGGCGATCTTCACATCCTGATGCTGCTGGCGATCACCTTCCTTGCGATCTTGATTGTTTGGTTCGTGGTGCGTGTAGAGCGCGGTCAGCGTCGCATTACTGTAAACTACGCCAAGCGCCAGCAAGGGCGTCAGGCAATGCCAGCACAAAGCAGCCATTTGCCGCTGAAAGTGAATATGGCGGGCGTAATTCCCCCCATTTTCGCAAGCAGCCTGCTGCTGTTCCCGGCGTCTATCTCCAGCTGGTTCGGCCAGGGAGAAGGTGCAGGTGCTGAGTTTTTGCAAGAGCTTGCGTTAGCTATTGGCCCAGGTCAGCCGCTGAACTTCATTTTGTTTGCAGGCATGATCATATTCTTCTGCTTCTTCTACACGGCGTTGATGTTCAACCCGAAAGAAGTTGCCGATAATTTGAAAAAATCTGGTGCCTACATCCCGGGTATTCGCCCAGGAGATCAGTCGGCCAAGTACATAGATTCTGTACTGACCCGCTTGACCGTTGTAGGTGCGCTGTACATGGCAGCTGTGTGCTTATTGCCCCAGTTCCTGATTGTTGCAACGAACGTGCCCTTCTACTTGGGTGGTACCTCATTGCTGATCGTGGTTGTGGTGGTCATGGACTTCATGTCTCAGGTGCAGGCCCATTTAATGTCTCATCAGTATGATTCACTGATGAAGAAATCCAACTTGAAGAGTGTTGGCCGCTAGGGTCAACGCTGATTTAAGCGAGGTAGAAAATGAAAGTTCGTGCTTCAGTTAAGAAAGTTTGCCGCAACTGTAAAATGGTTAAGCGCAACGGTGTTCTGCGGGTAATCTGCAGCGTTGAGCCACGCCACAAGCAGCGTCAAGGCTAATTTTCGTTAGTGCCGAAAGGCGCTAACAACCCAAAAGGCCCGGTTTCGGGCCGTTTTGGGACAAGGGGGCGTTGACTGTCGCCCGGGGAGCAATCTCCGGGCTATTGCTTTTCGCTGGTATATTCGCTATCCTGCCGCGCCTTTTCGTGTGGTGGGTGGCGAGTATTGCCGTCAACGCTACAATTTTATGCTTTATGGAGTAATTTGAATGGCCCGTATTGCTGGTGTCAACATACCAGATAACAAACATGCGGTTATCTCCTTGACCTACGTGTTCGGCATTGGTCGTACCACCGCTCAGCAGATTTTGGCTGATACTGGTATTGCTGAAACGACCAAGGTTGGCGAGTTGTCCGAAGAACAGTTGGATGTGCTGCGTGGCGAAGTCACCAAGCGTACCGTAGAAGGCGACCTGCGCCGTGAAATCAACATGAACATCAAGCGTTTGATGGATCTGGGTTGTTTCCGTGGCTTGCGTCATCGCCGCAATCTGCCGGTACACGGTCAGCGCACCAAGACTAACGCTCGCACCCGTAAGGGTCCGCGCAAGCCAATTAAGAAGTAATTGGCTTTTCGGTAACCAAAGGTTTAGGAAGAGATTGCTATGGCCAAGCCAAGTAATAAGACTGTTCGAAAGAAAGTCAAAAAGACCGTGGTTGATGGTGTTGCCCACATCCATGCTTCTTTTAACAACACGATCGTGACCATTACCGACCGTCAGGGTAATACCCTTTCTTGGGCGACTGCCGGTGGTTCAGGTTTCCGTGGTTCTCGTAAGAGCACGCCTTTTGCCGCTCAGGTAGCAGCAGAGCGCGCCGGTCAAGCTGCGCAAGAGTACGGCTTGAAGAACCTCGACGTGGAAGTAAAGGGCCCAGGCCCAGGCCGCGAATCAGCAGTTCGCGCGCTGAATAATGTTGGCTACAAAATCACCAACATCGTTGACGTCACGCCGATTCCACACAACGGCTGTCGTCCTTCCAAGAAGCGTCGCGTTTAAGGGGACTGAACAATGGCACGTTATATCGGACCAAAGTGTAAGCTGGCCCGTCGCGAAGGAACTGACCTGTTCCTGAAAAGTGGCGCTCGCCCGCTAGATTCAAAATGTAAAGCAGAAACTGCACCTGGCATGCATGGCCAGCGTCGTGGTCGTTTGTCTGACTACGGTGTGCAGCTGCGTGAAAAGCAGAAAGTTCGTCGCATTTACGGCGTTCTGGAAAAGCAATTCCGCGGTTACTACAAAGAAGCAGCCCGTCGTAAGGGCGCAACTGGTGAAAACCTGTTGAAGCTGTTGGAAACACGTTTAGATAACGTTGTTTACCGTATGGGCTTCGGTTCTACCCGTTCCGAAAGCCGCCAGCTGGTTTCTCACAAGGCGATTTTGGTTAACGGCCAAACCGTTAACATCCCGTCTTACCAGGTAGCTGAAGGCGATGTGGTATCTGTTCGCGAAAAAGCCAAGGCACAGCTGCGTATCCAGCAAGCTTTGACTCTGGCCGCTCAGCGCGCAGACGTTGAATGGGTTGATGTAAGCAGCGAGAAGAAAGAAGGCACGTTCAAGCGTGTACCTGATCGCGCTGACTTGCCAGCCGACATCAACGAAAACCTGATCGTTGAACTTTACTCCAAGTAATTAACCGCTAACAGGAACGGCTATGCAGAGTGCAGTAAACGAGTTTTATACACCGCGTCATATCGACGTTACCGAACTGAGCCCAACCCGCTCAAAGGTGGTTTTGGAGCCTCTAGAGCGTGGTTTCGGCCACACTCTGGGCAATGCGTTGCGTCGCATCTTGCTGTCTTCCATGCCCGGCTGTGCGATCACCGAAGTCAAAATCGACGGTGTACAACACGAGTACAGCGCTATTGAAGGCGTGCAGGAAGACGTTATCGAAATCCTGCTTAACCTCAAGGGTGTAGCAGTGGTAATGCACGGCAAAGATCAGGTTGAACTGACCTTGTCGAAGAAGGGCCCAGGCGTTGTTACCGCGGCTGATATTCAGGTTGATCACGAAGTTGAGATTAAAAATCCCGACCACGTAATCGCCAATATCACCAGCGATAAAGCGCTGAACATGAAGTTAACCGTGACCCGTGGTCGCGGCTACGAGCCTGCTGATCAGCGTCATAGCGACGAGGAAGAAACTCGCGCCATTGGCCGCTTGCAGCTGGACGCTTCATTCAGCCCGGTTAAGCGCTTGGCTTATTCAGTTGAAAGTGCGCGTGTTGAACAGCGTACCGACCTGGACAAGCTGGTTCTGGATCTGGAAACCAACGGCACAATTGAGCCTGAGGAAGCGATCCGTCGTGCAGCTACTATCCTGCAGCAGCAGTTGGCAGTGTTTGTTGACCTGGAAGGCGAGAAAGAAGCCGAGCCAGTTCGCAAAGAAGAGGAAATCGACCCAGTGCTGTTGCGCCCTGTGGATGACCTCGAGCTGACCGTGCGTTCAGCAAACTGCTTGAAAGCGGAAAACATTTACTACATCGGCGATCTGATTCAGCGCACTGAAGTTGAGCTGTTGAAGACCCCGAACTTGGGTAAAAAATCACTGACCGAAATCAAAGACATCCTGGCTTCACGCGGTTTGTCATTGGGTATGCGTCTCGAAAACTGGCCTCCAGCCAGCTTGCGTACAGACGACAAGTAGGTAGTTTCTGTGCGCGGTACGCCGCGCGCTTAACAAGATTTGCTGTGATAGCAATCAGAACGGATAGGATTTAGCGTCATGCGTCATCGTAAAAGTGGCCGTCAACTGAATCGTAACAGCTCACACCGCAAGGCTATGTTCAAGAACATGGCTATTTCTCTGGTTGAGCATGAACTGATCAAAACCACCGTACCAAAGGCTAAGGAGCTGCGCCGCGTGCTCGAGCCCCTGATCACTTTGGCAAAGAGCGACAACGTTGCTAACCGTCGTTTGGCGTTCAGCCGCCTGAACAACGACAAGGCAGTTGGCAAGTTGTTCAACGAGCTGGGTCCACGCTTCGAAAACCGTCCAGGCGGTTACATTCGTATTTTGAAGTGCGGCCTGCGTACCGGTGATAAGGCCCCAATGGCCTATGTTGAACTGGTCGATCGCAACCTGAAGGAAGAAGCTGCAGAGTAATTTGCTGCATCATCCTGAAAAGCCAGGCCTAGCCTGGCTTTTTTTATGCCTAAAATTCATTTACTTAGAGCGCTGTCGTCTGAAATAGCCTTCTGGCACTGCTACGCTTATGTGTAATTGCGACATAAACGTACAGGTTTGTCGTTTCTCACTGGGGCTGTGCTTGTAGCCAGGGCGGCAGCTTCCTAGGATGGCGTATCTCAGTATCACTGAGCTATAAAGCGGGCTTTAGCCCCATAATAACCGGAGAGAACCTATGTTAAAGCGTACGCTGTTGGGGCAGGCCATTTCTTGCGCCGTATTATCAGTGCCTATGGTGGCTTCAGCCCAAGATGATGCCATTTTCGATATTGAAGAAGTGGTGGTTACCGCCACCCGCCGTGCCGAAGGCGTGCAGGATATCCCCTACAACATTACCGCCGTCAGTGGCGATGCCATGCGTGATGTAGGCGCTACCAGCCTTTCCAAAATGGCGCAATTCGTACCCGGCATGCAAATGGTGGACGCCGGTGCCCGCGGCACCAGCCTTGTGACCTTGCGCGGTATGAACATCGGCGGCCTGCAGGCGGCCGAAAACCAGGGCGGTAAAGATGTGATCTCCCGCTATGTTAACGACACCCCCCTGCTGATCGACTTCAAACTGATTGATATCGAGCGCATTGAAGTGCTGCGCGGCCCACAGGGCACACTCTACGGCCGTGGCGCCATGGGTGGCACTGTGCGCTACATTCTGAATAAGCCCACAACAGAGGAGCTTACAGGCGAAGTTTACGGCAAGGTTTCCCAGAGTGCTGAAGGTAGCGGGTTGAGCTATGAAACCACCGCTATTTTGAACCTGCCCCTTTCCGAAACCCTGGCAGCCCGCTTTGCCGTAGGTTATCTCGATGACGCAGGGTTTGTGGATTACACCGAAGTGCTCACAGAGCCAGGTGTTTCCAATAACACCCGTACCGTAGCAGACGCCAACGACGAGCAAACAAGCAGTGCGCGTATGTCGCTGCGTTGGGAGCCCTCAGACGAATTTTATGTGCAGGCCAATTACTACCTGCAAGACCAGCAAGCCGGTGGCCGGCAAGCGGCCAATGAGCTGTATACCGGCAATAAGTACGAATCGGCCATGCGCTACGAAGAACCCTACGATGCCAAAGATCAGCTCACCAATGTGGAGTTTGGCTGGGAAACCGATTACGTAGAAATCTTCTCTACCACTTCTGTGGCCAACTTTGATGGCAAGGGCCAGCGTGATCAAACGGATCTGCTGGTGGTAGACATCTACCCAGGTTATGCAAACTTCCCCGAGTTCTCGGCGTTCACGCAAGAAATCGACGACGTTGACACCCTGGTGCATGAAACCCGCTTCCTGTCTACCGGCGACGGCGCCATCGACTGGATTGCCGGTTTTTACTACGAAAATGAGCAATCGGAAGGTTCCTCAACGGAATTCACGCCCGGTTATCAGGATTGGGCAGGCATCGACACCGGTTGGGGCGAGATTGAGTATCAAGCGCTCAACAAAGACACCTTTACAGAAAAGGCTGTTTTCGGTGAGCTGACCTGGCATGTCTCGGAACAATTCCAGGCTACAGTGGGTATTCGCCGCTTTGAGCAAACGCTGGATATCAAACAAGACTGCACCCTCATCCCGATTTACTGGTTCTATCGTGATGGCTTACCGGTATTGCCCGAGTGTGAATCAGGCAAAGGCACCGTCAAAGATACCGTTGGCAAGGTGAACCTTTCCTACGATATCAACGATGATGTAATGGTATACGGCACCTGGGCAGAGGGCTTCCGCCGCGGTGGTGTGAACATCGGCCCGGGTTTACTGGCGAGCGAGAAAACCTACTCACCCGACAAGGCCACCAACATGGAGCTGGGCTTGCGCTCTACCTGGGTTGATGGGCGGGTAATCTTTAACGCCGCGCTGTTCACAATCGATTGGGACGACCTGCAGGTGCCCACCAAGTCGCAAGTTAACGCGTTAAATATCACCAAGAACGGCAACCAAGGCCAGATCAACGGTGTTGAACTTACCGTACAGGCCTATGCAACTGAGCAGCTGAAAGTGGATGCGTGGGTAACCATGTACGACACCCAGCTTACCGAAGATGCATTGGAAATCGATGGCTTAAAGGGTGATAGCTTCCCTGGTGTGCCAGAGCTGCAGTTTAATCTTGCAGCCGACTACACCATTCCCATGGAGTCTGCCGAGCTGATTTTGCGCGGTAACTACTACTGGAAAGATGAAGTGAAAACCCAGTTGAACAATACCATTGCCAACAACGGTGATTATGTAGAGCTAGACAGCTACGGATTACTGAACGTGAGCGCAGATTATGTGCGCGATCAATGGCATGTGAAGCTGTTTGTGGATAACGTCACCAACGAATACTACGAGAATGGCGCACGTGGCGAAGCCCGCTACGGTACGCGCGGTGCATTCCGTTATGTGGGCAACCCACGTATTCTTGGTTTAGAGGCAGGCTACAGCTTCTAAACCTGGCGTCAAAGCACGAGCATAGAATGGCGGCCAGTGGCCGCCATTTTTTTTCGCACTCAATAAGGAATAGCCGTGGAAAAGCCCCACACACAGGCGCAGCAGCAGCTATATGCCACTGGCCGGCAGGCAGTTATAGCGCGGGATTGGAGCAGGGTTTCTGTGGTTAGCCAGCAATGGCTGAGCCAGTGGCCCAATCACCCGGAGGGCCACTATCTGGCAGGCCTAATGGCGGGCAATGCCGAGCGCTTTAGCCTGGCCGCTAAAGCCTTTGAGCGGGCCCTGCGCCTGGACGACAGCCGTGCCGATGCCGCCCTTCATCTGGCCCGCTGCCTGGTGCGCACAGGCGAACACAGGCAGGCTGTGCAGCTTGTGAATATAGCGCTGCCCGATGTTCAGCAAAGCGGCTATTTGCTGGATTTGGCAGGCTCTGTACTTACCCACGTGGGGTGTCATCAGCGGGCGTTAGCCCTGTACCGCCAGGCGGTGGCCCTTTGTCCGGGTCGAGCCGACTTTCTTAGCAATCTGTCGGCTTGTGCGTTATTCAATGGCGAGATGGATGTTGCACGCACAAGCCTTGAGCAGGGCCTTGCGCTCAACCCGAATGATGCCCGCGCCTGGTGGCAGTTGTCGCGCCTTAAGCAAACCAACCCTCACGACATCATTAGCCAAATATCCCGCTTGCAGCCTCACTGGCAAAACCCGTTGGATTTAGCCTATGGGCACTACGCCTTGGGCAAGCTGTATGAAGATGAAGGTAATTGGGGCGAGGCCGCTACCGCCTACCAAGCGGCGGCGCTCCATGCGCGAAAAGTGGTGCCTGGCTATAACAAAGCGCTCGAAACCGCGCTGGTGGATGCCATTATTGAGAAACATACCGGCCAGTGGTTGGCGGCAGCCAGTGCCTCTAATGCCTCTAATGACGGAAGTACATCCGCAGCGTTCGAGCCGCTATTTATTGTAGGGCTGCCGCGCACCGGCACAACGCTTGTGGATACCATTCTCACGTCACACACCAAAGTTTCCGGCGCGGGTGAATTGCAATTTTTTGGCCTGGGAGTAAAAAAGCTCAGTGGCATTGCCGGTGCCGATTTAATCAGCGCCCAAATTATGGCGCAGGCCACACAAATAGACCCGGGCGCACTGGCTGATTTCTATTGGCGTGAATCTGCCTACCTTGAGCCGCAAGGTGCTCTGCGCACGGATAAATTGCCCGGCAACACCTACTACCTGGGGCTGATTGCCAAGGCCTTCCCGAAGGGGAAAATTGTGCATGTGAAGCGCGATCCTCTTGATGCCTGCTTTGCCATCTATAAGCAGCTGTTTGCCGGTGCTTACCCGTTTTCCTACGCCATGGATGAGCTTGCCCACTACTATGTGAACTACCACCGGCTAATGAATCATTGGCGGTCGGTGCTGGGTGAGCGCTTGGTTGAGGTGCAATACGAGCATTTGGTGGCAAACCCCAAACAGGAAATAAGCCAGCTACTTGCGCGCTTGGGGCTCGATTTTGAAGAGGCCTGCCTTAACTTTCATCAGCAAAAGCATACCGTGGCCACCGCCAGCGCCGCGCAGGTGCGCGAAAAACCTCACGCCCGCTCGGTGGGGCGCTGGCGGCACTTTGAAGAATTGATGCGCCCGGTAAAAGAGGAGCTGGCGCGCGCCAACATTATTTAGGCCCGCTTCGCCTTAAAAATTTCCGGGTGTGGCTTGGCAGCGCTTGCAGTTGGCCGCGCTGCCAAGCCCGGCTTTAAGCCTTCGCTTTTTTAGCGGCGGCTTTTTTTGTGCTGGCCGGTTTTGCCTGGGCGAGCATGGGCTTCAAAAAGCGCCCGGTGTGGGATTGCTTCATTTTGGCAACGGCTTCAGGTGTGCCTTGCGCGATAATTTCACCGCCGCCGCTGCCACCTTCCGGGCCGAGATCTACCAGCCAGTCGGCCGTTTTGATTACATCCAGGTTGTGCTCAATAACCACCACCGTATTGCCGTGATCGCGCAAGCGGTGCAATACGTTCAGCAACTGCTGGATGTCGTAAAAGTGCAGGCCGGTGGTGGGTTCATCAAGTATGTACAGGGTTTTGCCGGTATCGCGCTTGCTAAGCTCGCGCGAAAGTTTCACCCGCTGCGCCTCGCCGCCAGAAAGGGTAGTGGCAGCTTGCCCCAAACGAATGTAGGAAAGGCCCACATCCATCAGGGTTTGCAATTTTTTGGCAATGGCTGGCACCGCATCAAAAAACTCGCGGGCATCTTCTACAGTAAGTTCCAATACCTCGTGAATATTCTTGCCCTTGAATTTCACTTCCAGGGTTTCACGGTTGTAGCGCTTGCCTTTGCACACATCACAGGGCACAAAAACATCGGGCAAAAAGTGCATTTCCACTTTGGTGACGCCGTCACCCTGGCAAGCTTCGCAGCGCCCGCCTTTTACGTTAAAGCTGAACCGGCCAGGTTTGTAGCCCCGCGAGCGCGCCTCTTGGGTGCCGGCAAACAAATCCCGTATGGGTGTGAAGATACCGGTATAGGTGGCCGGGTTAGAGCGCGGCGTACGCCCGATGGGGCTTTGGTCTATATCCACGCACTTGTCGAAATGATCCAGCCCCTCCACTTTTTTGTAGGGCGCAGCCTTGAGTGTGGTTGCCTTGTTTAAGGCCGTGGCCGCCAGTGGGTAAAGAGTTGCGTTAATCAGCGTCGATTTGCCCGAACCAGATACACCGGTCACACAGGTCATCAGGCCCACGGGAATATTCAGCGTGACGTCTTTCAGGTTATTGCCCGTGGCACCACTGAGCACCAATTGCGCCTTCGGGTCGTTGGGGTGGCGCTTTGCGGGTATGGCAATGGATTTGCGCCCGGAAAGGTAATCTGCCGTGAGTGAGCCGCGGGCCTTCAGCACTTGCTTGTAGGTGCCGGCGGCCACCACTTCGCCACCGTGAACACCGGCGCCAGGGCCTATGTCTATCAAATAATCTGCCGAGCGGATGGCATCTTCATCATGCTCTACCACTATCACCGTGTTGCCCAAATCACGCAGGTGGGTCAGGGTGCGAAGTAAGCGCTCATTATCGCGCTGGTGCAAGCCAATGGAGGGTTCATCCAAAATATACATCACACCCACAAGGCCCGCGCCAATTTGGCTGGCAAGCCGGATGCGCTGCGCCTCGCCGCCGGAGAGTGTGTCGGCACTGCGGTTGAGGGTGAGGTAGTTAAGGCCCACATCCACCAAAAATCGGAAGCGGTCGCGCAACTCTTTTAACACCTTGCTCGCGATTTCCTGCTTGCGGCCTTCAAACTCCAGTTGCTCAAAGTAGTCGTAGGCATCGCCCACGGGCAGGCTCGTGATTTCCGGCAGGGTTTTGTTGTCTACAAATACATTGCGGGCATCGCGCCTGAGCCGAGTGCCGTCGCACTCGGGGCACAGCTGATGCGAGAGAAATTTGGCGAGGTCTTCGCGCACCATTTGCGAATCGGTGTCGCGGTAGCGGCGCTCCATGTTCGGGAGCACACCTTCAAAGCGGTGGGTGCGCTGGTAAATATCGCCCCGGTCGTTCACATAGCGAAAGGAAATCTCGGTGCTGCCCGAGCCGTGTAGCACGGCGTCTTTATCTTTTTTGCGAAGTTTCTGCCAGGGTGTATCAATAGAGAAACCGTAGTGATCTGCGATAGAGGTAAGCATGTGGAAGTAATACACATTGCGTCTGTCCCAGCCGCGAATCGCGCCTTCGGCCAGAGTCAGCTCCGGGTCGTGCACCACCTTTTCTTCATCGAAATATTGCTTGTTGCCCAGGCCGTCGCAGCTAGGGCAGGCGCCGGCGGGGTTGTTAAAGGAAAACAGGCGCGGTTCGAGTTCTGCCAGTGAGTAGTCGCAAATGGGGCAGGCGTGCTTGGCGCTAAAAATCCGGTCTTCACCGTCGCCATCCATGTAGCTGATGATCGCCTGGCCATCGGCCAGATTCAGCGCAGTTTCAAAAGATTCCGCCAAACGCAGCTGCAGGTCATCTTTTACCTTAAAGCGATCTACCACCACCTCGATGGTGTGTTTTTTCTTTTTGTCGAGCTTGGGTGCGTCATCCAGATCTACCACTAGGCCGTCGATGCGTGCGCGAATAAAACCGTCGCGCTGCAGCTGCTCCATAATATGTAAGTGCTCACCTTTGCGATCGCGCACGAGCGGCGCCAGCAGCATAATCTTGCTGCCTTCTGGTAGTGCCAGCACCTGATCTACCATTTCGCTTACCGTTTGCGCAGCCAGTGGTTCTGCATGGATGGGGCAGCGCGGCTCGCCAACGCGGGCGTATAGCAAGCGCAGGTAGTCGTAAATTTCCGTGATGGTGCCCACGGTTGAGCGCGGGTTGTGAGAGGTGGACTTTTGTTCGATGGAAATAGCCGGGCTCAGGCCCTCTACGTGATCAACGTCGGGCTTTTCCATCATGGATAAAAACTGCCGCGCATAGGTAGAAAGCGATTCCACATAGCGGCGCTGGCCCTCGGCATAGAGGGTATCGAAGGCCAGTGACGATTTGCCAGAGCCCGAAAGCCCCGTGATCACCACCAGCTTGTCGCGGGGTATATCCAGGTCGATATTCTTGAGATTGTGAGTACGGGCGCCGCGAACTTGAATGGTATCCACTTAACAGCTCTCTAGTGGTTGAAAACCGACCATTATAGAGGCTCGCAGGGTGGCTGTCAGGAATGAAAAAAGGGGCCATCAGGCCCCTTGCACATCACTAGGGTGAGCGCTTAGTTCTGGGTAATGGCGGTGTAGTTGCCGGCACCACCTGATTGGGTGATGGTGGCCATGTCGTTCATGCCAGATTGCTGGATGGTGGCCAGATTGGTGTTATCCGCCATGCCGAAACCGGTTTGTACAATAGTGGCTATGCCGTTGTCGCCGGTTTGCACTATGTCTGCGGTGTTGAATTCGGCAGATTGGTCAATATCGGCCATGTTCTGGCTGCCGGGTTGATCAATGGTTGCCTGGTTCATGCCGCCGGTTTGCATGACGGTTGCCATGTTGCCGTCGCCCGCACCCTGGGAAATGGTGGCCATCAGCATTTCACCGTCCTGGCTTACTACCGCTTCGCTTGCAACCGAGGCGTCTTGGTCAATGCTCGCGGTATTCATGAAGCCGGCTTGGGCGATGTCGGCAACAGAGCCGTCTGAGATTGCGGTTTGATTGATGGCGGCTGTGTGTAAACCGCCTTCCTGGCTGATGTTTGCGCTCGCAACCCACGAATCGTCCTGCACGATGCTGGCCTGGTGTAAATCACCGGTTTGGAAGATGAACGCTTGGTCTAGCAGCGTATTGGTTTGGCTAATGGTTGCATCGCTGCCGAAAGTGGCTTGCTGCTGGATTTCAGCGGCGTTGGATAACGCATTGAACTGATCAATGCTCGCGGTGCTGACTGCAGCCTGGTTTTGATCAATGCTGGCCATGTTGTCGTCGGCAAGTTCTTGGTTAATGCTGGCGGTTGAGCCGTCAGAAACCATTACTTGGGTAATCTGGCCGTTGTTGGTTGTACCGTCCTGAAAAATGCTCGCCTCGGCAAACCAGCTGTCGTTTTGGGTGATGGCCGCACGGTTGTCGGTGCCCAGGGTTTCGATGGTGGCGGTCATGGGCGCCAGGCTGTCGCCTTGCACAATGGCCGCGCCGTTGCCGCTGCCGTCTTGCAAAACGGTGGCGGTGCTATCAAATACGTTCATTTGATCAATGGTTGCGTTGTTGTTGTCGCCCATTTGATCGCTGGTGGCTATGTTGTTGTCTGCCCACGCACCGCTGCTGGCAAGTGCGATGGCAAAAGCGATTGGGGAAAGTTGTTTGATCATTGCATCTTCCTTAATTGATGGTTGTGTTTGGCGTTAGTGGTGTTACGGGTTATTGAATTTGGCGAACGCTCGCCGATTGATGACTGCCGTATTGAATGATGAGGCTTGAATGGCTGCTGCCCTCTTGGTAAACCGCCGCGCTATTGCTGTTGCCCACCTGCTTCACGTAGCTGCTATGCCCTTGCCCGTGTTGCTCAATGTCTGCAAGGTTGTTATGGCCCAGCTGAACTAGGGTGCTGGTGTGCGCAAGGCCTGTTTGCAGCAGCTGTGCCTCGTTGGCATCGCCCGCTTGTAGCGTAAGGGCACGCTGCTGCGCGCCCAATTGTTCAATGTGCAAAGTATTGTGGTTGCCCATTTGCGCGCTGATAGAGAGCAGGTTTTGGCCCTGCTGGTAAATCACGGCGTCGTTGTGGCTGCCCAATTGCTGATGCACCGCAAGGCTGCCTGCCAGCGTGGCTTGCAGCTGGCTGAGTTCATCGCCAGATAAATCCGTAGTGTGCGGATCTAGATCAAATTGGTAAGGGGTGTGTGTTTGGGCGGTGAGCGGGTTGCCCAAGGCCCAACTGCTGGCGCCCACCAAAGTAAGCAGCACTAACAGTAAGCGGGCGTTTTTCCATCGCCTTTGTTTGGGATCTTCCATGGGTGTTGGCAGCCAGGTCGAAAAATGTCTGGGCCATTCTGTGACGTGTTTCTCTTTGTCTCTATCGCGCTTTAGTGGGTTTTTTTACAAGCCGCTTTGGTGTCGGTTTAATGCGTGAATTGATCGTCATCTTTGCAGCTAAGCGCAAGGCATTAGTTTTCTTGGCAAGGCCTTAGTAACTCTGCAACAAACCTCACAATATTTCCGGCGTTTGGTTTAAATATTGTGCAAGTGTCGGGTTGTTAATTTCGTTCGGATTGGCCAAAGACCAACTGTTTTTTCGAATACCATCGGCAATCAAGTGAATTAAGCCGGCTTCAAGGGCAGATAAAACGCACATTTGTGCCGGTTCGTTGGTGGTGGTGCCCGCCTCGATTTCCAGTAGCCGTTTGTACTCCACAAAGCGGAACACGCCGCCAGAAATTTCGCGCGAGAGAATCGACTTGCTGGTCATGATGCTGTGCAAAATGCGCCCCGAGCGGATATCGATTGCACGCAAGTTCACGGTAACTTTATCAACCCGGTATTGCTCTGATGCGCCAATGCCGAAATAGCGCGCGCCCGCACCGCCGGTTTTCAGGTTGGATTCATAGGCCACAATAGCGCCTTCTATCAATACGTTTGCCGCCAGTAGCGAGGGCAGCTCGTCGTCATTGTTTTGCGGAGTGTTGGGCTTTTTTAACGCCGCGCGAATAATTTTTCGCTCTGTTAACAGGTTTTGCAGCCCCTCGCGCTCCAGTGGAATAAACCAGCCCGAATCGTTCATGGCATTCACCAGCATGGCGGTGGCACCTTGCGATACCGCCGTGGAGAAAGAGCTTGCCGGCATGGGTTTGTACTGGCCTGTTTGATCTTTTACGTTGTAAACCGTCGCCACAATTTTACCCCTGGGGGCGGGCAGGCTAGTGAGATCTTGGTAGGTTCTGGCGCGGGGGGTAAGTGTGGCGTGGCCTTGGGCTGGGCCGAACAAGGCGGTCTCTGTTTGTTTTGCGGTTTCACAGCCTGCAGTCAAAAGCAGTGCGCAAGATGCCAGTAGCATCCGGGTCGTTTGGGTAAGCATGATGATTCCTGCAGGCTAGTTTTGCGGGTTCAATCCGGAAACCACAATTTCGGTGACTTCGTTGGTATTTTTATCTGTAATCAGCACGGTCAATACGCCGCCGTCGTCTACCAGGTCAACGATGAATGCATCCGTTTGCAGGCTGCCACTATTGCCGCTGCCAACATCGGTAAGTAATTGATTGAGCAAGCGCGATTGCAGCGAGTTGGCAAAGCGCTCTATGTCTGTGGGCGCTTGGTAGCCCTCGCCCAAATCCGGATTTTTATAGGTGTCTTGGGCCTGGGCATTGCCTAGCAGGTAATTGCCATTTAGAGCGTTGCCGCCAAAGCTCGGATTGGCGGGCGTGTAAATTAATTCGCTGGCAACAAGGCTCAACGGCGCCAGCAGGGTGATAAACAGGGTTGCAGTAAGCGTGCGATGTTTCATTGGGAAAATCTCTTAAAATTCATCCTGATCGAGATCAAAAGTATCCATGAATAGGCGTTGCAATTTTTGTTGCTGTGCCTGCTGATGAATGTGCTGGGCGGCATTTTGTGCCTCTTGGCTTACGTCTATTTTGCCCGGGGGTAAAAACCGGCGGTAGACTTCGCGGTCATCAAGGTTTACCCAAATCAAACTGCCCCAACGTGCCGAAGGCCGTTCAAACACAGTGAGGTTGTATTCGTTATCGGCGGTGAAGTGCAGGTTGCGGTAGCTGCTTAAGGCCTGCGTAAATGCATGCCCTACGCGCGTGATGGTGCTGTCGTGCGTAAAGCCTGTAATTTCATCTTCAATTTCTGCGCTATACCCCTGTGGGGCGCTGCAAAGTAATGCGCAGCTAATGAGCAGTGGCCGCCAAAATGTGCGTATGTTCACTAGATGTTATTGCGCGCCCAGTTGCAGGCTTGCAGTCGATTTTTCACATCGATTTTTTTAAACACATTGTACAAGTGGCTTTTAATGGTGTGCTCACTCACAAACAGCGCCTCGGCAATTTGCAAGTTAGTGGCGCCACCTGCCAGCAGCTCCATAATTTGCAACTCGCGGCGGGTGAGCAGCTGGCGCGAACCTGCATCCATGGGCGGGCGGCGGTTTTGCTCAATCAATTGGTGAGTCACTTCCCTGGGCAGCCACAGGTGGCCTGAAATAAGCGCGCCCAAGCCTTTAAGCAGTTGGTTGTGATCGGCATTGATGTAAAAAAGGCCTTTCACCTGGGGCCACTCTGCCAGCTGTTCCTGTTCTGAACTTTGAATCACATTAAACAGCGCTACTACCAAGCGGTTGTGCTTGCTTTGCAGGTTCTGCAGCAGGCTGCGCAGTGCGTTCATGTCGAAATGCTGCGCATCAATGAGCAGTAGCGATTGCTCGGCTTGCAGCATATGACCAACTTGCTGAGGTTGGTCAGCTAAGCGGCAGGCAAGGCCAAGTTTGTCGGACATTAAATTAGCCAGCATTTTTGATTGCATGCTGGATTCGCTGAGCAGCACCATGGTTTCGGCACTGGCCTTTTGGGGGGCACTGTGGGCGTTCATCATACTTGAGTCCATGTTAGTTATGATTAGCTTTCCATTGCGTCCTGACGCTGCTGTTAAGAGTAAAGTGTCAGTATTAGTACGGCAAGACGGCGGAAGTTAGACTTCTAAAAATACCACCTTAGTATGGGTTCGTTAGATTATTTGGCAAGTATTTGTGAGGCTTTTAAGCACAGATTGATTGGCCAAAATTAAACAACGTTGTCGCCTTGCAAAAATTTAACGCAGATGTGCGGCTATCAGGCATAAATTGGTGTGAATGTCGTGATTTTACGCACTTTTGCGGCGGCACCTTGCTATTGGTACCGGCGTCACAGTCAGCCCGGGAATTTTCATCAAACCATAAAAAAGCCCCCAATTTTGGGGGCCTTGGTGTGTGCAAGTGCTCGCGGTCTATTCGCCGGCGGCAGTTGCGGCCGCTTCGCCAAACCCTGCGGTAAGGGCATTGGCCACCATTGCTTCATCAAGCCCTTGGGCCAAAGCCCGGTCTTGTACAGCTGCGGCTAGCATGGGGCGTTCAGATACCACTGCCCGGATCATGTCGTTGGCGTCATCAGCTGTGGCGCCGGCCAGGGTGGCGTCCAGCTCGTTCAGCAATTGGTCGTCTGAAACACTATTAATGGCCACTTGCGCTTCTACGCTGGCAATGGCGAACTCGGCACCTACTACGGCTGCTGCTAGTTGATTCACGGCTTCCTGGCGGGTCACATCGCGTATGGCGAAATCTGCCTCAGCCAGTGCGATGGTGAGGTCTGCCTCGGCAATAGATGCCGTAAGCAGGTTGACGGCCTCCTGAGAGCTCACTGCCATTATCGCTTCATCGGCATAGGCCAGGCTGTCGGTCAGCGCCTGTGCGGCTTTGCTTGCGTCTTTCAGCGCTGTGTCTGCCTGTGCCATTGAGGAAATCAGGGCCAGGCCTGCAATGCTGATTAGGAGCTTGTTCGTATTCATGGGTACTTCCTGGTGCAATCAAGTGCAGTTGTTATTGTGGGGCCGGCCACAGGGCTGGCGGGGCGATCGGTCGTACAAAATCTAGTCAGTTCACTATAGCGAGGGGGCAAAATCTAAGCAATTAGCGCTAAAGAAGCGATAGTTATAGATAATCGACTTCCCAGATCAAAAGACGCTAATAGCGCCGGGGGTTGCAGTTGGTGCCCCAGAGTTGGCTCGCATTTGTTAGAATAGCTGCCCTTTCGGCCTCAGTATTTTGACAAGGTAGCAGTTTTCGTGAATCCCCCCTTTGAACGCCGCGCTGTTTTGCCCTTGGCGGGCCTGTACGTTTTCAGGATGCTGGGGCTCTTTATGGTGCTGCCGGTGCTGTCTTTGTACGGGCAAGACTATGCCGGCGCCACGCCTTTGCTGCTGGGCCTGGCGCTGGGCGTTTACGGCGCAAGCCAGGCGCTGCTGCAGATTCCCTTTGGCTACCTGTCAGACAAACTAGGCCGCAAGCCCATGATCGCGCTCGGTTTGGTGTTATTCGGTGTGGGCAGCGTGGTTGCGGCGCTGGCAGATAGCGTATACGGCTTGATTGCCGGGCGTTTTTTACAGGGCTGTGGTGCCATTGCCAGTGTCATCATGGCGCTGGTGGCCGATGTGACGGCCGAAGAAAACCGCACCAAGGCTATGGCGATAATTGGCGCCTCTATTGGTGCGTCTTTTGTACTGGCATTGATCCTGGGGCCGCTGCTGGCGGCCAGTGTGGGCATGGCTGGCCTGTTTTGGGCCACCGCGGGACTGGCGCTCGCCGGGCTTTGGCTGTTGTGGGCCCAAGTGCCCCAAGCGCCACAGGTGATGCGCCCGAAAGACATGGCCTGGGGCCCGGTGTTGCAAAACCTGGAGCTTTGGCGCCTGAATTTCGGTATTTTTGCGCTGCATTTCGTGTTGATGGCGGCATTTATCGCCTTGCCACGCTACCTGGAGTTGCAAGGCTGGGCGCGCGACCAGCACGGTTGGGTCTACCTGCCGGTGATGGTGTTTTCGTTTCTGGCAATGTTGCCCTTTATGATTTTGGGTGAGCGCTCGGGGCAGGTTAAGTGGGTGTTCGTGGGCGCCATAGCGCTCTTGTGCGCCGTACAGTTCACCCTGTATGCCTTTGCAGGCTCTGCGGTAACCCTGGTGTTGGCCTTGTTTGCCTTTTTCATGGCGTTTAATTTGTTAGAGGCCACCCTGCCTTCATGGGTGAGCAAAGTGGCGGCGCCTGAACTTAAGGGCACGGCCACAGGTATCTATTCCACCTGGCAGTTTAGCGGCGCATTTTTAGGGGGCGCGGCCGGCGGCTGGGTGTTGCAAAACATGGGCATGCAGGCGGTATTTGGCATTTGTGCATTGGTGTTGCTGGTGTGGTTGTTGGTGGCGTTATTTCATGTGCCGCCGGCCAAGCCCGTGCGCTTTAGCGTGCGCTTGCCAAGCGGTGATCATGGGCAATTGCAAAAGTTGGCGCAGCTGCGAGGCGTGAGTCAGGTAACATGGGTAGATTCAGATCACGTGGCGCTGGTGCAGGTGGATGCCCGCAATTTCAATACCGCGCTATTGGCCCGCTATGAATGGTGGCCCGCAGAGGCCGCAAGGCCATAGTGCAATTAAGCTCGACAGCCAAACAGACCTTTGGTTAGATAACTTCATATTACAAGTGACATAAATTCGAATAGGGGATACAAGCATGGCAAGAGGTGTGAACAAGGTGATTTTGGTGGGTAACCTCGGTCAGGACCCTGAAACAAAATACATGCCCAGCGGTGGCGCCGTAACCAACGTAAGTGTGGCCACCTCTGAAACCTGGAAAGACAAAAATACCGGTCAGCCCCAGGAGCGTACCGAATGGCACCGCGTGGTGTTTTTTAACCGTCTGGCTGAAATCGCCGGCGAGTACCTGAAAAAAGGCAGCAAGGTTTACGTTGAAGGTTCACTGCGCACCCGCAAGTGGCAGGGGCAAGATGGCCAGGATCGCTACACCACCGAAATTGTAGCCAGCGAGATGCAAATGCTCGATAGCCGCGAAGGGGGCGGATACAGCCAGGGCGGCGGTTATGATCAAAGCTTCAACCAGGCGCCCCAGCAACGCCAGCAGCCTCAGCAGGCGCAGCAGCAGGGTGGGTATCAGCAGCCTCAACAGTCGCAACAACAAGCCCCGCAGCAGTCTGCACCACAGCAGTCTGCGCCACAGGCCGGTGGTTTCGACAGTTTTGATGACGATATTCCGTTCTAATATTTTTTGCTGCCCGGCTGCGAGCGCAAGGTTCGTGGCCGGTTGATTTTTCGCGCGGGCCCTCGGGCCCTTAGCAACCAATGACCTGCTCATGCTGGAGCAAAAAGGATTTTGACCATGGCGCACCATATTGTTCCCGTAATTCTTGCCGGTGGTGTAGGCAGCAGGCTTTGGCCGCTTTCGCGGTCTCGCTTTCCAAAGCAATGCATTGATCTAGAGGATTGTGGCAATAGTTTGCTGCAGGCCACGCTCAAGCGCTGCAGCATGACAACCCAAGCGCCGGTGTTGCTGTGTAATGAAGAACACCGCTTTCTAATTGCAGAGCAAGCCCGCGCAATTGGGGTGACGCCGCGCAGTATTTTGTTGGAGCCCGTCGGTAAAAATACGGCGCCCGCCATTGCAGTAGCGGCTTGGCTGATTGCGCAAACAGAGCCAGACGCCATTATGCTGGTGCTACCCTCTGACCACGTCATAGACGACGCCACCCAATTTGCCGAAAAGGTGGCCCAGGGTGCCGATGTTGCAAGCACCGGTGACCTGGTTACCTTTGGTATTGAGCCCAGTGCGCCGGAAACAGGCTACGGCTATATTCGCGCACGCACGGGCGCGCCCGTTGCCGCTGTTGCCGAATTTGTAGAAAAGCCAGACCTCGCCCGCGCCAAGGCTTACCTTGCCGATGGCAATTACCTGTGGAACAGCGGCATGTTTATGTTCCGCGCCGATGCCTACCTGCGCGAGTTGGCGGCCTTTGAGCCAGAGATTCACGCCTTAAGCCAGGCCGCACTTGAGCAGGCTGAGGCAGACCTCACCTTTACGCGCTTGGCGCCAGAGCCATTCACCCGCTTGCCGTCTATTTCAATTGATTACGCGGTTATGGAGCGCACCGAGCGTGCGCAAGTGGTGCGCTTTCCATCCATCTGGAACGATGTGGGCAGTTGGTCTGCCATGCGCGAATTGGGCGAGCCGGATGCGCAAAATAATGTGACCCGCGGCGATGCCTTGTTGCTTGATAGCAAAAACACGTTGGTGCACGCCGGGTCGCGTTTGGTGGCAGCTGTTGGGGTGGAAGATCTCATTATTGTTGAAACAGATGATGCAGTCATGGTTACCCGTGCAGATCGTGCCCAAGACGTTAAAAAAATAGTTGATCACCTTGCGCGTGAAGGCCGCCCAGAGGTGGATTGGCATCGCGAAGTGCACAGGCCCTGGGGTAAATACCATGGCTTGGTAATAAACGGCCGCTACCAGGTGAAACGCATCACCGTAAACCCCGGCCAAAAGCTTTCAACGCAAATGCATTACCACCGCGCCGAGCACTGGGTGGTGGTAAGTGGCACGGCCAAAGTGCGCGTGGGTGAGCGCGAGCAACTCATCAGCGAAAATGAATCCACTTACATACCCATTGGCGATGTGCACTCGCTGGAAAATCCCGGCAAAATTCCCCTTGAATTAATAGAAATCCAAACGGGCGGCTACCTGGGTGAAGACGACATAGTGCGCTTTGATGATCGCTACGGGCGCAGCTAGGCGCTGAGCTTTTGTGCGGCGCGCAAATCCAGCACTTGCGAGATAGGTGCATCGCGCAGGCTATCTGTCATGGTGCCAAAGGCAAAATCCTTCAGCAATTGTTCCAGCCTCGGCTTGCAGCGCGATAAGTTGGTGTAGTGGCGAAAGCGCGAAAACCAGCTGGCGCCTGCCACTCTAGGCTGCGTTGGATCTATTTCCCAGGGGTGTAAATAAAAAATCTGTGGCCTGGTTTGGTTGTGGCTTGCACGATTAAACAGCCAGCGCGAAAGTGCGTAGGGGTATTGCCTGAAGTAACCGCCACCGGCGGCTGGAATGGCCTGGCCTAACACCTTTGCTGTGGTGAGCGGGAACTCGGTAAGCGTTGCTCCCGATTGCGTAATGATGGTGTAGGGCTCCTCGGGGCTACCGGGTATACCGTAGTTATCGTGCCGGGTAGGGAAAATACTGGAATCCCAGCTAAAGCCCTGTTCGGCCAGTATGTCTAATGCCCACAGGGATTTTTGGGTAATCGAATAACTGGCCGCCCGGTAACCTTTCACCTGGGTGCCGGTTATGTCTTCCAAAATGGCCTTTGAGCGCGCGGTTTCTTCGCGAAAAACCTCAGGCGTTTGTTGGTAAATCAGTTGGTGGCTGTAGCCGTGCGAGGCAATTTCATGGCCGGCTTGTTGAATGCGTTGCACAAGCTGTGGGTGGCGCTCGGCCACCCAACCCAAAATGAAAAAAGTGATGCGCACATCCGCTGAATCAAACAGGGCCAGTAGCGCATCGGTATTGCGCTCAACCCGCGACGGCCAGTTACCCCAATCCTCGGGTTTAATTACCTGGTTGAACGCCGCCACGTGGAAGTAGTCTTCCACATCCACGGTCATGGCGTGGGTAATGCGTCGCTGCTCTGCTGCCACGGGTAAGAACCTTTGTTAAACCTTGTAGTAATCGCGGTACCACTTCACAAACTTTTCCACGCCCACTTCGATGGGGGTGGTGGGTTTGTAGTGAACGTCTTCCATTAGTGCATCAACATCGGCATAGGTATCGGGTACGTCACCGGGCTGCAATGGCAGCAGGTTTTTGGTGGCCTTTTTGCCCAGGCACTGCTCCAGAATTTCGATATAGCGCAGCAGTTCTGTGGGGTTGTTGCTGCCAATGTTGTAGAGGCGGAAGGGCGCTTTAGAGGTGGCCGGATCTGGCGTATCGCCCGACCAGCGCTCATTGCGCGGTGCTGTGTGATCGAGTGTGCGTATTACGCCCTCTACAATGTCGTCGATGTAGGTGAAGTCGCGGCGGTGGTTGCCGTAGTTAAACACATCAATGGGCTCGCCCGCCAAAATCTTGCGGGTAAAAATAAACAGCGCCATATCTGGCCGGCCCCAGGGCCCGTATACGGTAAAAAAGCGCAAGCCAGTGGTGGGGATGTCAAACAAATGGCTGTAGGTGTGCGCCATTAACTCGTTGGTTTTTTTGCTCGCCGCGTAAAGGCTTACCGGGTGATCAACATTGTTGTGCACCGAAAAGGGCATGGCGGTGTTCGCACCATACACAGAGCTGCTTGAGGCATATACCAAATGCTCTGTGCCCATGTGGCGGCAGGCTTCAAGAATGTTCAAAAAGCCTGTGATATTGGCATCCAGGTAGGCTTGCGGGTTTTCAAGGGAATAGCGCACGCCGGCTTGCGCTGCCAGGTTCACCACGCGATCGGGCTGGTAGCGCTTGTAGGCTTTATCGAGCGCGCTTTTATCTTCAATGCTCAGCTGCTCAAACTGGAAGCCCTCGCGCTCGGTTAAACGGGCCAGGCGTGCATGCTTTAGCGTTACATCGTAGTAATCGTTGAGGTTGTCTATGCCGAGCACATCGTCGCCGCGATCAAGCAACCTGTGGGCAAGGGTAGACCCAATAAACCCGGCGGCGCCGGTAACCAGAATTTTCATTGTATAAGCTCGTTTAATTTAACTGATGTGGGTAGGCGCCGAAGGCCTAAAGCCGGCCATCCACCTCGGTTTTTGGCAAAATGTGTTTGACGTCGAACACCACCGCACCCGGTTTACCCAATGCGCGTATTTGTTGGGCGCCCATGGCGCGGAACTGTGTATGGCCAACGCACAGGATAATGGCATCATACTGGCCGATGGCAGGCTCGTTTACCATGTTGAGGTTGTATTCCTCTGCTGCTTGGCCGGGGTCTACCCAGGGGTCGTAAACGTCTATTTCCGCGTGGTAAGTATTGAGCTCGTTAATAATATCTACCACCCGTGTGTTGCGCAGGTCTGGGCAGTTTTCTTTAAATGCCAGGCCCATAATCAATACGCGGCTGCCCACCACATGCACCCTTCGTTGGGTCATCATTTTAACTACAGATTCCGCAACAAACGCGCCCATGCCATCGTTAATGCGGCGCCCTGCTAGAATCACTTCCGGGTTGTAGCCAACCTGCTGCGCCTTATAGGTGAGGTAGTAGGGGTCTACGCTGATGCAATGCCCGCCCACAAGCCCCGGCCGAAATGGCAGAAAATTCCACTTGGTGCCGGCGGCTTCAAGCACCTCCAGGGTGTCGATATCCAGGCGCTTGAAAATAAGTGCCAGCTCATTGATTAAAGCGATGTTGATATCGCGCTGGGTGTTCTCAATCACCTTGGCGGCCTCTGCCACTTTAATGCTGCTGGCCTTGTGGGTGCCGGCGGTCACAATGCGCGCGTACAGGGCGTCAACATAGTCGGCAACCTCGGGTGTAGAGCCTGAGGTCACCTTGGTAATGTTGTGGACCCTGTGTTCTTTATCGCCCGGGTTTATGCGCTCGGGGCTGTAGCCTGCAAAGAAGTCGCGATTAAACCTGAGCCCAGACGCACGCTCAATAATGGGAATGCAAAACTCTTCAGTGCAGCCAGGGAACACGGTGGATTCAAATACCACTACCGCATTTTTAGAAATTACCCGCCCCAAAAGCTCAGAGGCCTTTTGAAGGGGCGTGAGGTCTGGCTGTTTGGCGCTGGTTATTGGCGTAGGAACTGTAACGATATAAACATCATAGTTTTTAATATCGTTTTCGTTGGATGTAAAGCTTAAGTCTTTAGACTGAGTTAGGGTTTCTTTGTCTACCTCTAACGTATGGTCTATGCCCTGTTGCAGCGCCGTTATGCGTGCCGCGTGTATGTCGAAGCCTAGGGTTTTAATTTGCTTGCCGAATTCGGCAGCCAGGGGCAGGCCAACGTAGCCAAGGCCGATAATACAAATCTTTGGGGAGCTGGGGAGCATGAGCCGCTGTCCTTGTGATGGTCTCATTGTTTCGGCGGGTAAGTTATCACAAAAACCGATTTCCGGTGTATGGCAAAAGTTTAATGCTGGTTAAATAATATTCATACTAAAGGCTCGGGTAAAAATTCTTGATTACGATATAATGGTGGGCTTCGCTGGCAGTGCTTAAGTGCTATCAGTTTACTAAAGGCACGTTAGAGGCCTGCACAGGAAGTATTAAAAGGGAAAGGGATTCAGGGTGTCGTATATACGCCTCAACAAGCACTACATTCACCAGCACTTTGTTGTTCTGGGGGTTGTAGAAACTTGTCTGCTCATCGGTGTTGCATGGTTTGCAGAACATCTTCAGTTATTGCTGCTGAACGCGGCACCCGTTTGGTCTATCAATTTTTCTGATTGGATTCCTCTATTCATTTTTGCCGTCGTGCTGAGCTGCTGCACCTTGTCTATGGGCGTTTACATCGCCTTGGTGCGCGAAGGTTACGCCAGCATGATGCTGCGTACACTCGTAAGCTTTTTCCTGTTAGGTAGCCTAAGCCTGTATTGCGTCAATTTGGCGTTGGGTGATGAGTTCATAGACCGTGGGCTGGTATTTTGGGGCGTGCTGGTGGCAACACTTGTAGTGTTTGCCGTACGGGCGCTGTTTATTGGCCTGGTGGATACCGCCAATCTGCGCCGCAGGGTGATTATCTATGGCGCTGGCAAAAAGGCAGAGGCGCTACTGACCGAGCTGGATACCGCAAACACCAAGCTGGGCGTGCAGGTGGTGGGGTGCATTGCAGACGCAGGTGACGAGATTGCCGTAAATTCTGCGCTGTTGCGCGCCGTGCCGCAAAATTGGGTAGCCTTTGTAAAGCGCGAGCAAATCTCTGAAATTGTTATTGCACCCGATGAACGCCGCAGCCAGTCGGCCGGTGAAGGCTTGCCCGTGGGCGAGTTTCTGGATTGCAAAGTGGCAGGCGTGGGCTCTACCGATGTGCTTGGATTTTGTGAGCGCGAGCTAAACCGTATTGATGTCAACATGCTGCAACCTTCCTGGCTGCTGTTTTCCGATGGCTTTAAAAATTCTAAACGGCACCTGTTTATCAAGCGCGCCTTTGATTTGTGTGTGTCTGTACTTTTTCTGTTAGTGCTTTGGCCATTTATGCTGCTTACCGCACTGGCGGTAAAGCTTGAGAGCGCAGGCCCTGCGCTCTATTCACAAGAGCGTGTGGGGCTAAATGGCCGGGTGTTCCGTATCTATAAATTCAGAAGTATGCGCCAGGATGCCGAGCAGGCGGGCAAGGCTGTGTGGGCGCAAAAGAACGATTCACGCGTAACCCGCGTTGGTAATTTCATTCGCAATACCCGCCTTGATGAGCTGCCCCAGCTCTATAACGTGATTGTTGGGGAAATGAGTTTTGTTGGCCCAAGGCCCGAGCGCCCACAATTTGTTGCACAGCTTGCAAAAGAAATTCCGTTTTACGATGTGAGGCACAAAGTCAAACCGGGGTTAATGGGGTGGGCGCAATTGAAATACCCCTACGGCGCATCCGTTGAAGATGCCAAAAACAAACTCACATACGACTTGTACTACGCAAAAAATAAAAGCTTTTTTATGGATATGCTCATTCTTGTGCAAACAGTGGAAATTATTCTGCTGGGCAAGGGTGTGCGTTAAATGTATACCAATTATTGAGGGCAGATTATGGCGTCTATCATCTATCGCTTGGCAATTATCGCAGGCCTGATTGTTCTGGCGGCCTGTGCCGGCAACCCGAAATCTGAGGCCCCGCCGGCTGCAGATGTGGGCAACGTGCAGGAATACCGCATTGGCGTGGGCGATGCGCTGCAAATCAATGTGTGGCGCAATCAGGAGCTTTCTCTGGCAGTGCCAGTAAGGCCCGATGGGAAAATCTCCATGCCCCTTGTGGGCGACATAGTGGCAGCAGGCCTTACGCCTATTGCGCTGTCTGAGAATATTGTTGCCGGGCTCAAAAATTATGTGCGCAACCCCCAGGTGACGGTAATAGTTGCCAACCCTAGCAGTTCGGATTTTCAGCGCAGGGTGCGGATTACCGGCGCGGTACAAGCGCCGCAATCTATTCCCTTTCGCGAGGGCATGACGGTGCTAGACCTTGTGCTCATTGCCGGCGGCGCTAACGATTTTGCATCGTCAAACAACGCTAAATTGTACCGGCGCGTAAACGGCGAGATGAAAATATACCCCGTGCGCCTGGACGACCTGCTTCACAAGGGGGATGTAAGCACCAACTACCCCTTGCAGCCCTCAGACATCGTAACCGTGCCTGAAAGAATGTTTTGATGGAAAGGCTTAAGGCCCAATGAGATACCTCCATGGATAAGGTTTACTTAAAAGAAATGCTCGCAGCCCTAAAGGCCGAGCTGATCCGCTACCGCGTTGCGGTGGTTTGTTTGTTTTTGCTTACCAGCTTTCTGGCGCTCGGTATTGGAATGCTGTGGCCCAATAAGTACACAACCAGTGTGGTGCTTTATTCGGATGTCACCAATATTATTGAGCCACTCCTGAAAGGCCGGGCGGCGGTAACAGAGATAGATCGCTCCCAGCAGGCCCGTGAAATCATCTATGCGCGGGTAATTATGGAGGCCGCAGCAGAAGAAATTGGGCTAATAACCAAAGCAAGCCTGCCAGAGGAAAAAGATCGCGCCATCAAGAAGATTCGCTCAGGCCTGAAGGTAAAGCCAGATAAAAACAACTATTTTACCGTTAGTTACTCCGCAGAAACGCCTGATAACTCTTTTGAAACGCTGTATGCCATTACCTCTGCATTTATAGAAAACACAGAAAAGAAAAAGCGTGAAGAAAGCCTTGGTGCCTTTAACTTTATTGATGCCCAGGTGCAATCCTATAAGCGTCAGCTTGAGCTTGCTGAAGAGCGGCTGAAAGAGTTCAAATCAAAAAACCTAGATGGCACAGAGGCCTCTGTGTCTTCCCGCATGGCGCAGCTAAGGGTAGATATTGAAACCTTGGCCATAGGTATAGAGGAATCCCGTTCACGAATTAATACCATCCAGCAGCAACTCTCAGACGAAGGCCAATATTTAAAAACCAAAGGCCAGATTGAAGATCTGGTGCAGCGCAAGCAAGCCCTGAGTACGCAGCTTGAGCATATGCTGCTGAGCTACCAGGAGAATTACCCGGATGTGATATCCCTGAGGGGCCAGATTGCCGAGCTTGATGCACTTATAGATCAAACCAAGCAAAGTGGTGAAATCTATGGCAAAGACGTAGAGAACCCCTTGTATGAAGAACTGCGCAAACAGCTTTCACTCGCTGAGGTAGATTTGCGAGCCCAGGTTCGCCGCATGCAGTCGCTTGAGAAGTTGCTTGATCAAGAGCGAGACCGGGCACAACGTGTTGCCGCCAACCAGGCTCAGCTTTCAGAGCTTACCCGCGACTACAACGTTACCCGTGATGTTTATGAGGAAATGTTGCAGCGCAAAGAATCTGCGCGCCTTTCAATGACGCTGGATCAAGAGGGGCAGGGGGTTACCTACCGAATTCAAGATCCAGCCACCTTCCCGCTGGCGCCTGCAGGTATTCAATACCTGCACTTTGCTATAGCGGGGCCGGTGTTGGGCTTGTTGGCGCCTTTTGGCCTAATCATTTTACTGATACTGATTGATCCGCACTTCAGAAGTGCCAGGGTGCTGCAACAGCAATTGCCGCCCGAGATAGATCTTATTGGTGTGGTACCACACTACGACTCGCCCATAGCAAACCGCATATTGCGCAAAGACATCCTGCTACTGGTGCTGCTGTCTATCCTTTCTATGGCGGCCTACTGCGGATTAGCCATTTACTGGTATCGGATTGCGCTTTAATGGAAATCATGGGCCCGCCAAGTAAATCAGTACTGCCGGTAAGTGACAAGCTTACAAGCGAGGCGGATGCCATTCGCGTAGAGCGCGAATTTGCAACAGCAGATCTGGCCTTAAAGCGCGGCGACAGTGCGTTGGCCAAAAAAATGCTAGATAAATTACTAAAGCACCACCCCACGCACTTTCGCTCGCTGATGCTACAAGGTGCTATAGCCATTGGGCGCCTGAATTACGCCAAGGCGGAAATGTATGTTAGGGCCGCGTTAAAAACGCTGCCGGTGGAAAGCGTGATCAGCCTGGATAAAGCGGTAGCACTCACACAGTTGGTAAAGGTGTTAAGCGCACAAGGCAAGCACAATGAAGCTGCGGCTTTCAGAAAGATCTTAGGCGGGGCAGACGACAAATGCGATGCCTTGGTGGGCAGTAAGAAGGTGGGCGCTGATGCAATGCCTGCCAGTGAAACTAGGCCGCAGGTTAACGCGCCGCGTGCACTAACTCGCAATGAATTACCTTCAGAGGCAAGCAAGATGCTAAAAGAAGCCAATATCGCCACTACGCAACCCGGTGCGGTAAAGCGGATAGCCAGCTCCAACATTAAAGACATGGCGCCGGCCCCGCTCTGGAATCAAGATGAGCTACACGAGCGTAAAGTGGTGTACGTGGGCATGCGCCAGCGCGATGTTTTAAATGCATTCCGTGAAGTGCGTATTCGCCTGTTGCAAAAAAATACCAGCGATAACATAGTGGTATTGGTGTCTTCTTTAAAGGCTGCCGGCGGCGGTAGCTTTTTTGCATTTAATCTGGCTGCAACATTTGCACTAGACCCAAAGAAAACCGCCTTGTATGTAGATTGCAACCCCTATGATTCATCCGCAGAGCGCTATGTTAACGGTGTAATCAACTTTGGTTTGTCGCAATACCTCACTGATGACGAAATCACGCTAGAGCAGATCATCTACCCCTCGGGTGTAGAGCGGGTAAGAGTCATCCCAACCGCTGGCAGCAATGAGTCGGCGGCCGAGTTGTTTAACTCGGATCGGATGAAAACCTTCATTCAGGAAATTAAGGCTCGCTACCCGGATAGATTCATTATTTTGGATGCACCATCTGTAGAGTCTTCAACGGAGGCACGCATTTTGGCGCAGCACTGCGATATGGCGCTGCTATTGGTGCCGTTCGGCCGTGCTACACAAGATGAAGTGCTCTCGGGCATTGATGCCGTAGGCAGCAAACGCTTTGCAGGCCTGGTGTTTAACCACTGAATTCTTAAGGGGCGATTATGCGCATTGTTCAAACGGTTATATTGGGTGCAGCGCCACTTATGGTGGCGGCTGCATTTGGCCAAGATTCAGCGCCGCAAGAATCGCCTTTCAGTGCCTCGGTGGGCATGGGCACCCAACAATCAGATAACGCCCGCAAACAAGAAGCCAACGGCATTACAGAGCGCCAGGATGATTTCAATGCGGCCGTTGCTGCTAGCTGGCAAGGTGGCTGGTCTGCCTTTGAGGGCGAATACCGCTATGGCTATAAAAACTACTCAAAAGATTCACAAACCAATCGCAATACATTGGAGGGCCGGGCCGAGCTGCTATTAGGGCTTGCCAATGACCCTTTGTCGCTTGCCATCCGCCATTCCAATCAAGCTCAATACAATACGCCGGAAGATCTGGAGATATCAGATAATCTGGATGAAAAGCAGATTTGGGGTGCAGAGCCCACATTGCGCTTGGCACTTTCCAGGGTAGATACGCTGGCAGTGGCAGGCAGCTATGAAGACGTTAGCTACCGCTATAACGAGCTGCGTAACAGCGAGCGTGCCGGCGGCTCAGTGTATTGGAGCAGGCAGCTTTCCCGTACCGACATGATGCGGCTTACAGTGGGTACAATAGATGTAACCTACCCGAACAGCGAAACCAACAATTTCGAAAAAAGCTACGCACACCTTACGTACAGTGCGGCCTTGCGCCAAATCACCTACAGCCTAATGGCAGGGGTAAACCAGGCCACCTTTGAAGACTCAAGCGACACCATTAAATCGCCTACCTATCGCGCCTCTATAAGTTACCAAGGGGCGTTGCATACCTTAAGCCTAAATGCATCTCAAGAGTTTACCGATTCATCCTACGGTGCGGGCCTGGATCAAAGCCCAGTGCCCGGTAACCCGTCAGACGGCGTTGGGGTAGATCAAATAGAGCGCAAACAGATTGGCCTAACCTGGCAAACAACAGCACTGTGTACATTGTGTACCGCAAAGGTATTTCTGCAGGTGCGCGATGACAACTACCGTCGCCTTGATGAAGACAATACGCAGCCATCGGCAGGCCTTACCTTTGCGTACCGGCTAACCGAGGCGGCCAGTGTGTCGGCCAATTACACCCGCCGGCAAGAACAGTTTGATGCAGAATCAAAAAGCGATTTAAACCGTGATAACGCCGGCATCAGTTTTGATTATGGCTTTACCAAGAACCTTGATGCCAAGGCATTTTATACATACGAGCGGCGCCAATATGTAGATGGCGATGCAACCTATGAAGAGAATGTTGTTGGCGTATCAATGAACTACACACTTAAATAAGCACAACGGATTGGCACGCACATGAATACATTAGCGAAGTTCAAGTGGTTAGTAATTACCCTGGTTATCTCATTGGCTGGCTGCAGTAATGACGCAGAAGAAAACGCACAGAAATCAGCGCGTCACCTTAAATCTGCACAAGTATACGAAGCACAAGGGCAATACCGGGCTGCCATGCTGGAAGCGCGTAATGTGATTCAGCTAAACCCGGATGAAGAGCGCGGCCACTTGGTGCTGGCAAGAATATATAACAACATAGGCGCCTTTGGCCTTACCCAGAAGTTGCTTGAGGCCCGTAAAGACGCAGGCACGCTGGGCGCCGAGGCGAGCATTGAGCTAGGGTCTGCCTACCTTGCCAACAAAAAATTCAAATCAGCGATAGATGCCCTTACGGTGCAGCCGCAAGAAAACTACAGTGCAGAAAAACTGCTGGAGCGCCAGCGCTTGATGGGTGAAGCCTACCTCTACTTAAAAGATCAATCTGGCTTTACGGCTGTGAAAGCGGCCCTTGAAAACAACGCAGCACCTGAAGCCAAGGTAGTACAGTTATACCTGTCAGCCGCCGAAGCCCTTGCTGAAAACAAGCCAGATGAAGCCCAAGCGCACCTCTCTGCGCTACTTGAGGCAAACAGTACCCATTTTGATGCGCTTACGCTTGCAGGCGATATCGCGCTCTACTACAACCAGCTGGAAGACGCAGAGCGTGCCTATACCAAGGCGATGGCAAGTTTACCCACAACAGATGTAATGCTGGCCGACAAAGCATTTGTTTTACGGCGCCTTATAGATACGCTCACCCAGCTGGGCAGGTCTGCAGAAGCGTTTACCTATCAAAAGCTATTGGCAGATGCCAACCCGGGCAGCTACGAGGCCCAGCAAAAATTTGAAGAAGCGCTGGCGCTGTATACCCAGGGTGAACTGGACGCTGCTTCGGCAATTCTTAAAGAACTGCGAGAGGAATACCCGCAAGATAAAAATTCGGCAACCTTATTGGGGTTGGTTGCACAGCAGCAGGGCGAAAACGAGCTGGCGGCACAATTATTTGATGAGTTTGTAGATACAGAAACAGCAACCCCCACAGTGATTCAAGCGGCGGCACTTGCCAAGCTGAATTCAAAGCGCTCAGACGAAGCCATGGCGATGTTAAAGGCCGCGGTAGAGCAGCAGCCTAACAATGCCGGTGTATTGGCAACCTATGGGCTGGCGCTTGCCGAGCTTAAGAAAGATACCAACGAGGCCATGATCGTACTTGAGCGAAGCTTGGCGCTAAACCCGGATCAGCCCAGGCTTCGCATTGCCCTTGCCAAAATTCAGCTACAAAAAGGCAATACAGCCCAGGCTATAGCGCAACTTGAAAAGGCCAACACCGAAGCGCCCGAAGATTTTCTGGTGCAACAGGTGTACTACCGGACGCTGGCGGCCGACGGGCGCAAAGATGAGCTTAAAGAGGTTATTGAGCGCTACGCTGCCGAAAATCCAGATAACGCCAAAGCCCACTTTTTTCTGGGCTGGTTTGACTTAGGGCAAGAGCGCTTCGGCCCTGCACGCAAACATTTCGAGCGGGCTATTGCAAAAGGTGATGCCACAGTGCTGGGGCTTTCCTATGCAGGGCTTGCGCAAGCCTATGCGGCCAGCGGCCAGCTTGTAGAGGCAACCCAAGCCTGGGAAGACACAATAAAATCTAACCCGGCTGTATTAAAGGCCTACGGCCAGTGGCTAATCACCCTGCACCGCAGGGGCCAAATTGATTTGGCGCAAGCGCGTCTTGCAGAGCTGGATATCAATGAAAAATACTGGCAGCCAGATTATGCCATGGCGCGCCTCGCCTTCGAACAACGCGATCACACCAGAGCCCTTGCTTTGGCAGAGCAGGCGCTCGCCAAGAATGCACAAAATCAACAAGTTAAAAATCTTGCAGCAGAGGCCAGCCAGCTACAGGCCTTTGCCAAATATCAGGCCGGCGACGTGCAAGGTGCGAAAGCGGCCCTGTTGCGCTCTGCACAATGGATGCCTGAGAACGTTACCTACATTGCCAACCTCATTAAGCTAGAGCTGGATGCAGGCAACAGCGATGCAGCCCAACAAATACTGAACCAGTACAGCGGCAGCGAGCAAGACTCAGTAGCCAAGCACTACCTGCAAGGTAAAATTTTTGAACAAAAAGGCAACGCGCAGCAGGCGCTGGGCGCTTACCAAACCGCCTGGGGTATTAAGCCTAACGACCTAACGGCAGATGCCATGTTCGCTTTGCTTGTGAAATCCAGCGACGGCGGGGCCAGCTTTTTGGCCCAATGGCAGCAAGCCTTGCCTAAGTCGAGTAAGCCTGTGCTTTATAACGCCATGCAAAAGCAATCTGCCGGTGATATCAGTTCCGCCGAAGAGCTATACAACCGCGCACTGGAACTTACCCCTAACATTCCTGCAGCACTGAATAACCTGGCATGGATCTACCACGAGCGCGGCGACAAGCGCGCATTACCCACCGCAAGAAAGGCATTTGAGTTGGCCCCTAACAGTGCCGCCATTATGGATACCTATGCCTGGATGCTGGTAGAAAGCGGCGAGGTGCAAGAGGGCCACGCCATTTTAGAACAAGCTGTTGCACTGGCGCCGGATAACGCAGAAATTCAAGAGCATTTGAATGTAGCCAAGTCAAAGCTTTAAGTTGCCCGCTGTGCAAAACAACAACAACGCGCCGGTAGCTACTGGCGCGTCTTCATTTAAAGGGCGCGAGCATTATAGGGCGAGCCCCTTTCGTACAGTGGCATGGGCTAGTGCGTGGCTGGAAACCTATGGGCAGCAGCCAGGGGTAAAAATCTACGATATAGGTGGCCGTGGCCACCCGCTGGAAATGGTATACACAGCGCCAAGGCGATTAAAAAAAGTATTGCCAGTGCAATGCTTAGCCTTGGTAGGGTGTGGTTCAAGTGCACTTGCGTCACCAAGATCTGAATACAACTCACTCATTATTGCAAATGAAGTGGTGGGCCCAGAAGAGCTGCTAAAGCAAACGGCAGGTATTGCTTGGAATATGCTCGAGCTAACAGACTTGGATGTGCGCTTGTACCCGCCTGAAATGTTGAGCGAAGGCAGTAGAACTATTCACTACGAAAAAACCTACGCCGTAGCAGCTACAAACTTTGCCAAGTATAAGGCAAGTCTTAGTAAAAGCACGCGAGTACGTTATTTCAACAAACGAGATCGGCTGTTGGATGGCGGTAATTGCGAGTTTATATCTTACCCTTTGTGTGACCTAAGCAGTTTTATTGCGCAATTAAATAGCTTTCATCTGGCGCGTTGGGGTAGGCCCTGTTATTCCGGCTTGTCTATACAGATGATTACCAAGTTCCTGCACCGGTTTGTTGCCGAGGGTGGGGCTGTGAATTTAAGCGTGCTAAATGTTAATGCGCGTGCTGTTTCTGTATTGTTTGATATCGAATACAAAGGCGTGAGATACAACATCCAATCTGGGTATAAAGAAGATTTCCACCCGCAAATTAAATTAGGGTCTGTTCACTTGGGCTGGGGCATTGAAGAGGCGCTGTCAAAGTCTCTAGCGTACGACTGCCTGGCGGGTGAAGGGCGAGAGGCAAATTATAAGGCATCGCTCGCTAATACATCGGCAGAATTAGCCCATGCCAGGTTGTTTAAAGGCTGGATTGCGCGTATGGCGCCAGCATATAGGGCTTATAAACGAATAAAGCCAGATATTGAATTAAAGTAGGAAGCATACAAAGTGCAGTTAAGTACCTTTAGTTTGTTTATGCGCGGCTCTTCGTTCCGCGTATTGCAGACCCTGGTTGGAATCGCAATCGGCTTTTTGATGATGCCCTTTCTAATAGGCGCGTTAGGCAAAGAGGTGTATGGGCTGTGGGTGGTAGTTGGCAGTGTTGTAGGTACTTATTATCTGTTGGATATGGGGTTTTCGCAGGCAGTTACCCGCTTTGTAACAAAATATATTCACCAGCAGCGATATGAAGATGCTAATAAAATAATCAATACCGCTTTAGTGATTTATGCCGTATTGGGCTTGTTGGTATTGGCTGTATCTTGCGTTTTTGCATTTGTTGGAACAGAACGGCTGGTGGATGAGCCGCAGCACGTATCAATGGTTCAAATGGTCTTGCTGATAGCCGGGCTCCAGCTGGCCATTGAGTTTCCGTCAAAGGCGTTTCCTGGTGTTATTAGCGCCTATATGCGCTTTGACTGGGTCGCAAAAGTTAGAACTGTAAAAACCATAATCGACGCGCTTTTGATTTACTACTTCGTAAGCCAAGGGCACGGCATTATTGCTATGGCCTTGGTTGGCTTTGTTACAGGGTTATTGAGTACCGCAATCTATGTGGTAATGGTGAATAGGCTTTTTACACAACTTAAATACAGCAAAAGCCTTGTAAACAAAGAGACCTTGAAAGGGGTTTATTCATTCAGTAAATGGGTTTTCGTGATAGATCTTAACACCATGTTTAGGGATAAGCTGGACCTTTGGTTTATTGCCTATTTACTGGGGGCATCAGTTTTAACGGTTTATTACGTAGCTATTCGCCTGGTTGATTACGCCATTACGTTTCTAACGCAGGCAACCAGCATGACCGGGCCGATTTTTACTGAGTACTATGCAAAGCAACAGTGGGATCAGCTAAGGGAATCGCTAATACGTTTTATAAAGTTGGATGCCTTTCTTGCGGTAACTTGTTTTCTAGGCTTTGTGCTGGTGGGTGAGGTTTTCATTCTACTGTGGATGGGTGACGAATTCCCTGCCAGATCTGCATGGCAGTGTTTGATTATATTGGCCGCAGGGCGGCTAATGGTTTACATAACATCACCACTAATCAGCCTGCTAATGACCTTTAACAAGCATCGCTTCGGTGCAGTGCTTTCGATGGTTGAAACATCATGTGTGGCAGTGCTATGTGCCATTCTGGTTCCCCGGTATGAGTTGATCGGCGCAGCTGTTGCGGTCTCTCTGCCAACTTTAGTGGGTAGGTTGGTGGTGCTGCCTTGGTACTGTAATCGAATTTTTGCCTTCATGCATTACGGGTGGATGGCTAGATTGGTTGCATTTCTTGCTTTTAATGCTGCAGGTTTCACTGCGTTGTATTTAATATCGTCTTCCTATCTTACTGGGCTGGTAGAAGTCGCGATAGGAGGTTTGGGTTTAGTGTTTGTCTGCTTAATAGCTGGAAGCGTCTTATTGTCGAAATCAGACGTTAAAGAAATCAAGTTCCTGATAAGTAAGAAAAAGGCGGTGATTACTAATGGATAGCCCATTGGTTTCAGTAATAGTTCCAGCGTACAACGCCGAAAAATACATTGTTGAAACGCTCGACTCAATCGTTGCTCAGAAGTATTCCAATTGGGAATGCATAGTTGTTGACGATGGGTCTACCGATAATACATTGAGGCTCGTCAAAGAATATGGCGATGATAGATTTGTTTCATTAACGCAGCCAAATTCTGGTGGCCCTGCGAGGCCTAGAAATGTTGGTATTGAGGCCGCAAGGGGTGAGTACGTTTTCATTTTTGACTCTGACGATATTATGTTGCCGGGAAAAATACAAAAGACCCTGGCTGCTTTGCAGAAATATCCAAAAGCGGGGTTATTTTTTTCTAATTTTCAAGAAATTGATGAGGACGGAAGTGTCATTAAAAGTGACTTTCTAAAAGGTGAATTTGATTATTTTCACGAGAAAGTAAAATTCAAGAATGAGCCGGTTTTCATAGATGACGCATTATTGTTTGACTGTCTTGTGAGAAATAATTTCATTGGAACCTCGAGTGTATGTATACGACATGAATTGCTAGATCAAGGGTTTCGTTTTGATGAGGAACTAAAAAATTCAGACGATAGGTTGATGTGGTTCAATCTCTCAAAGCACCACGGAGCCGTTTTTTATCCTAAACCGTTGCATCAATATCGGAAGCGAGGTAGTAGCATTAGTGGCAAAGGATTTTTAGGGCGTGCTGAAAGCAAGATTAAGGCATTAAAAAAAGCTTTGTTATTGTGTGAATCAAAGCGTCAGGGGCGCATCATTATCCGGCAAATAGCATCTGACTACTCAAGCTATGCATATGCATTGCGAAAACAGGGCGATTTTAAAGAAAGTTTAAAAGCCGGTTTAGAGAGCTACATCACTCAGCCAAATACTGCCGCGTTGATTCATTGCTTAAAGGCACTGCTGGCAATGATGGGATTAAAAGAAAAGAGAGCGATTGGAGATTAGTATGAAATACTATGACATGACAGATGATTTTCCAGTCAAGTTCGACGTGGAAAAACTAGAGGCGGAGCTACAGCAGCTTGAGGAAGGTGCCTGGCTTGAACATTACGACCCAACGCTTTCCCGGGGGTGGAAATCTATACCCCTTGTTTCTAAGGGCGGTGAGATGGTAGGTGCTGAATCCCAGCGGGTTGCCCCCTACAGTGAAATGAAGCGCACAGCAATTTGTGAAAAGTTACCGTATATGACTTCAGTTCTGGATGCTTTTAAATGCCAGCATGGAAGAATTCGGATTACCCGGTTAGACCCAGGTGCCGGTATTAATATGCACCGTGATATAAGCGATGAAGTAGCCAATATTGCCTTTAAAAAGGTTCGCTTACACATACCGATCAGAACCAATCCGGGTGTGTATTTTTGGGTCGATAATGAAATTATTCGCATGGCACCAGGGCGACTTTATTATGTCAATTTCTCAAAGCGCCATTATGTAAGAAATGAAGGCGACTCACCAAGGTATCATATCGTTATGGATCTGGAAGTTAACGATTGGTTGGCAGGCTTTTTTCCTTCTCCGGGACTCGTTGATCACATTGTAAGAGCCGTAGATAGATTGCTTCTGCCAGTCCAATGGAAGCTGATTAATAGTAAGGTTAAGGCAAGTATAGTTTTTTGGCATTATTACAATGGCTCAAAGCTTCAGTCATTAAGGCAAAGGTTTAAGCATTAATCCGGAGGTTTGATGGAGCTTAGGAGTATTGCAGGCCTTGAAGTTCAAGGCTTTAATAGGAATGAGGAAGAGTCGCGATTCTTTGTGGTACTTACGGGTGTGTATATATTCACTTGGTACTTGCAATTAGGCAGCCGAATATCCATTCTTGACACCATAAGATTCGAGTTTTTACTAGGCTTATTTCTTTCCATAGTTTCGCTGTTCAGGCTGATGACAGGTCGAATGGCGGCAACGCCTTTGCGTGCCCCTGTAGTTACTTGGATTGTCCTGCTTGGCCTTTATACCCTGTTTTCCATTGATGTGAATAAATCTTGGGATGTGTTTTTTAATAGGGTAATTAAATTCTCCATGATGGCTTTGTTTATTTCAGTTTTTGTGAAAACAAAGTTCGGATTGACTGTAGTGCTCTCTGCTTTTTTGCTGGCGATGTTAAAGCTTGGACAAGAAGGTATGTTTGGTTGGCTGGGTGGAGGACTGGTTTGGCAGAACCAAGGAATAATGCGATTGCATGGTTCTACACTGATGTATCGTCATCCAAATTCATTCAGTGGAATGGCGGTCGGTTGCTTACCATTTATTTTTTATTTGTTTCCAGTCGTTAATAATATACGACGGTTGATACTGTTGGGGCTTCTTTGTTCATGTCTCGTAATAATTGTTTTCACAGGATCTAGAACCGGGTATGTAGCGACGGTATTTCTGGCAGCATACTTTTGGCGTGATCAGATTAGAAAATCGTTTGGCAAAGCAGTGCTTGTTTTGGCGTTAGTTATTCTCACAGTGCCATTCGTGATGCCAGAGCAATATAAGGAAAGATTTCATTCGATTTTCACTATGGAAGAGGCTGAAGGTGCTTCAGCATCTACTAGGCTTGAAATATTAGAGGACGCTTGGGCTGTCTTTCTTGAAAACCCAATGGGTGTTGGTGTATCTGCTTTTCCGACTGTACGGATGGAAATGTTTGGACGATTTCAAGATACCCATAATCTTTACCTTGAAATTCTGACGAACACTTCAATTTTTGGAGCGCTAGCTTTTGGTTTCTGGTTGCTTCGCATAGTTAGTTTAAATAGAAAAGTAATAAGTGAGAGTGACGATGAATTAATTAAAGCAATCGCAAAAGCTACAATAGCGTTTGTCTATGCAAGATTATTCTTGGGGGCATTTGGTATGGATGCTTATGAAATATATTGGTGGTTTGCAACGGGATTAACAGTGGCTGTATATAAAATAGCATCTGGTAATAGGAATCAACTTTCATAGTTTGGACAATAAAGGCAGTTAATTTTATGGCCATTTTCATTGACGTTTCCGTTATCGTCGAAAATATATATGTACAAGTCTTTGGAAAACCTGACTTTTGATGTCATGTAGGGAGCTGCCGTGATAACTGTGTCGCTCCAGCTTGTAATTGGTACTGGTTCGCTTACTGTCGTCGATGACCAAGTAGCTTCATTTGAAAGTTCGATACGTTTTTTAGTATTTCCTATATAAATGTCATCTAAATGAGTTTCCATGCTCCCATACGATGAGCTTCCATGGTCGAATCCAATTAACTGGACAAAAACAGGGTGGCCAATTCCGCTAGCAATTTTTGGGCAGTTACTTAAGTTGTGGAGTGACTTTCCGTTAACCCACACTTGCACTGTGTTGTTTGTTGTGTCAACGTAAAATTCATGTCTGTTCCATTCACCAGGAGCCCCAGACCAGTCCTTCCAAGATACTACGGAACCATCTCCGCATGTTAGATGCATTTGCGTCCAGGAAATTCTTGTTCCGGTTCCGTCTGGCTTATCCCAAATGCGAATAAACTTATTGGATCCCCCTTCTGCACTTGGGCTCATGCTGGGGCGATACCACCATGAAACATACATTTTTTGATCTAACGAGCCGTCAATATTGGGTGAACCAAGAATTGCTTTTTTACCGACCCCCCTATAATAGGCATCGGTTTTTCCAACTTTTGTTAAATTATTGTGTGCATATTCCATAGGATTACCCCATGGACTATCAGCAATATTCCATTTTTCATCGGCACCTGTTCCTACAAGGTCACCGCTATTGGCGCTTGTGAACGTGAATGAATTTTTAGTGTCATCCCAGAAGACCATTGGCGAGTCTGAGCCAAAGCCGTTCCCTTCAATTGTAAGCACATTGTCAGATATTGAAGCACTAGTTATAACGGCTTGGCTGTAAGCAACCATGGGGAATAAAAAAAATGCTGCGGAGATAAGTGATCTTGCTCGCATAAATTGTCCCGTGAATAACGTCGGTATGGATTCAAATCTTAGACAAGTCTAGCACTGAAGTCTGTGAAATATTTTTTCCTTTAATGATAAAAAGCACTGAATGTGTTGGTTGTCAATTATAACTGTTATAACAGTTCCCTCAGGGTTCGGTCTATTTTGAGGCATTCGTGCTCCCAGTTATAACGTTCTGCAACAGCTTTTTGGCCGTTGCGTCCGAAGGCACTTCTTAGATCTGGGTCTGATAACGTATGAAGAGCGCTGGCAATTGATTCGTCCGAGAGTGCTGTTTGAATGCCGCAATTTTCTGCCTTAATTATGCGCATTATCGGTTCAATATCGGTGCAGAGTACGGGCATGCCAGCTTTCATATAATCAAATATCTTGTTCGGAATCGTATGATCCCAGTGGGGGCATTTTCTGTAAGTGAGAGCACCAACATTAGCGTTATTAAAAATCTTTGAGGCTTCACTATGATCTAGCCAGCCATGCACTGTAATATTTTTTTCGAGATCAAGACTTTTAATCAGTGACTGTATGTACGGTATCTCTTCACCTTTACCGATGATGTCTAACTGTATCTGTAAGGTTTTACCATGTTGTCGAATAAATTCATGTATTCCGAAAATAAGTAAATCTAGTCCACGTAACTTGGTTACAAAACCCATATAGACGATGCGTAACTCATTCCCTTTATGAGATTTTTCTAAAAGGTTTGTTGTCGATGGTGTATTGCTAACAATTGACACTTTTTCTTTTGGTATGCCAAATGATAGGAGCCTTGATTCGGATTCTTCTATCATTGTCCAAGTATGATCTAGATACTTTAGACAAATGCGCTCTTTAAGAGTGGCTATAGTGGGGTTTTTAATTATCCATGTGGTTGGATTGTTTGATTCCTGGCAAATTGATTTATACATCAGAGGGTAGCATTCAGCCATGTCTAGTACGCATTTAATGCGCAGTGCTTTCGACGCTAGTATGGCAGCGGGTGCTAAAGGTAAGTCACGAACTACTATAAGATTGATTTTATAATCTCTGGCTGAGCAGTATATTTTGTATATCCATACCGGATTAAACCATAGGGCAAGTTGCAAGACTTTATTAATGATTTTTGGAAGTGTTGTAAAGTACTTTATGCGTAAAACATTAAGCTTTCCGATCTTTTCTTCACTTGGCTCGTTGTTATTGTTTCTGGCTAATATATATGACTCGTTTTCTTTGGAAAATTGTAAGGCGAGTTTCTCGATGCGAACATCCCATGGATATTCTTCTTTGTAGATTGTTAATATTTTTTTCATTGAAGGTTCTCTAGGGTGATTTTATCGCCTAATTCCTTATGGAACTTTTCAGGAGTTATTCTTTGATATCCTGAGGCGTGATAAAATGTAAGCTCGCCAAATAATATGCTCGTCCTAGTGTTGTATAGGTCTACTCGAACAGCGGGAAAGTCAGAAGATAATTTTCTTGCAGTTTCTAGCATCTCATCAAGGTTTGCTGGTTTTTCCACTTCGTGATTAGGCTTTTTGGGGTATTGTATTCTTGCGTCGATAGGAGTCCAGTCTTTCGTATATAGATGCCTGAAGTAGTTGCTGGTTTTGATGCCGTTCTCAACAGAATCTAGATCTACTGCAATTACTTCTGGCTCGCCATTAAAGCAAAAAAATCTGATGTCTGATGGTAGGCCGCCAGTTTCAGATTCCAGTAATTCTTCGATCATTATTCGGTTCTCTACATCTTTATATGCCCACTCTCTTCTTGCAGAAAAGAAGTTAATTTTTTTCCATTTGTCGAATTTTCTAGTGGCTTTATCCCAGCTAAAATTATCTTTATTCTGGCAGATGATGTTAAAACTTGAGCCGTTAGTTAGTTTTAGGATGAATTTTTCAGGTAGAGACTCTTTGTGTATTTCTTCAATAGAGTGATAAGGACCTTGCGCGGGTATTAATATGTTTTCGAGGCCTTTACTTTTTATATATTCCCTTACCTCCCATTTGTCTACGCATTTATTTAGTAATGGGTTTCTGTAGTTTAGCTTTAACCATTGTATTTTTTCATTGTAAAGTCTTGGGTTTTTAAGGTTTAAGCTTGATCCTGTCCTAAAAAGGTATTGAATTCTTAGGAATGTTTTGTCAGGTATTACTTTCTCGATAACTTTGTGACAGAAAAAATATATAGACTTTGCTGTTAGTTCTATATCTTCGTGCTTTCTCAACAGGTTCTTAATGTTTTTAATCATGATATTTTTTTGTAAATTGCTGTGTACTCAGAGGACATTGTTGAGCTGCTATAATTTCTTGCGGCTTTAATTTTTAAGGCTTTTGTAATGTTGCGTGATATTTCAAATCCATTAACATAAAAATTTATAATTGAATTAGCGATGTTTTCTGGTGATGGAGGGTGTGAGATGAAATAAGGATAATCCTGCCCGAGTAAATTTGGTAGGCCACCAACGCGGGTGCATATAATGGGTGTGTTAGAGTTTATGGCTTCTAATGATATCATTGGAAGTCCTTCGCTTTTGCTTGGCATGACGATCAGGTCGTAGTTTTTAAATTCCTTTGTCACGTTGTTTGTATAACCTTTAAGGGTTATACGTGGGGATAATCCCGTCGCATTAATTTCTTTGGATATAAATTCGTAATCAGGGCCTTCTCCGTAAATATCCAAGCTGATGGCTTGGATTTTTTTATTTACAATGAGTAGCGCCTTAGGCAGAAGGTTGGCCCCTTTTTCTTCCGACAACCTTCCGAAGTAAGCAATTTTGTATTTTATATCTTTTTTTTGTGTGTTCGATTCACTGTTGAATTCAATGCCATTGTATATGGTGCTTCTTGAGCGACTTCTCGGTGAGTTTTTTATTTTGTCAATATCGTTGACATATACAATGTGATCAAAAGTCTTAACCGCTATTCGGTCAAGCGCTTGATATAGCCAGCCTTTTGTAAATGGCTTTCTAGGAATGTAGCCATGTATTGTGGTTATTTTTTTTGACTTAAGTCCGCGGAGCTCTAAAAAACAAAATAAAATATTAAATTTATAGCCATGCGAATGAAATATATCGATTTTCTTTTCTTGTAGCGTTTCCAGCAGCAATTTAAAACCTTTGATGTTTAGTCCTGCTGACATGCGCCAAGCAAGGCAGGATATGCCTGCTGCATAACATGCCAATTCAATGGCTTTAGGCCCTTCATTTGGTACACCGCAGCTAACAATTAACGGATCTAGCCCCTGCTTGATTTGTTCTTTGCATAGCGTTAGCAGCATCTTTTCTGCGCCATACAGTCCCCCGCTGTCTATGAAGTGCGCGATTTTCATACATGCTCACCCTGCGGGTTTCCGTCGCGACTAATGCCGCTCACCATTCGCTTAAATAACGTAAATGACTTAGGTGCTGCCCAGCGGCCTTGATGGAATAGGTTGTTTCGGTTGGTTTTGGCCGGGTAAGCTACTAATCCATACCGGTATCCCTCTGAAGCTGCTTGCTGCTCGACTTGCTGATTGATGTCTTTTCTCATGCCGTTGGGGTAGCAAATGCCGTTTATCTTGCTTTCCATCTGTTCTTCAATTCTTTGCTTGGAGGCGCGCAGTTCCATAGTCAATTCATGGCTGTTGAGTGTGCTTAGAATTCTATGGCTAACAGTGTGGCTGCCGATTTCTAGGCCTGCCGCATGCATTTCCCGCAGGTTGTCCCAGGTTACTGCTTTGTAAAGTGTGCTGGGTGGGCTGTCTGTTGGTACGTTCAAGGTGTGCGCAAGGTTGTTTATAAACGCTATGCGCTCGTCGCTGGCAAGGCTCAGGCAGTGGCTGGCAATGGTATTCCAAGTGCTCTGTCTGTGCGGGTTTTGCAGAGAGAGGTGTTGGTTGCCGTTAAACAGTAGGCCCGGGTTTGCTGTAGTCCAAAGAATGTGTCTTAACAGATCGGGCCATAACCAGCACTGGTTGTCTATGAATCCCGTGGTTACATAGAGGCTCGCTGGTACCTGGTATTTTTTCAGAATTGGCCAGGCATTTTGGTAGAAGTCTGCATGGCCATCGTCAAAGGTTATGGCTATTGCGTTGTCGTCTGATGTGCCCTGTACGCGGGCCTGAATTAATTGATCAACTGGCTTGATGTTGAAGTGGCGCTTTAAGTAGCGTATTTGCTGCTCAAATTCCTTTGGCGTAATAGCCGGAATTTGCGGGTGATCAATAATCCGGTGGTACATCAATACTTTTTCGCGTTTGCGTGTTAGGTAGCGCAGGGCGCGGAACCCGCCTAGAGCCTCTGCGGCGCTGAATAGCGTATCTTTGCTAATCATTATGGTCGCCTTAAGGCTAGCTTTGCGAGTGATTTCCAGCCATACCAGTACCCGGGCGATAGGCTGATGCCTTTCAGAATGCTGGCCAGAGGCTCTTTTACCGTACCTTCTTGGCGAGCAATGATGTTGCCCTTGCCGATGTGCATATCGGCCCAAGCGCGCTTAAGTGACTGTTTGTCCAGCCGGCCTTGGTGCCTGCTTGAGAATTTTTTAAGAATCCGGAAGGCATGATCATAGCGGCCTCTATAATTTGTAGACATCTGGCCAGACCACTCTCTGTACACGTAGGTTTTGTCTGGTACATAGTCAAACTCCCAGTCGAGTGAGTATCTAAGCCATAGATCCCAGTCTATGCCCATTCTGAATTCTTCATCAAACATGCCGTTCTGCAGCACGCATTGCCTACGAATTACAGCCGTTCCAAACGGTACAAAATTTTTGTAAAGCAACTGCTCGGTCACTTTGCCGCGGTGCCGGGCGTAGGCTGGCGGCTTTTCGTAGCGGCTGTTGTGTTCATCTATGTGGCTTACTTCGCTATAAACCACACCTGTGCGCAGGTTGTTAAACAGCGGCATTTGCTTGGCAAGTTTGTAGGGCTCCCACAGATCATCTGCATCACAGAACGCAATGAAGTCACCCTTGGCGTTCCTCACGCCACAGTTTTTTGCTTTTGGCTGGCCTTGGTTTTTATTTCCAATGTAATGCACCTTTTCGTTGCCAGAAAACTGCTTCATTACCTTTGGGGTATCATCTTCAGAGCCGTCGTCTACTACGATTATTTCCAAATTTTTCCATGTTTGTGACAGAATCGATTCCACTGCCTGTGGCAGGTACTGGCCCATGTTGTAGGTGGCGATAACTACGCTTACCAGCGGCTCTTGTTTTATATTCGACATATTGAAAACCTGTACTTGCCGCTCGCTTCTTGCGGAATTTTGTCGGCGTCTTTAATGGTGAGTGCCACATCATCCGGGAAGACTTGCCTGAACTCCTGTAACAGCGCATTGTCTGTTTGGGCGTTGAACTCCGCCCCTTTTACGCGGTGAATTTTTATTTCATGCAAGGTGTCTTGTACCAGTTGCATTTGGGCAACGCCCGGTACTTTGGTTAGCGTGCGCTCCACCAGTGATACCCCGGCCACCTGGCCGCCATCTGGCTTTTTCAGGAAGTCTGCCACGCGGCCTTCAAGGCGCTCCAGTAGCGGTGTGGTACGGCCGCAGCTACATTGCCTGTTAGAGAGTGCGCCTACGTCTTCTACCCGGTAGCGCAGTAGCGGCATGCCGAAGTTGTTGAGGTCGGTTAAAACAAGTTTGCCCGCAGTGCCCGGTGCTGCGGGTGCGTTTGCGGCATCGAGCGATTCAACCACAAGGTGTTGAACATTAAGGTGCATGCCGTTGTGTTGTTCACATTCTACGGCTATCAACCCCACTTCCTCGCAGCCGTAGCGGTTGGTTACCTTGCAGCCCAGTGCCTGCTCTATGCTCTTGCGCTCATGGTTTAACAGCATCATAGAGGTGGCTACAACACCCACCGGGCGCACCGTTTGAATACCTTGCTCTAGTAAAAATTTTGCGAAAATGTAAATGGAGTGTGCATGCCCGAAAATTACCTGGGGTTTAAAGGCATGCCAGCGTGCTACAAATGCGCCCATGGATTGATTGTTTAGATCCATGGTGTCTAGAAAGATCATGCGATCTAGCAGCTGTGCCCGCAGCTTGGCCTTGGCTGTGGTGTATTTGGGTGGGTTGCCCCATACAGCGGCCACGCGATCGCCAATATGCCAGCCAGCCATACTGTCTGCGTACATTTGCCCTGCATTGCGCATGGCCTGGCAGTGCTCGTCGAAAAAGAGATTTAGCGATACACCCGTAGAGCCACCGGTTTTGGCGCGTGCAAGCTGCTGTTTGTTGGCGTTGCTTGCAATGAATTGATCTATGTTGTCGCGAATATCCGCCTTGGTGGTTACCGGCAGGGCTGTTAGGTCTGCTGGTGACCACACGCTTTCCGGGGTGTAGCCTGCTTCACGTAACAGGGGCCGGTACCAATCACTGTTGTGCCAGCAGTGCTGCAAAAGTGCGTTAAGGCGCGTTTGCTGTATGGCGGCCAATTGCTCTGGGGGCAGCCTGTCTTGCGCGTTCAATGCCCGGAATTCGCGCAGCCGTGTGCCGCCTTCTTTTTTATCCCAGGCGATATATGCAGCCTTGCCTATCCAGCGTGTGTTTAACACGGTGCCTTTACCCCTTGAGTAGCTGAATGCGATGCGCCGTAAAGTGCCAAGTGCTGGTTAATCATGTTATCTACAGAGAATTCTGTGTTAATGCGCTGTTGGCTGTTTGTTTTACAACTTTCGCGCAGCGCAGGGCTTCGGTGCAGCTGTAAAATAGCGTCTGCAATGGCCTCTACCCGGCCTTTTTCAACAAGCAAACCCGTCACTTCATGTTCAATGAGTTCCGGGTTGCCGCCTACATTAGTGGCGATGGCGGGCAAGCCTGCCTGCATATACTCCATTAAGGTGTTCGAAAGCCCTTCGGAATCGCTCACCAGCAGGCCTATGTCTGCTTGCGGCAAAAGCCGCCTGGGTTCGCGCACAGAGCCCAGCCAGTGCACCTGCTTTTCTGCCTGATTGGCGGCAAGGTGATTTTTTATGGCTGCAACGTAGTTTGCATCTTGCGGTTCCCCGGCGAGCGCAAGCTCCACCAGAATGCCCTGGCTGTTAAGCAGGGTAACCGCTTTTACGGCATCGAGTGTGCGTTTGACCGGCTTAACGTTGGCCACAAGAATCAGTTTTATGGCATCGGCACTGTTAAAAATGGGCGCCTGTTCGGCGGGGTTTTCATTGCTGTTAAAGGTATCTAGCCCGTTGTATATGACTTTGCATTGTGCGCCCAGAAGCCTCTCTTGCAGTGTTACGTGTTTGGCTACGGCTTGCGAGTTTGCAACTACGGCGTCGGTACGGGATCGAACGGCTTTAAACAGCCAGGCGGGCTTGCCTTGGTAAATTAACCCCATATCACGGCGAGAGGTAATAACGGTAAGTTTGGGGTGTTTTAAAAATGCCGGCGCCAGCAGGCAGCACTCCGGTAGCCAGGCGTGAATGGCGTCTACGTTTTCACGAATTAATTGGCCCCGCAAGTGGATCATTTTGCTAACGGTTTGCCAGCGCGCAAGCTTTGGAATGCCTAATGATGTAATGGTGCAGGGGAAATCCGTTAATGATTCAGTAAATGCAGTATGGCGTAGCAGCACCAATTTTACCGCATGGCCGCGTTCAACCAGCCCGCTTGCGAGCTTGTAAATTTGCCTTTCGCTACCGGCGGCAATGCTGTGCAGGGCATCGACCATGATCACAATATTCATGGCGGCTTATCCTACCCTTGGTTTCCAAATGACGATTTTCTCGCCCTTCAGGAAATTAATGAACGCCAGCAGGGCGGCTAGGTTAATCAGGCAGAAGTAGTGTGCAAGGCCAAGCCAGCGATTGTTAGCGCCCAGAAGGCCTGCATAAATAGCTGCGCCGTAAAACGCGAGTTGCGCAAAAAAGGCCAAGGCATAGAGTGCGCTTTGGCCGCTTAACAGTGCGCTGGTTAAAAACGCTAAAGCCAGCGGCATAAAGGCCAGGTAGCGCAGCAGCTTGTGAGAGGTAAGCTGTAGGCTGAATATGCCAAACCGCGCGGGGTTGAACAGGTGGCGCATATCCCAGAGGGCCCAGTAGGCCCGCAGTGAAACCCGCACCCGCATTCTGAATTCGGAATCGGCACTGTTCAGTGCTTCTTCATTCAATAGTGCTTCTGGGCAGAAGGCCACGCGTTTACCTTGGCTAACCACTTTAAGCGGCAACACAAAATCCGGTAGCTGGTCTGCGTTCATTGGCTGGTACAGGGGTGTGCGGATGGCATCTATGCCGCCGTCTACGCCCACCACAGAGCCGGTTTGGGTTTCCAGCGCGCGCAGGTGGTTTTCATATTTCATGTAGGCGCTGCAGCCATCACCCACCAGCGAGCCATCGCTGTTGGTGTATACCATTTTGCCCGTTACGTAACCGATGCTGGCATCGTCAAAACACTGTGCCAGCTTGGCAATGGCGTTTGGTGCGTAGTGGCTGTTGGCATCTGAAAATACCACCAAATCACTTTCTACCCGGGCCATGGCCAGGTTCAGCCCCGCAGTTTTGCCCTGCCGGGGCGATTGCCTGATAAGCGATACATTGTTGTGGATTTGCGCCAGGCGCTCAACAATTTCATCTGTGCCATCTTCGGATTCGTCAGAAACCACAATAATTTTCAGGCGCTCGGCGGGGTATTCCTGGCTTAATTTGTTTAATACTGTGGCTTCAATGTGGTCGGCCTCATTAAAGGCCGGAATAATCACAGTAACGCTTGGCGGCTCACTTTGCGTGCGCGCCGCTTGGTTGCCTTTAACCTTGGGTAGCAAGCGAAGTAGCAGGGGGTAGCCCAAATAGATGTAAAACAAAAGCGCAGCGCTTGCCCAGAATATCAGTTCCATTGTGTGCCCTTGAGCGTTATGGCCAATTCATTTGCATGTTGAGTAAGGGTGCCAAGGGCGTTAGTGCAGTTGGCTTGTGAGCAGCGCATACGTAGTGTTATCACGGCGAAATAATTTTGGCCCAGCAATGTGCTGGGTAGCTGGAGTAGCTTGGCTTTGGTATGCGAGGCTGTAGCAAATTCGCCTACCTGAAGCCATTGCAGTTGTGCAATTTTTGATTGGCCGCCTTTCTGGCGCAGAATGAAGGCGCTGCCCGCTGCTGGCAAGGCTTCTGGTGCTTGAGTACCGCTAATTTCCCAGACTTCTGTGTCATTCAGGCTACCCAGGTAAGGGGTAAGCTTTTGGCCTTTGGCGGTACGCTGATTGGTGCTGATGCTGATGTAAACCCCGTGCGTTGCCTGGTAAAGAAACTGCCGGCTTGCAGGCTCTGCAATTTTGCTGGGTGCCAAGTGCGCCGGTACGTCTGCCACAGGTATAAAATTTACCGGCACCACGGGTTCCAGTGCGGCGTTGTGCGTGGGCGAGGGTGAGAGCCAGTAAATAGCCGGCCCCGTAGCCAGTAGCAGCAGCGCCGCGCTGTAGAGCGCGTAGTGAGGTTGTGGGGCTTGCGCTGCACTGGCGGGCGGCTGGCGTTTCGCAACCGGTGCCATGTACATGGCAGGCAGGCACACAGCACCAAATAACAGCCAGCCAAACATGTCGTGCTCTTGCATGAGCGAGCTTTGCATTTCTGTAAAGTAGCCCACCAGTATCAATATAAAAATTCTTAACCAATTGCTGATAAGTGCAAGCAGCGCTGCCACCGCCATAATCGCAATAAAGCCGCGCTCTTTGTAACCATTGAGGTAGCTGATCAAGTAGCCCATGGCCAGCGCAATAATAAAGTAGCGCAAGCCCGAGCAGCCATCTGCAATAACGATGTGCCCAAAGGGAATAAAAATGCTGCTGCCGTCTATAACAGCCGGTATGCCAATAAGGCGCACCATTTCACCCACTACAAGGCCGCTAAGGGTTACCAGCAGGCCGTTGAAATGCTCCCAAAGGGTAATGGCAAAAACGGGCATAAGCAGTAAAAACCGCTGATGCCACGCTGTGGCAAAACCAAAAAGAAACGCCACGGCGAATGCAAGGCAGGCTATCAGTGCAAACTCTGCCAGCAGGTTTATGTCTAGCAGTGCAAATACGGCCCAAAGGCCTGCGCTAAGTACAAGGCATAAGGCGGCGAGATAGCGCTGGCCTTGAGTGGCCTGCGGATTAAACGGCAGCGCCTTGTAAAACAGGTATGAGAAAATCGCAATCAGCAGGTAGCCGTGGGAAAGGCCTTCTGTCCATTGGCTCCATTTATCGCCAAGGCTTAAAAAAGTGGGCGCGAAAAAAACAGGCATTGCCAGTAGCAACGCGAGCGGTGCGACGCCAGCCGGCGCCCTTTTTTGAGGCTCTGAGCAAGCTGTTATATTAACTTCCATGTGTTTAGCCAAGCTAAATTGACAGGCAATTCTACCTGAAAACAGGTGGCGTTTGTAGCTGGTGCGTGTGTGCAACTTGCGAGTTGGAAATAAAAAAGCGCCAGCGGTAGAACCGCTGGCGCTTAGCAGCTGTGGAGACTGCGTAAGATGTTTAGTTTTTCACGCGGCGACGCGCAGCACCTAAACCAAGTAAGCCCAAACCAAGTAATAAGAAAGTACCAGGTTCTGGGAGGCGGCCAACGGTAACATCGTCGATGCCCCAGCCGTCGTTGCCATTGCTGTTATTGAACGACAGCGTGGCACCCATGATGCTCATGCTGCTTTTAACAGATACGTAACCCATGTTGCCGCTGGCCAGGTACGGAGAAATCACGTAGGAATCTGAGTAAGTGCCGTCATCGAACATGAGCGTGAGCGTGGCGCCTACGTCAGAGGCATCGGCCATAAAGAAACCGAATGCATTCATGCCGGCGGTGGCCGGGTTGTCGAATGTCCAGGTTACTTGGCGCGCATCGTTGCTGTCTAGCCAGAGGTCCTGTGCATCGGAAGCCAGCGCTTCACGGCCGTATTCGCCGGTGCGTGAGCTTTCGATCATCAGGTGATTGTTGTGCAAGTTTGAGCCTGCCTGGCCTGCAGTAATCAGCGCAAAGGTACCCACATTGGTTGAGTAAGATGCCGCGTGATCTTCCCAGCTGTTTTGATCTGTTGTGCCGTAGGTGGGTGCTGTACCCAGGCTATTAAAATCTTCAACAACGGTTGGGCCTGCCAAGAACGCCATAAATGCTGCTTCGCCTGCGGCTGCGTTTGAGTTGTAGTTAACTACAACGCTTGCGCTAGCAAGTGAAGAGGCAATGAGTGCGCCGCTTGCAAGGGCGGTTTTGATAAGGCCTTTCATGATTGATCCTTCCTGTGGACGCAAAATGTTTGGTGCGTTAAATAAACTAGTTTTACTAGCTTACAAACCTTAAGAGCAATAACCGGGCCATGGGTGCTAAGCTATTGATTTGCAAGGTTGTGCGCCAAGTTTTGCGCCTTGTGAAATGAGTGTTTGTAAAATAAATCGACAACGCCTTCGCGCTAGGTGCGGTGGCGCACAATCACTAGCCCGATGATGCCAATAATGAGTAATACGATGCTCCCGCCTTCGGGCAGGCCGGTTATTTCCAGGGCGGTCACATAAAATTGGGTATTGTGGTAGGCAAGGGTAACAGCCGTATTGGCCGCCACCAAAAAGCTGCCAATGCTATTGGCCGCATGGTAGTTGCCCAACAGGCTGCCGGATTCTTTTACCTGAAGTTGCTGGCCGCCTACCCATAGGCTGGCGCCGCTTGCGAAGCCGCCGTCGTGATTGTTGTTCACCCACAAATTGCTGATGCGCACATCGCGATCAAAAACAAAGGTGAGCCATTCGCCGGTGTTTACGTTGTCGTCGTTGCCGGGCGCGCACTGGGCGTTGGTGTCTATATCTTTACAGGCGCCCAGGCCGCCGTAGTTGGCATCCATGTACGCGAATTGGGTGTTATCGTCGTCATTGTTGGCGTGTGCGGTTATGTTGAGGTTGCCCCAAGCGCCCGAGTAGCTGAGTGTGGCGTGGCCCTTTTCATGGGTATGCGCATCAGAGGCGAAATCCAGCAGGCTTGCATGGGTTGCTTGTGTGGTGAGTGCCATTGCACAGAAAAGCCATAAGGTTCTGAAATAATTCATGGTAATTCCTTCTGTAGCTATGCAGTTTTTGCTCATGCTTTACGCTGGGTGGCGCTGCATAAACTAGGCCGAAGGAGGTAAAGTGAAGGGAAATCAATCATTTGGCGTGGGGATGCTTGGCGTCTAAAGCATCTTTTGTAAAAAATCCTGACAGCGCCAGCAGCACCGGTTAGGCGTGCGCCTAGTGCAGCACTGTCAGTGGCACAAACTGGCTGTAAAGGCCGTTGTTATCGTAGGCGGCAATCTGGAATACAAATTCACCGTAAAGGTTGTCAAATGTGTAGCTATGCTGGGTGCCCTCTACAACCAGGTAGGTGAAATCCGGTGTAGCAAGTTTTCGATAACGTATTTCGAAGCCGCCAATTTCTTGGGTGAGCAGTGGTGTGCCATTTTCACGCAGGGTGGGCAGTTGCCAGGTGGCAACGGCTTGGCCCTGTATAACGCTTGTGGGCGTAGTTGTGGGTGATGGCGTAGGCGATGGCGCAGGGGTAGGCGATGGGGTGGCCGGTGCAGGCCCTGGGCTGGTTGGGGTATCGTTGCTGTTGCCAGCACCACCGCAAGCAGCCAGAAGCAGCCCCGCGGTTAGGGTAAGAAATAATTTTGAAAGCATACCGAAATAAAAACCTTATTTTTATCTGGCAGCTACTTTTGTCTGATTAGGTTTTGAGTGCAAGGGAAGGAGGCGCCATCACCGGCGCCTGTGACACCCCTCTCATATTTCGCTAAAAAAGTTTAAGAGTGGGTGGTAATGTTGAGTTCGTATTTCTTAATCAGGTCGTAAAAGGTGGGGCGGGTGATGCCCAGCAACTTGGCTGCACCCGATATGTTGTTGTCTGACATGCTGAGCGCCTGCAAAATGGCGGCCTTTTCTGCGGTGCTGCGCACTTGGCGCAAGTTAAGGCTGAGGCCATCGCTTGCGCGTAGCCCCAAGTCGTCGCAGGTGATCATCTTGCTTTCGGCCATAATCACGGCCCGTTTAATTTTGTTTTCCATTTCGCGCACATTGCCGGGCCAGTTGTGGGCCTCAATGGCGTTTACGGCCTCTGGGGTGAAATCGTTAATCACCTGGTCGTGCTCTTTGGCGAACCGGCGCTTGAAATGGCGGGCTAATAGCACTTTATCGCCGTTGCGATCACGCAGGGGCGGGATGGGCACGGTAATTTCACTGATGCGATAAAACAAATCTTCACGAAAGCTGCCCTCGGCCACCATGGCCTCCAGGTCTTTGTTGGTGGCGCACACTACGCGCACATCCACGGGGATTTCCTTGTGGCCCCCCAGCCGCTCGATGACGCGTTCTTGTAAAAAACGCAGCAACTTGGCTTGCAGGTTTAGGGGCATATCGCCAATTTCATCAAGAAACAGCGTGCCGCCGTTGGCGGTTTCTATTTTGCCGAGGGTTTGCTTGGCGGCCCCGGTAAAGGCACCTTTCTCATAGCCGAACAGTTCGCTCTCTATAAGATTTTCAGGTACTGCCGCGCAGTTAATGGCCACAAAGCGTTGCTCGGCGCGGGGCGATAACTGGTGAATGGCGCGCGCCATAACTTCTTTGCCGGTGCCGCTTTCACCCAGAATGCAGCAGGTTACGTTGGTGGGGGCAATTTTTTCCAGCGTGCGGCAAATTTTCAGCATGGAGGTGTCGTTGGTGATCAGGCCGTTCAGCGGCTGCTGCTGAACTTCCTGCAGCCTGCGATTTTCGGCCTCCAGATGGTGAATGTGAAAGGCGCGCTGCACGATTAAATCGAGTGCATTGGGGTCTACCGGTTTTTGGTAGTAGTCGTAAGCGCCCATGCCAATGGCGGTTACCGCGTGTTCGTGGCCGGTTTTGCCGGTCATTACAATGATTTTTGTGTGCGGTGAAATGCGCAGTATGTCTTCAACACACTTAAAGCCCTCTTCGGTGCCATCTTCATCGGGCGGTAGGCCAAGGTCTTGAATGATGACGGCTGCCTCATGCTTGCGCACTGCGGCGCAGGCATCGTTGCGGTTTTCTGCAAACACGGTTTCGTACTGCTCGAAATGCCAGCGCAGTTGGCTTTGCAGCCCGCGATCATCTTCAACAATTAACAGTGTGGGGCGATCTGTGGATGTGTTCATAGTGTTGCTGGTTTCCTTGCCGGGGCGCCGGTGTCTTGAGGCAGGTGCACCGGAATGCTAAAGGTGACTTTTGTCCCCTGCTTCAGCTGGCTGTATACCTCTAGGCTGCCGTTCAATTCCTTGATGTATTCGCGCGATAGATAGGCGCCTATACCCATGCCCTTGCCCGACTTGGTGGTGTCGAAGGGTTTGAACAGGCGATTGTGCACGAAATCCCAATCCATGCCACAGCCGGTATCGCTGATGATAATTGTGGCACTGGTGTCGGAGAGTTCCAGTGTAACATGTACGCTGCCGTCGTCGGGCGTGGCGTCTTGGGCGTTTTTAATAAAGTGGCTGATGGTCATTACCAGGCGCATCATGTCGGCGCGCAGGCAGTGATCGCCACGGGCCAAATCGCTGGTGAGAATTTGTCGGCTACCGTTGCACTCGGCAATGGCCTGCTTCACCGCATCGAATATGCGCACTTCCTGCACCAGTTCATTGCTGTTGCGTTTAAGTTTTTTCAGCAGGTTGCGCATGCGCTCAACGGAATTGCTGATGGTTACAATGGCGTCGTCTATGAAGGCCGGATTGCTTTTGTGCTTCTCTGCATTTTTCACCACCAGCGCCTGCTGGGCAATCAGGTTGTTGAGATCGTGAATAATGAATGCCACCAGTTTGTTGTAGGTGTCGAACTGCCGATTTTCTACCAGCTCTTCGGATTGCTGGTGCAGTTTCAGGTAGCTGGCGAGTTGGCGGCCGGTGGTTTTCAGAAGGTCTAAATCCTCCCAGGTGAGCGGAGAGCCCGTTTGTGGCTCGCTCAGCGCCATAAAGCCAATCAGTTCTGTGCCGGCAATGAGCGGGAAGATCAGCCACAGGCCCTCAATGTTTTCCGCCCACAAGGGCAGTTGTTCGTTGTGTTGGCTGAGGGTTTGATTATCTTTGGCGGCGGGGAAAAACACCCACTCGGATTTTAACAAGGTTGTGCAAAAGGGGCTGTTTGCGGGCTCGTTGGCAAGGTGCAGCTGGCTGTTTATAGACAACTGAAAAACCGGCACAAACTGATCTGAGCGGCGCACCCACAGGGCGCCACCGGGCGCTTTGGTAATGGAGGCTGCGGCCAAAAACGCGCGCTGGTTGGCCTCGTTGGCGTCTTCGGTGGGCATGGCTAAAAAGTTGATCAGGCGCAACCATTCCGAGCGGTAATCGTATTTGTGGCGAAACAGGTGTTTATTCAGTTGCACCGCCACCCGGGCGCGCAACCGTGAAGAAACCAGCAGTGTGAGAATCAGCAGCGTGGCGCCCATCAGCACAATGCTGTAAACCACCGAGCCCCAGTTGCCGCTGTATATGCGCACATAGTAGCCGCCGAGTGCGAGCACCATAAACAGTGAGCCCACCGCCAGTAAGGATGTGGTGTAAAAGGCCATGGGGCGCGACAGGGCGATACTGGCAGGCAGTGGCCCTTGCTGGGCAAGCAGCTGCATGCCCAGGCTTAGAAACAGGGTGACGCCAATGGATACCGCAGCCCGCGATTGCCACAACAGCGGGTCGAACTCCTGAAAAATAATGGCGTGGCTGTAGAGGTAAACGTCGTACAAAAATAATGCGCCCAGGCAAATGCAAATAAGTTTGTTGGGGCGATTATTTTGTGTGGCGTAGCGGTACACCTGTTCAACGCCCACCAGGCACGCCACCGAGAGTAACAATACAAGCCAGGTGGAAATCTGGTGAATGGCATCAAAACCCAGCAGTGCCGCCAATAGCACCAACGCGGTTACCGGCCAGCACACGCCAAATAGCAGCGTGAGGCTGGGGGGGAGTTTATGGCGGGTGGTGCCAATGAGCAGCGAGCGCAGCGCCAGGCTCCAAAAGGCAAAGTGCAGGCACTCCATCACCAACACATAGTGCGACGATAAGTTGAACCGGCTGAAGGTGAGGGCGATGGCCGCCATGTTGAGGCCGTGCATGGCCGCGGCAATGGCAAAGCCCACGAGCAGGTTGTTTTTTGCGCGCAGTGTCATCAGTACGGCAGCCAACACCCACGCCAGAATGGCGGCGCTGATAAATGCGGTAAGCGAGACCTGAGAAAATTCCATTGGGCGCAATCATCCGTGTTGCAGGAGGGCTAGTGTACCTATTCCTGCAGGCAGTACAAACGGCGCAAGCGTGTGGGCGCTGAGTTTAATGCAAAGGTATTAAGCGCAATGGGCTATGCTGTGACAAGGGCGGCACTTTGCGCAGCCTTATGTGGCTAAATTCGGCTCGTTTTATCCCGGCGGGCCTTGTAGAGTAGGGCCTTGGAGTTTTGCGATTGTTGCAACCACGTTCTGACGTTATTTGAATTTATGGCCATTACCATTTTGCTCACCGATACCGGCTCACCCTTGGGCACGGGCCTTCGACAAAAATTCGAATCTACAACCTTTCGATTTGTATCTGATCACCCTGAAGCTCTTAACTGGGCCGACCGCCATCAGGTGTCGGCGTATTTGGCCGAGGTGAAGCCGCAGCTGGTGTTAAACACCACCGGCTGGGGGGAAGGCGCTGCAGTAAAGCCCGAGTTGCTGGCAAGTGGCGCAGAGTGCCTGGCCAGCTGCCTGGCGGGCAGCAAGGTGCCGGTGGTGCATTTGTCGAGCTACCGGGTGTTTCACGGCGAGGGCCGGGTAAGCCATGGCGAGCAAGATGAGGCGCGCGCGGAAACCGATTTGTCGCGGGTGTTCCACCGCGCCGAGCAGGCGTTGTTGCACTCTGTGCCGCATTCGATTGTGTTGCGCTCAAGCTGGGTGCTCTCAACGGAAGGTGGCAGTTTGCTGGCGCGCTTGCTGGCAGATTTTCAGGCCGGGCGGGCCACGGTGGTGAGCGATCAGTGGCGCGGCACGCCGGTGCTGGTTGCCGATGTGGTGCGCGCCGTGTACGCCATGACCCAGCAAATTATTTACGGCGCCGAAAACTGGGGCGTGATGCATTTTGGCAGCAGCGATGTCTGCTCTGAGTTGGTGTTCGCCAATAAGGTGCGCGACATGGTGCTGGCAGAAACCGGCCGTGAGCTGCAACTTGAAGAGCTTGAAACCCCCACCGACAACAGCGCTGTGCTGGAGATGCGCCGCCTGCGGGAAAACTTCGGCATTCAGCCGCGCTCTTGGCGCCAGGGGTTGAAGCCTGTGGTGAATCGTTGGCTTAAGCTTCACAATCTCGTTGCCGATGCCCAAAGTGTGTGAATTGCACAGGGGCGTTTGCTTTGTGTAAACCCATAAAAAAGGCGCCGGATGGGCGCCTTTTTTAATTCACTAACGCTTGTTAATCGAGCTTTTCAAACACCAGGCAGGCATTGGTGCCGCCAAAGCCGAAGCTGTTAGACATGGCGCGCTTGATGCCGACTTCTTTGCGCTCGGTGAGAATGTTCAGTGTGCTGGCGGCATCGTCAAGGTTTTCAACGTTGGCGCTGGCGCACAGAAATTCGTTTTCCATCATCAGCAGGCAGTAAATGGCTTCCTGCACGCCGGTGGCACCCAGCGAGTGGCCGGTTAGGGATTTGGTGGAGCTGATGGCGGGCGATTTATCGCCAAACACGCGGGTAATGGCGCCCAGCTCTGCCACATCACCCACGGGGGTAGAGGTGCCGTGTGAGTTGATGTAGTCGATGTCGCCCTTAACGGTAGACATGGCCATTTTCATGCAGCGCTCGGCACCTTCGCCAGAGGGCGCTACCATGTCGTAGCCGTCTGAGGTGGCGCCGTAACCTACCAGTTCTGCGTAGATTTTCGCACCGCGCGCTTTGGCGTGTTCATACTCTTCCAGCACCAGGCAGCCACCGCCGCCGGCAATCACAAAGCCGTCGCGGTCTGCGTCGTAGGCGCGCGAGGCTTTTTCCGGGGTGTCGTTGTACTTGGTAGAGAGTGCACCCATGGCGTCGAACAGGGCGGTGAGTGTCCAGTGTTCTTCTTCGCCGCCGCCGGCGAAGACGATGTCTTGCTTGCCCATTTGAATCAGCTCCATGGCGTTGCCAATGCAGTGGGCACTGGTGGCGCAGGCGGAGCTTATGGAGTAGTTGTAGCCCTTGATTTTAAACGGCGTGGCCAAACAGGCAGACACAGTAGAGCCCATGGTTTGGGTAACGCGGTAAGGGCCTACACGCTTGATGCCTTTTTCACGCACGATATCGGCAGATTCCACCAGGTTGGCAGAAGAGGCGCCGCCAGAGCCCATAATCAGGCCTGTGCGCTCGTTCGATACCAGCTCTTCGCTTAAGCCCGCATCTTCAATGGCAGACTTCATGGCAACGTAGGAGTAGCCCGCCGCATCGCCCATAAAGCGCAGGGTTTTGCGATCGATGTGTTCTTTAAGGTCAATATCCACTACGCCTGCAACGTGGCTGCGAAAGCCCATGTCGGCGTATTCTTGTTTAAAGCGAATGCCTGAGCGGCCCTCGCGCAGGGCTTCGGTAACCGAAGCTTTGTCAGTTCCCAGACAGGAAGTGATGCCTAAGCCGGTAACTACAACGCGTTTCATATATGACCTCTGATTATCGTCGCGGCCCGCCGGTGGTGCGCGGTGCCGGTTGCAGCCTGTGTTATTGCTTTGGGGCCGGCAAGCCGGCCCGGCTGCGGGTGTTCGGTTAAGTTAGAAAGAGTCGGTGTTGGTGAACAGGCCAACACGCAAATCTTTGGCAAAGTAGATGTCTTTGCCATCTACAGAGACGCGGCCATCGGCAATACCCATAACGAGTTTGCGCTCAATGACGCGCTTCAGATTGATATGGTAGGTGACTTTCTTGGCGGTTGGCAGGATTTGGCCGGTGAATTTCACCTCGCCTGAACCCAGTGCACGACCGCGGCCCTTGTTGCCTTTCCAGGCCAGGAAGAAGCCCACCAGCTGCCACATGGCATCCAGGCCCAGGCAGCCGGGCATTACCGGGTCGCCGGGGAAGTGGCAGTCGAAGAACCACAGGTCTGGGGTGATATCCAGTTCGGCAATGATTTCGCCCTTACCGAATTCGCCGCCCTGCGCGGAAATGTGGGTGATGCGATCAAGCATCAGCATGTTGGGTACCGGCAGTTGTGCGTTGCCTGGGCCAAACATACGGCCGTGGCCGCACTCTAGGAGATCTTCGCGCGCGTAGGCGTTCTTTCTGTCTTCAGGGATCATATGTCGCCTATTTAGGTTGGGGGCCTGTGTCGAGCCTGGGTAGTTGTTGCCTCGGCAAGCAAGGCCGGTGGAATGAGCAGGGCCAAGCGCTGCATTCATTCCCAATCTGCAAAGCCCGCCATTCTACCGGCTGAGCGGGGCTTGTCTAGCCTGCCTATTGGCTGGCAGCGGGGCTTAATGGTCGCGATCTACACTGAAATTGGCCAAGCTGATCAAGGCCTTTTTATAGTCGGAATCGGGCAGTTCGGCCAGTTGTGCAATGGCTTTTTGGGCTTGGGCGCGCGCGGCATCCAGGGTGTAGGTGGCGCCGCCTGTGGCTTCAACCACCGTCACTACGGCATCTAGCTGGCTGGCATCACCCTCGCGCAGCGCCTTGGCAACCAGTGCAGCCTGCGCCTCGGTGCCCTGTTGCATGGCCCTGAGCAGTGGCAGTGTGGGTTTGCCTTCGGCTAAATCGTCGCCCACGTTTTTACCCAGTGATTCGGCGTCGCCCTGGTAGTCGAGCGCGTCATCCACCAGCTGAAAGGCCAGCCCCAGGTGGTAGCCGTAGGTGCGCAGGGCCTGGCGCAGCGCGGGCTCGGCGCCGGCAAGCACGGCGGCGGTTTCGCAGGCGGCTTCAAACAGGGCGGCGGTTTTTTTGTGGATAACGGTGTAGTAGTCGGCCTCGGTGATTGCCGGGTTCTTGGCGTTTACGAGTTGCTGTACTTCACCTTCGGATATGGTGTTGGTGGTGTCGGCCAGAATGCCCATGACATCCATGTTGCCGATGCGCACCATCATCTGAAAGGCCCGTGAGTAAAGGAAATCGCCCACCAGTACCGAGGGCGCGTTGCCCCATTGGGCGTTGGCGGTGGGGCGCCCACGGCGCAATGCCGAGACGTCTACCACGTCGTCGTGCAGTAAGGTGGCGGTGTGGATGAATTCGATAATGGCGGCAAGCTCCAGTCTTGCTTCCTTCTTATAGCCCAGCGCATTGGCGCACAGCAGCACCAGCAGCGGGCGCAGGCGCTTGCCGCCGGCTTCCACCAGGTAGTGGCCAATGTTTTCCACCAGGCCTACGTTGGAGTGGAGCTTGTCGATAATCAGCTGATTGACCTGCTCGAAATCGGTGGCAACGGCTTGATGGAATGGCAGCATCTGGTTCTTTTCGCTTATGGGATAGGGCGCGGCCATGCTAGGCAGGGGGCGTTGGGGTGTCAAGGCTTGGGCGCCTGATCAAAAAAGCAGCTTGCGCGGGCTTTGGGCATCCAGTAGAATCGCGCACCCTGAAATTGCATACGACGCAAGTTAATAAAACGCAAGCCTTGGTGGGTGAGCTACTTCGTGTCGTCCAATTTTGTCAATTGGAGCGGTAAATGTACGCAGTATTTGAAAGCGGTGGCAAGCAGCATCGCGTAGTCGAGGGTGAAACCCTCAAGCTCGAGAAAATCGAAGTAGCAACCGGTGAAACCATTGAGTTTGACAAGGTTATGCTGATCGCCGATGGCGACAAGGTTTCTCTGGGCGAGCCTTTGGTGAACGGTGCCAAGGTTACAGCTGAAGTCGTAAGCCACGGTCGCGGTGACAAGGTAACAATTGTTAAATTCCGTCGTCGTAAGCACTCGATGAAGCGTCAAGGTCATCGTCAGTGGTTTACTGAAGTTAAAATCACTGGCATCAAAGCTTAATAGAGGAGTATTGACTCATGGCTCACAAGAAAGCTGGCGGTAGTACGCGCAACGGTCGCGATTCCGAAAGTAAACGCCTTGGTGTTAAGCGCTTTGGCGGTCAGCAAGTGCTGGCAGGCAACATCCTGGTTCGTCAGCGTGGCACTCGCTTCCACGCCGGTGAGAACGTAGGTGTTGGTAAAGATCACACCCTGTTTGCCAAGGCAACCGGTGAAGTGAAGTTTGAAGTAAAAGGCGACAAGAGCCGTAAATTTGTAAGCATCATTCCTGCTGCTTAATTTCGGCCTTTGCCTGGTATTCGGAAAGCCCTGTCGTCCGCGATGGGGCTTTTTGCGTTTTGATCGATTGGTTTGATGTACCCAAAGTTGGCTAAAATAGTAGCCGCGGATATTTAGGCCCCCAGGGGCAGGAGCAACGCGTGAAGTTTGTAGATGAGGCGCCCATATTTGTGGCTGCCGGTGATGGTGGAAATGGCCTCATGAGCTTTCGCCGCGAAAAATTCATTGCCAAGGGTGGCCCCGATGGGGGTGACGGTGGCGATGGCGGCAGCGTGTACCTCGAGGGTGATGAAAGCCTCAACACCCTGATTGACTACCGCTACCAGCCTAAATATCGCGCAGAAAACGGCCAAAAAGGCGGCTCAAGCCAGTGTACCGGTGCCAAGGGTGCCGATGTGGTGCTGAAGGTGCCTGTGGGTACCACCGTGATTGATGTGGATACCGATGAGGTGCTGGGTGATCTGCGTGCGCACGGCGAGCAATTGCTGGTGGCCAAAGGTGGTTGGCACGGGCTGGGTAACACCCGGTTCAAGAGCTCAACCAACCGCGCGCCGCGCAAAACCACCCATGGCAGCGAAGGCCAGAAGCGCAATCTGAAGCTTGAATTAAAAGTGTTGGCCGATGTGGGCTTGCTGGGCTTGCCCAACGCGGGTAAATCGACGTTTATCCGCGCGGTGAGCTCGGCCAAACCGAAAGTGGCCAACTACCCTTTTACCACCCTGGTGCCAAACCTTGGTGTGGTAAAGGTGCAGGCGCACCGCAGTTTTGTGGTGGCCGATTTACCGGGGCTGATTGAGGGTGCCTCTGAGGGTGCGGGGCTGGGTATCCGCTTCTTGAAGCACCTCACCCGCTGCCGAGTGCTCTTGCATTTGGTGGATATGGCCCCATTCGATGAGAGTGATCCCATTCAAAATGCACTGGCCATTGAGCGCGAGCTGGCATCTTTCAGCCCTACCTTGGCGGGGCGCGAGCGCTGGCTGGTTTTGAACAAGGCCGACCTGCTGCCGGCGGAGGAGTTTGATGCCCGCTGCCAGGCGCTGGTGGATGCCATGGCCTGGGAGGGCCGGGTGTTCAAGATTGCCGGCATAAATCAGCAGGGCACCGATGCACTGGCCGGCCAGTTGATGGATCACCTTGAAGGCGTCTGGGAGGCTGAGTCGGAAGATCCCGAATTGGCCGAGGCTGAGCAGCTGGCTCAGGCGCAAATGCAGCAGGAGGCGCGCGAGCGCATTACCGAGCTGCGCGAGCGTTATCGCGCACGCAAGGCCGAGCGTAAAGCTGCCGGCCATGACGACGATGACGATGACTGGAACGAAGACGACTATGATGTTGAATTCGTTTATGAACCTTAGAGAAGAGACCGACCTGAACGGGGAGCGGGTCAACTATGGAGACAAGTGGTAAACGGACCGAGTTACTTAATAAACAGCGTTGGGTTGTTAAGATTGGCAGCTCGCTACTCACCAACAATGGCCGGGGGCTGGATAAGCCCGCCATAGCCGGATGGGTGGAGCAGATGGCGCGCCTGCGGCAGCAGGGCATTGAATTAGTGCTGGTGTCTTCCGGTGCTGTGGCTGCCGGTATGCGGCGCCTGGGGTGGGCCACCCGCCCGCACGCGATGCACGAGCTGCAGGCAGCCGCCGCCGTGGGCCAGATGGCGCTGGTGCACAACTACGAAAAAGAATTTCTGAAGTACGATCTGCAAACAGCGCAAATTTTGCTGGTGCATGACGATCTCGCCTCGCGTGAGCGCTACCTGAATGCGCGCTCAACCATCAAAACGCTCATTGAATTGGGCGTTGTGCCCATCGTGAATGAAAACGATACCGTAGTCACAGATGAAATCCGCTTTGGCGATAACGACACCCTGGGTGCGTTGGTGGCCAACATTGTGGAGGCCGATGTGCTGATTCTGCTGACCGACCAAGACGGCATGTATACCGATGATCCGCGCAGCAACCCGGATGCCAAGTTGCTAGACCGCGTGCCGGCCAGCGACGAGCGCCTGGATGAAATGGCGGGCGATGGCGGTGCCCTGGGCCGGGGTGGCATGGTCACCAAGGTGCGGGCAGCACGCCTGGCGGCGCTTTCGGGCACGCACACGGTGATTGTGGGGGGGCGCATTCCCGATGTGATAGACAGGCTTTCCCAGGGCGAGGCGCTGGGTACCTTGCTGCTCTCTGATGAAGAGCCGCAAACGGCGCGTAAGAACTGGTTAGCCGGCCACCTGCAAACCTGTGGCGAGTTGATCCTTGATGACGGTGCAGTGGAAAGCCTGCGCGAGCATGGTAGCAGCCTGTTGTCTGTTGGGGTCACCGACGTGTTTGGCAGCTTCAACCGTGGCGACATGGTGCTGTGCCTGGATCGCGAGGGCAATGAAGTGGCCCGTGGCTTGGCAAACTACTGCGCGCTGGATGCCCGCCGCATTGCCGGCCAGTCCAGCGAGAGCATTGAGGAAATACTGGGTTATATGGATGAGGTGGAGCTGATTCACCGCGATAACCTGGTGCTGAGCCTGATGCCCACCACTGTGGTGGAAATGGAGCTGTAGGGCTGGGGGCGGGGCGCCTTCGGGTGCCCTGATCCGTTGTTCAGGCATAAAAAAACCGGCTTGCGCCGGTTTTTTTACATCACCACGAGGGCAAATTAAGCAGCCAGGGCTTTAATTTGCGCATTCAGGCGGCTCTTGTGGCGAGCGGCCTTGTTCTTGTGGATGATGCCCTTATCCGCGATGCGATCGAGGACGGGTACAGCGGCAGCAAAGGCTGCTTTAGCTGCTTCTTGGTCGCCAGCTTTGATTGCTGAAACCACTTTTTTCAAATATGTGCGCGTCATGGAGCGCAGGCTGGCGTTGTGCTTACGAGCCTTCTCGTTCTGACGAGCACGTTTTTTAGCTTGGGGTGAATTAGCCACCGTGTTGCTCCTGTGAATAACTTGGTACAAATCAAGGACGCGACATTATGCGTATTTACAAGATGATGTCAACACCTATCGGGTTTTGGCATTCCGCCGGCGGGCGGCTAGTCTTACTGGGGCAGTTCACAGTTGGAGCCCACGGCACTATGGCGGCTAAGCACCTCAAGAAGATCCCCAAACACATGCTGGAAGTGGGCATGTTCATAGAGGAGTTTTGCGGCTCGTGGATGGAGCACCCTTTCTGGCGCAGTAAGTTTCTGCTGGATTCCGAGGCGGATCGTCAGCGCGTGCTCGCCAGCAGCATTACCGAGCTCTGGATTGATACCCAGCAGGGCAAAGACATTACTGAAGCCCAGGAAAAGGAGCGCCCCCAGGCGGCGGCGCCGGATGTAGAGGCCATCGCCCAGGCGCCTATTAACAAGGCGCAAATTAAGGCCTCCATGGCGCAGGAACTGGCGCGCGCGCAGAAAATATGTGGCCGTGCCAAAGAGGCGGTGACCCAGATGTTCGCCGAGGCGCGCATGGGCAAAGCGGTGAGCGCCGAAGATTGCCAGGCCATGGTGGAGGAAATTTCCTCCTCGGTAAGCCGCAACCCAGGTGCACTGATTAGCCTTGCGCGGCTGAAAAATGCCGATGAATACACCTACATGCACTCGGTGGCGGTGTGCGCGCTGATGATCGCGCTGGCCCGTGAATTGGGGCTTGATGACGCGCAAGTACAGCAGGCAGGGCTTGCAGGCCTGCTGCACGACATGGGCAAGGCGTTGATCCCCATGGAGGTGCTCAACAAGCCCGGCAGGCTCACCGATGAAGAGTTCGTGATTGTGAAGGCGCACCCTGAAAAGGGCCATGCGCTGCTGCAAGAGGCGGGCACGGCAAGCGCTGCGGTGATGGACGCCTGCCTGCACCACCACGAAAAAGTGGACGGCAGCGGTTACCCTCACGGCCTGGCCAATGATGATATAACCCTGCTCAGTAAAATGACGGCCGTGTGCGATGTGTATGACGCCATTACCTCCAACAGGCCCTACAAGCGCGGCTGGGACCCAGCGGAATCGCTGCGCAAAATGGCGGAGTGGAGCGAGGGGCATTTTGATCAGCAGGTGTTTCAGGCTTTCGTAAAAAGTATTGGTATTTACCCCACGGGCTCACTGGTGCGGCTGCGCTCCAAGCGCCTGGCTGTGGTGCTTGAGCAAGGCCAGCAGTCGCTCCTGAAGCCCCGGGTAAAGGTGTTTTACAGCGTGGCTAACAAAGCGCGTATACCGCCATTGGTGGTGGATTTGGCCGACCCCGGTTGCACCGAAGTCATAGACGGGCGCGAGCCGCCGGAGCAGTGGCAGTTCAAAGATCTGGATGAACTCTGGCAGGCAAGCTAGCGCAGTATTGCCGAGTGCCCGCTCTGCTCGCGGCTTTTGTGGCGCCAAGGAAATGGGTACACTGCCGGTCTTTACTTTCAGGTCAGGTTTTTGTGAGCCAGCCAGCCCCCGCTTCCTCCCCCGTCAAGCCGCCTCCCGGCCTGCTGCGCTCCAGTGGTGTGGTGTCTGTGATGACCTTTCTTTCGCGCATACTGGGGCTTGTGCGCGACATGGTGTTCGCCCGTTTCATTGGCGCGGAAGCCGGGGCAGATGCCTTCTTCGTTGCCTTTAAAATTCCAAATTTCCTGCGCCGACTGTTTGCCGAGGGTGCCTTCGCCCAGGCGTTTGTGCCGGTGTTGTCTGAATACCGCAGCCAGGGCAGCCATGCAGCCGTACAGGCCTTGGTGAATGCCGTAGCCGGCTGCCTGGGTTCGGCGCTGGTAGTGATTACGCTGTTGGCCTGCTTGGGCGCGCCTTGGGTGGCCTGGCTGTTTGCGCCGGGCTTTAGTGCAGACCCGGCCAAATTTGCGCTGGTGAGCGAGATGATTCGCATCACCTTTCCCTATTTGCTGCTGATTTCTCTCACGGGGCTGGCAGGCGCCATTCTCAATAGTTACGACCGCTTTGCCGTGCCCGCGGTGACGCCGGTGCTGTTGAATATTTCCCTTATTTTTGCGGCCGTTGTGGCCTCTGGCTGGTTTGAGGTGCCGGTGCTGGCTCTGGCCTGGGGCGTATTTGCCGCCGGTTGTATCCAGCTGCTGTTCCAATTGCCGTTTTTAGCGCGCATTCACCTGCTGCCGGTACCTTCGGCGGATTTTGCACACCCAGGCGTAAAGCGCGTAATGGTGCTGATGGTACCTGCGCTATTTGGGGTGTCGGTATCGCAAATTAACCTGCTGCTGGATACGGTGCTGGCTTCTTTTTTACCGACGGGCTCTGTGTCTTGGTTGTACTATTCAGACCGCTTGGCCGAACTGCCGCTGGGGGTGTTCGGGGTGGCAATTGCCACGGTGATCTTGCCAAGCCTTTCGCGCCAGCACGCCAGTGCCGATGCCGAAACCTTCAACAAAACCCTGAACTGGTCTTTGCGCATGGTGTTGCTGGTGGCGTTGCCGTCTACGCTTGCACTGCTATTGCTGGCCGTGCCCATTCTCAGCACCTTGTTTTTATACGGTAAAACCAGCGTGGGCGACATCGCCATGTCGGGCTTGAGTTTGCAGGCCTATGCGCTGGGGCTTACGGCGTTTATGTTGATTAAGGTGTTGGCGCCGGGCTTTTATGCCCGCCAGGATATGAAAACCCCGGTGCGTATTGGGGTGGTGGCCATGGTGGCCAATATGGTGTTGAACCTGGCCTTTGTGTTGCCGCTGCACAGTTATTTTCAGCTGGGGCATGTGGGCCTGGCGCTCGCCACGGCGGTATCTTCTCTGTTGAATGCGGGCCTGCTTTACTGGGGGTTGGCCAGCCGCAAGGTCATATGGCCAGACGGCGGTTGGCGATCTTTCGCGGTGCAGGCCTTGGTGGCGAATGCGGCCTTGCTTGCGTGGCTGCTTGTGATATTGCAGTGGGCGCCCCAGTGGGCGCTTGTTAGCTGGTGGCAGCGCGCCGGTTGGCTGGCATTAATTTGTGGTGTGGGTTTTGGCGTATACGCGCTGGGCCTGGTGTTGGCCGGTATGCGCATGCGGCACTTGAAAACTCGTTGAGGAAATAAACATGGCAGATACAGAAGAAGCGTTTTGGGCGTTGGTGGAATCTTTTATCGAGCAGGCCAATCAAGCCTCTGATGCAATGCCGTTAACGCAAGTGGGCGGGGCGCTAATGTGCGCTGCCAGCCGCTTTAATGCCTATGCGCTGGCGGCAAGTTCGCTGGATAGGGCATCGTTTAAAGAAGACAGTGAGCAATCACTTCACGATTACGCGGCCCAGTTTAAGCGGCTCTTGGCTGAAGACCTGGCCGATTACGGCGAGCACTACAAGGTGCTGATTGGCAATACGGACCCAGACGCCGATGCTTGAGCTGACAGACCTGATATTACTGTTTGTGGTGTGCTGGTTTGGCTGGTACACCTTGCGCGTGGCCCGTATCAAAGAAATTACGGTAAATGCCGTGCGCAGGCGGTGCGAGGCTGACGGCCTGCAGCTGCTCGATGGCACCATCGCCTTGTATAAGCTCTCGCTGGGGCGTGACCGCAGTGGTTGGGTGCGCGTGCGCCGTATCTACGGTTTTGAATTTACCGCCACCGGTGAAGACCGCAATTCGGGCCTGGTGAGTGTGCTGGGCAATCGCCTGGAGGCCATTGAGCTCTCGCCCCACCGCATCTAGCGGCCAGCCTTTGCTGGCTAGAACTCCCGGGTCCGTCCACAGGGCGGCCGCGCTCTGTTACACTGCCGACCTTTTGACAAGCGAGTGTGTAATGTCTGATTCAGAGAAGTTTAACAGCGTAGAAAAGCAGGTGAGCTACGGAATTGGCCGCCAGATGGGCGATCAGCTGATGTCTAACCCCTTCGATGGCTTATCTGCAGACGCTGTAGTGGCGGGCTTGGCCGATGTGATGGCAGGGCGCCCCTCCCAGGTGCCCGAGGAAGACCTGCACAAAGCCTTCAAGGAAATCAGCGAGCGCATGCGTGCCCAGCAAGAGGCCCAAGCCAAGGCCGCCGCCGGTGAAGGCGAGGCATTCCTGGCTGAGAACGCCAAACGCGACGGCGTGGTTACCCTGGCCTCAGGCCTGCAGTACGAAGTGATTAACGAAGGCGCCGGCAGCAAGCCCACCGCCGATTCCACCGTGCGCACCCACTACCACGGCACCTTGATCAATGGCGATGTATTCGACAGCTCATACGACCGTGGCCAGCCAGCGGAATTCCCCGTTAGCGGTGTGATTGCCGGCTGGACCGAGGCGCTGCAAATGATGCCTGTGGGTTCCAAGTGGCGTTTGTACGTGCCGCATCAGCTGGCCTACGGCGAGCGCGGTGCCGGTGGTGCCATTGCACCTTTCTCGGCGCTGGTGTTCGATGTTGAACTGCTCGACATCGTAAGCTAAGTGGCCCGGCGGCGGTGGCCGGCAGGTGCCCAAGCCTGGGCCCTGCGGTATACTGCCGCCTTGAAATATCCGGATAACTAACGTGCGGCAACCTTCCTTTGTTCATGGGCTCCACAATGTGCGTGCAGTGCACCGTGGTGGCGTGTTGACGATCGGTTCGTTTGACGGTGTGCACCGTGGCCATCAGGCCATGCTGGCATCGGTGATCGAAGCAGCCCGTGCCCGTGGCGTGCCAGCTGTGGCCATGACCTTTGAGCCGCAGCCGCACGAGTATTTTTCCGGTGAGCGAGCGCCTGCCCGATTAATGCGCCTGCGCGATAAGGTGCTGGCATTGTATGAGGTGGGTATAGATGTTGTAGTCTGCCTGCCCTTTAACGCCAAGTTACAACACCTCACCGCCCACCAGTTTGTGCAGCAGGTGCTGGTGGATGGCCTGGCTATCAGCGCCCTGGTAATTGGCGATGATTTCCGCTTCGGGTGTGATCGCTTGGGCGATTTTGCATTTTTGCAGGCCGCCGGTGCCGAGGCAGGCTTTAGCGTGCGCAACACGCCCACATTCAGCGAGGGTGGTGAGCGCGTGAGTAGCACCCGCATTCGCGAAGTGCTGGAGCAAGGTGATTTGCAAATGGCCGCGCAATTATTGGGCCGACCCTATCAAATGACCGGGCGTGTGGTGCAAGGCAAACAGCTAGGCCGCACCATTGGGGTGCCCACCGCCAACGTGCACTTGCACCGTTACCGCTCGCCGCTTGCGGGCGTATTTGCCGTGCGCTGTGAAGTGGATGGCAGCAGCTACATAGGCGTTGCCAATGTGGGTGTGCGGCCAACGGTAGAAGAGGGTGCCAAACCCATATTGGAAGTGCACCTGTTTGATTTCAAACGCGATATTTACGGTAAAAACCTGTGCGTAAGCTTTTGTAAAAAATTGCGCGACGAGCAAAAGTTTGAATCGCTCGCCCAGTTGCAGGCGCAAATTCACGCCGATATTGCCGCAGGTAAAAGCTTTTTTAACGAATTAACTCATTCACATTGATCTTTAATTTATTGGCCAAGACATGACCGATTACAAGCCGACTTTGAATTTGCCCGCCACGCCCTTTGCGATGAAGGCCAACCTGGCCAACCGCGAACCGCAAACGTTACAAAAGTGGACAGATGGCAAGCTCTACGAAACCATTCGCAAGGCACGGGCGGGCGCAGAAAAGTTTATTCTGCACGATGGCCCACCCTACGCCAATGGCGATATTCATATCGGCCACTCGGTCAATAAAATTTTGAAAGACATCATCATCAAAGCCAAAACCTTGAGTGGCTACGATGCCCCCTATGTGCCCGGTTGGGATTGCCACGGCCTGCCCATTGAACACAATGTGGAAAAGAAGGTAGGCAAGGCGGGCGCCAAGGTAGATGTAAAAACCTTCCGCAAAAAGTGCCGCGAATACGCCGCCAAACAGGTGGAAGGCCAAAAGCGCGACTTCATTCGCTTGGGCGTGCTGGGTGATTGGGATAACCCCTACCTCACCATGGATTTCAAATTTGAGGCCGACATCATTCGCGCGCTGGGGCGCATTGCTGAAAACGGCCATTTGGTGCGCGGCTTCAAGCCCGTGTACTGGAGTGTGGTGGGCGGTTCTGCCTTGGCTGAGGCCGAGGTGGAGTACCAGGATAAAACTTCAAACTCCATTTATGTTCGCTACCCCGTGGCCGATCAAGAGGATTTCGCCAAGCGCTTGGGTGGCCTGGAAGGCGCTGGCAATGTCTCGGTAGTTATCTGGACAACCACGCCCTGGACGCTGCCTGCAAGCCAGGCGGTAAGCGTAAACGCCGAGCTTGATTACGTGTTGGTACAAGCAGGTGGCGAGCGCATTCTGGTGGCCGAAGCCCTGTATGAATCTGTTCTGAAGCAGGTTGAACTTGAAGAGGGTAAGGTGCTCGCGCGCGTGGCGGGCCGCGTGCTCGAAGGGCTGCAGTTGGCACACCCCTTTTACAGCAAAACCCTGCCCGTTATTTTGGGTGACCACGTAACCACCGATGCCGGTACCGGTTGTGTGCACACAGCGCCTGATCACGGTATGGAAGATTTCGTGGTAGGCCAGGCCAATGGCATTGGCACGCTCAATTATATTGACGATAACGGCAATTACCGGCCGCAGGTGGAGCACTTTGCCGGTGATCACGTGTACAAGGTGGATGACAAAGTGATTGCGCTGCTCACCGAGCGCGGCGCGCTTTGGTCGCACAGTAAAATTACCCACTCTTACCCCCATTGCTGGCGCACAAAAACACCGTTGATCTTCCGTGCGACGCCACAATGGTTTGTGAGCATGCAACAAAACGGCTTGCTCGATAGCGTGCGTGGCGCCGTTGAAAAAGTGAAGTGGATTCCCGATTGGGGGCGTGCGCGCATCGATGGCATGCTCGATTCTTCGCCCGATTGGTGTATTTCACGCCAGCGCACCTGGGGCGTGCCCATTGCGCTGTTTGTTCACAAAGATACGCAAGAGCTGCACCCCAATACTGTTGCACTGGTGGAGCAGGTTGCCGAGCGCGTTGAAAAAGCCGGTATGGATGCCTGGTTTGATTTGGATGCCACCGAGCTTTTGGGCGCCGAGGCTCGCGATTACACCAAGGTGGTAGACACCCTGGATGTGTGGTTTGACTCAGGTGTAACACATTTTGCCGTGCTGAATCGCCGTGAAGAGCTGCAATACCCGGCAGATCTCTACCTGGAAGGTTCAGACCAGCACCGCGGTTGGTTTCAGTCGTCATTAAAAACGGCCATGGCCATCAATAATGCGGCACCTTATAAAGCGGTGTTAACCCACGGCTTCACCGTGGATGAAAATGGCCGCAAGATGTCTAAGTCTATCGGCAATGTGATTCCGCCTCAGAAAGTGATGAACGATTTAGGCGCCGATGTATTGCGCCTGTGGGTGGCGGCCACTGATTTCAGTGCCGAGATGAGCGTGAGTGATGAAATCTTAAAGCGCACTGCAGATTCCTACCGTCGCATTCGCAATACCGCCCGCTTTATGCTCTCAAACCTTTCAGGTTTTGAGCCTGCCGAGCACCAGGTGCCCGTGGATGAATTATTAGCACTCGATCGCTGGGCGGTAGAGCGTGCAAGCCAGTTGCAAAAAGAAATTCTGAAAGCCTACGACAACTACCAGTTCCACCAGATTTATCAAAAGCTACACAACTTTTGTGTGGTGGATATGGGCGGCTTTTATCTGGATATTATTAAAGATCGGCAGTACACCACGCAGGCCAACAGTTTGGCGCGCCGCTCGGCGCAAACCGCGCTGCATCACATAGTAGAGGCGTTTGCACGCTGGGTAGCGCCAATCTTGAGTTTTACCGCCGATGAAATGTGGGAGTTTATTCCCGGCGATCACAGCCAGCCTGTATTTGTTGCCGAGTGGTATAAATTCCCAGAGCCTGCAGTCGAAAACGCCATCAGCACGCAGGAATGGGTGCGCATTGCCGAAGTGAAAACTGCCGTGAACAAAGTGCTGGAGGCGCGCCGCGCCGCCGGTGAATTGGGTGCCTCTTTATCTGCCGAAGTGACATTGTTTGTGGATACTGAGCTTGAGCGCATACTGGCCAAGCTGCAAGATGAGTTGCGCTTTGTGTTGATTACCTCAAAGGCAATGTTAATGCCCCTGGCTGAGACGGGCGCCGAAGTAGATACCACAGAAGTGGCCGGTTTGAAGGTTATGGCGGTTAAATCGGCGCATGCTAAATGTGGCCGTTGCTGGCATTTCCGCGCCGATGTAGGCGCTCACGCTGAGCACTCGGAGCTTTGTGGCCGCTGTGTGGAAAATGTGAGCGGGGCAGGGGAGGTGCGTCACTATGCGTAAAACAATGCTTGGCGCCGTAACACTTCACAAAGGCCATTGGCTGGGGCTTGCGCTGGTGTTAGTGACCATCGTGCTGGACCAGTACACTAAAACCCTGGCCAGCAGTACGCTGACCTATGGCGAGCCTGTGTATGTGACGTCGTTTTTGAATTGGACGCTACTGCACAACCCGGGCGCTGCATTCAGCTTTTTGAGTGATCAGGGTGGCTGGCAGCGTTGGTTTTTTACCGTGGTGGCCGCTGTTGTGAGCGTGGTGCTGGCGGTTTGGATTGCGCGCTTGCCGCACAATAAATTGTGGGAACTCAGCGCTCTTGCATTGGTGTTAGGCGGCGCTGTGGGCAACCTGATAGACCGGGTGCTGCTTGGCTATGTGGTAGATTTTATCTCAATGCATTACCAGCAGCATTTCTGGCCGGCGTTCAACATTGCCGATAGCGCCATTTGTGCCGGTGTGGCGATGTTGATTATTGATATGTTTCGTTCAGGCTCCAGCAAAACGCAAGAAGGTTCGGTATGACTAAGGCTGCGTTCCCAATCGTTAAAGAGGGTTCAAGGCTCACGCTGCATTTTGCCGTAAAGCTGCGTGATGGCAGCGTGATTGATTCCAACTTCGAGCGCAGCCCCGCCGCATTAACCGTGGGCGATGGTAACCTGTTGCCGGGCTTTGAGCAGTGCCTGCTGGGGATGACCGCAGGCCAGCGTGAAACCTTTGTGGTGCCACCCGAGCGCGGTTTCGGGCAAGCGAATCCGAACAACGTGCAAGTATTCCCGCGCACTACTTTCGCCGCCGATATGGAGTTGGCCGAGGGTTTGGTGGTTTCATTTGCCGATGCGCAAAAGGCCGAATTACCCGGCGTGATTGCCGCCTTTGATGAGCGTGAAGTCACTGTTGATTTCAATCACCCGCTGGCAGGTAAAGAAGTGGTGTTTGATGTGCATATTGTCAGTGTGGAGGCCGCTTAATGGCTCAGGCGCCAACTATTCATCTGGCCAACCCGCGCGGTTTTTGTGCAGGTGTTGATCGTGCGATTGATATCGTAAACCGTGCCCTTGAGGTATACGGCGCGCCCATCTATGTGCGCCATGAAGTGGTACACAACAAATATGTGGTAGATGATTTGCGCTCGCGCGGTGCCGTTTTCGTTGATGAGCTCGACGAAGTGCCAGACGATACCATTGTCATCTTTAGCGCCCACGGTGTGTCGCAAGCGGTGCGCAAAGCCGCCGATGGCCGCGAGCTCAAAGTCTTTGATGCCACCTGCCCCTTGGTTACCAAGGTGCATGTGGAAGTGATGCGCTATTCCCGTGCGGGTAAAGAATGCATTCTGATTGGCCATCAGGGGCACCCGGAAGTAGAAGGCACCATGGGGCAGTACGACAGCCGCAATGGTGGCCGGATCTACCTGGTGGAAGATGAGCAGGATGTCGCAAGCCTTGTGGTACAAAACCCGGAGAACCTGGCCTACGTTACCCAAACCACCCTCTCTATGGATGATACCGCACGGGTGATTGATGCCCTGCGTACACGTTTTCCAAAGATAGAGGGGCCGCGCAAAGACGATATTTGCTACGCCACTACCAACCGCCAAGACGCCGTAAAACAGCTGGCCTTGGAATGTGATCTGGTGTTGGTGGTAGGCTCCGTTAACAGCTCAAATTCCAACCGCTTGCGTGAACTTGCCGAGCGATGCGGGGCGCGGGCCTACCTTATTGATTCTGAGGCGGACATAGACGCCACCTGGCTCAGTGGCGCTAATGCCATTGGTGTCACGGCCGGTGCCTCGGCGCCAGAGGTATTGGTGCAATCGGTTATCGCCCACCTAGAGCGCCTGGGTGCCCAGCGCCCGCGTGAAATGAGCGGTGCGGTAGAAACCATCAACTTCACCCTGCCAAAAGAGCTTCGCTAGCAGCCCTTGCCTGCCTTGTGAACCGGTTCACAAAAGCTCCGGCTTTTACGGCTACTTCCCGCAATTGAGCCAGGTGAAATAGCCGCTTATCCCTCCCGGGGTGACTCCCCGCGCCATACCTATTAAGTTGGACACTATCCCAATGTTTAACTTAATAGAGAACAGTATGTCGCGCGGTTTTACCCTGATCGAACTGCTTATCGTCTTGTTTATTGCCAGTGTGCTGTTGGGCATAGGCGTGCCCAGCTTTCAAACCATGCTGCAAAACAACCGATTGACGGTGGTGGCCAATGAGCTGGCAGGCGCCTTGTCTTTTGCCCGTATGGAGGCTGTGCGCCGGGGTAACGAGGTGGTGTTTGGCCAGCGCAATGGCGCCGATTGGGCCGGTGGCATGGTGGTTTATCAAGATACCAATGGCGACGGCGATTACGATGTTGGCGAAGAGCTGCGTTTGTGGGAGCCCCTGGCGGGTGGCGGCACCGTTACCATCGCGCAGAGCTCACTCACCTTCAAGGCCAACGGCACCGTAAATACCGCCACTACGGCCACTATTTGTGATAGCCGCACCGGTGAAACCGGGCGCGAACTCAGCCTGTTGATTTCAGGCACCTTCTCAATATCCAAGAAAACCTGTAGTTGAGGCGTAGATGATGCATAAACAGCGTGGTGTGACGCTCATTGAAATTTTGGTCACTGTAGCGATCATGGCAGTTGGCCTCTTGGGGTTGGGTGCGATGCAACTCCTTGGCCTGAAAAATATTAACAATTCCCAATACCGCACCCAGGCAAGCCTGCTGGCCTACGACATGGCAGAGCGCATGCGCTCAAACCCCGCAGGTGTGCGCGATGGCCACTACGATGCCGTAACCAATGCTGCCACTAAGCCTACCTGCACAGTGTGTAGCACCGAACAAATGGCGCAACTTGATGCCTTCGAGTGGAACGCGCTCATTACGGAAGACATTAAAAAAGGCGGCTTGCCCGATACCGCCGCCGGCACAGTAACGAAAAACGGCAACCAGTGGGATGTCACCGTGAGCTGGGATGAGCAAACGCGCGACAACACCGGTGGCGTAGTTAAAAAGCTTGAGATGACCATGAGTGTGCGTTTGTAATGGAGCGGAATATGAGTGAAGCAGTGCGGCATTCGCACCCTAAATCGCAACTGGGTTTCTCGCTGGTTGAAATACTGATCGCACTGGGCTTAAGTGCTGTGTTGCTGTTTGGTGTGCTGCAAATATTCGATGCCAACAAGCGTTCAGGCAGCCTGCAGCAAGCCTATGCAGAGGTGCAGGAAAGCGGGCGTATTGCCACCGAATTTATTGCCCGCGATTTACGCATGGCAGATTACTGGGGCTGTGCACCCGATAGCGACTCAATCTTCGATCACTTAGATGCCACAGACCCGGATTACGCCACCAAAGCAGGTGATTTGGTGGGCGAAAATGGGCTTTCAGGGGAAAACGATATTCCCACCGCACCGGTAAAACAGATCAACACAGTTACTGTAAAGCCCGGAACCGACACCATTCGTATGCGAGGCTCACTGCCACTCTCGGGTGTGAAAGTTATCGACCCGTATATGGTGGAAGTGTCTGCAACTATTCACCTGAGCATCGCGCCGGGCGTCACCATTCCTAATGGTGAAATTTTGTTGATTTCCGACTGCACCGGGGCAGATCGCTTCAGTAACTCTGCAAATAATGCGACCAATGCATCTACGTCCACCACTACCGCGAAAGCCAATCTGGGCCACAACACAGGCTCATTGGGCAGCGGCATGGTAGATAACGCCATCAAGAAAATGTCGCACACCTACACTGCCGGTGCGCAAATCAATCGCCCATTTGATCGGCAATATTTCGTAGGCCAAAACGCCTCGGCGGGTTGGTCGCTCTACCGCCTAGACCAAGGTGTGGCAAGCGAGATTGTTCGCAACGTAGAAGACCTGCAATTCGTTTACGGTGAAGACACCAACAATGACGGTGCAGTAGATGTATACCGCGATGCAAGCGCAGTGGCCGATATGGACAACGTATTGGCGGTGAAAGTTTCCGTTACCACACACAGCGAGGCCAATGTGGCAGATGCTGCTGCAGGTACAAACAGCCCGCTAAATCGCACCTATACCTTAACAGTCAATATCCGTAACAGGACTTTGTAATGAAACACAGCATAAATAATCAGCGGGGCGCTGTACTGGCAATCAGCCTGGTGGTGTTGCTGGTGCTCACTATTTTGGTGCTCTCGAACAATCAGCAGGTGGTATTGCAAGAGCGTATGACGGCCTCTGTACGCGACAGCCACTTATCGCGAGAAGCAGCTGAATATGCCTTACTTGATGCAGAAGCCAAAATTGATGCCTTCACCAACACCAGTGGGTTCAAAGATGACGGTGCCGGTGGGCTATACAGTAAAGATAATGGCCCGGTGGATTTGTTTAACGGCTCTAACTGGGCTGCGGGCAAGATTTTTACCGGCTCCATGACGGTAAGCGGCCAGACTGTGAATTACAGCTATTACATAGAAGAGCTTGGAATTATCCCTGTGGCGGATGATGAGCTAAGTAGCATCAACATAACAGGCTATGGCCAAACCACTGGTGGCGGCGATGTAACTGCATTTAAAGTGGTGGCCCGAGCCCTTGGCATGAGCGGCTCTGCTGAGCGGCTGGTGGTGGCTTATTACGGTAAGCGTTTGTAATGCATTCGTGCAGAGGTATAAACATGTTACAGAAAAAGTATCTATTAAATTTTGCCGCATTCACGTTTGCATGGTGTACCAGTGCATCGGCCGCCGAGTTAACCTTGGCAGAGAAACCCTTGGTGGTTACCGGCGTGGCCAAGCCCAATATTATGATATTGGCAGACAGCTCCGGTTCTATGTTGCACATAGTTGAGGCCGCGCCCTACGATAAAAATGTTTCCTACGGTACATGCCCGCCTGGGCAGGCATTGAATAATAATGGTGAGCTTGAGGCCGATTTCGTTTGGGATAGCGTTAAAGGTGTGTGGTTTAACCAAATAGAAAATGGGGAAGGGAATTTTTCTTGGTCTCTCACGGGGGGCACAGGTACGCGCTGCTTTGACTCTGCCAAAACCTACACTAACGTGCGGTTGCATCAAGATACCTGGGGGTTTGGTACCGGAGCGAATTACTCGGGCAACTTCCTGAACTGGTACTTCTCCAACGATACTCGAACAGGCCGTTACGAAAGCACAGCAGAGCATAAGTATCGCCCCGGCTCAAAAACCCGTAACGAGGTAACCATCGATGCCTTAACCGACATGGTGGGCACCAACGGCATTACCGGGTTGAAAGGTGTGCACATGGGTATTTCCTGGTTCAATAGTGGTAAGGCGCGCATTGAGTCCGGCCTTAGCGACATTGACACCGCAACTAATCGTACCAACCTGTTAAATAAAATTAAAAATTTACCAGCCAGTGGCGGCACGCCCTTGAACAGTGCGCTTGCCTCAGTGGGGCGCTATTTTATTGAGGGCGCCTCAGATAACACTACGGCACTCACCTATACCAATACCCATGTTGCCTCGGGTAAAAATGCCAAAGAGCTGTTAAACCTAGAACCAAATTACGCAAGCGGTGTTACCAAACCTACGAGTACGGTAATGCAGTACTCTTGCCAGTCGAACATTATTGTTGCTATGACAGACGGTGAGCCCACCGGCGATAACGGCTACTCTGGCCCGTTGAACCTGTGGGAAGATGGCGTTGAAGCTACAACTAATGCGCAATCACTCGACCCGGGTGACTTGGATGATGTGGCTATTGCCTTGCGTGAGCTGGATTGGCGCCCAAGCCTTTATGGTAAAGATGCCGCTGAAAACCTAAACAATATAAAAACCTATACGGTAGGTTTTGGCCTGGATATTCCGGTACTGAAAGACGCAGGTGATAAAGGTGCGGGCACAATCGATGCCAACGGTGTGGTGCAAAAACCCGGCTTCTTTTTGGCACAGGATTCTGCCGAGCTGACCACGGTATTTAAACGGATTGCCGCCGATGTAATTGCAAGCAACGGTTCCGTGGCTTCCGTGGCGTTTAACTCCAGCCAGCTGAACCAGGATAGTGCTGTATATCAAGCCAAGTTTGACACCAAAAAATGGAGTGGCCAACTTGAGGCGAGAGAGCTGACTGTAACTGGAGGCATTGCTACTACGCCGGCATGGGAGGCTGGTGATCGTATGGACGGCCAAAGTGCATCCGCGCGCAACATCATGACCTTCGCCTCAGATGGCGTGCCCTTTGAGTGGGCCAATTTAACAGAAGAGCAGAAGAACGACCTAGGCTATACCGGCCTGCCAACAGCAGCCCCGGTGCGCAACGATGTATTGGGCCAGGCCATGCTCAACTATTTGCGCGGAGACAGATCACTGGAAGGCAGCTTGTCTACGCAATTTCGCGAGCGTGATAGCAAGCTTGGCGATATTGTGAACTCTACGCCAGTATATGTAGGCAAGCCCGAGCTCTATTGGCCAGACTACCAAACCGGCAGTAATGCTGAGCTCTTTGGTGCATCTGACAAACCCTACAGTGAGTACAAAACTGCCCAAAAGGACCGTGCACCAGTTTTATATTTTGGTGCTAACGATGGCATGCTGCACGGTGTGAATGCCGCGGTGACCGGGGGCGGTGAGGAGGTTTTTGCCTACATTCCCTCGCAAGTATTCGATAGCTCTGCAGGTGATGTTGGCCTGCGCCAATTGGCAAGCCAATCCTATGGGCATAAGTTTTTCGTTGACCTTACGCCAACTGTGTCAGATGTGTTTATCAATAATGAATGGCGCACCATATTGATCGGTGGCTTGCGCGCAGGCGGCCGTGGGTTATTTGCACTGGATGTCACTAACCCATCTGATTTTAATGACCTTACCAATAAAGCAGGTAGCATTGCCCTGTGGGAGTTTGATGAAACGGTAGACGCAGACCTTGGTTATACCTTTAGCAAGCCAACCATTGCGATGCTAAAAGATGGCAGTAATTCCGGTAAGTGGGCGGCAATCTTTGGTAATGGCTACAACAATAAGGGCGACGGCAAGGCCAAGCTGTTTATTGTTTTTATCGAACAAGGCACGGATGGCACTTGGGATTCCGGTGACTACATAGAGTTGTCTACCGGTGTGGGTGATACAACTACGCCAAACGGCTTGTCTACCCCCCGTGTGGTTGACCTGGATGGCGATAGTGTTGCCGATCGCGTGTATGTCGGCGATTTGCGGGGCAATGTGTGGGCCTTCGATTTAACGGATAACAACACCGGTAATTGGGGTTTGGCCCATGGCAGCAGCCCATTGATGACGGCTAAAGACAGTAGCGGCAAGGCTCAGCCCATTACCTCCGCACCTATTGCCGCCATCAACCCTAAAGTTGCCACCAAAAATAATGAGCCCAACGTCATGGTGATGTTTGGTACAGGTAAATTTTTGGAGTCGAGTGACCCATCCAACAGCGATACCATGTCTTACTATGCCGTTTGGGATAAAGGCACGGGCGGGCGCTTGCGTGCAAACTTAAAAGAGCGCCGCTTTGTAACAGAAACCAACCCAGACGGCACCCGCGTGCGCAAGGTTACAGGGGACGCTATAGACTGGAGTTCTGACTACGGCTGGTACATTGATCTGTTGCATCGCGCAGCCTCTACTGACACTGGAACGGCCGAAGGTGAGCGAGTGATCTCAGATTCACTCTTGCGCCGTAAAGTCTTGTTCTTCAATACGGTTATTCCGGATGATACCCCCTGTAAGTCAGGCGGTAGTGGTTGGTTGTCGTCTTTGCAGTTTGATACGGGGCTCGCGCCAACAGAGGCCATTTTTGATGCGAACAACGACGGTTCCATTGACAGTGGCGACCTGAACTACGTGGGCAGTGAGTTTTTAAATGGCCTGCCAGCCCAGAGTGGTATTTTGGGTGATGTGCAGTTTACCCCCGGCAGCGATGGCACCATTAAAAGCCGTAAAGTAAATGTTGGCTCTGGTGATAAAGAGGGCCGTTTATCATGGGAAGAGGTTTATCGTGATTAATAGAAACGCAGCAATGCGCGGATTTACGCTTATTGAAATAATGGTAGTAGTGGCGATTGTGGCAATTCTTGCGGCCATCGCTATTCCCTCCTACCAAAACAGTATTGCGAAATCGCGCCGGGCGGATGCGCAAGCGGCCTTGCAAGGCTTGGCGCAGGCGATGGAGCGCCACTACACATCAACAGGCTCCTATGCAAAGGCCGCAGCGGGTGCAGCCGATACGGGGGCGCCGGCAATATTTTCTACCAAGGCGCCCATTGATGGCTCAGCCACTTATTACAATTTGAAAATCCACGCAGCGTCGGGTTCCGCCTATACAGTGGTAGCAGAGCCCGTAGGTGCGCAAGCCGGTAATGGCGTGTTGGTGCTTACCTCAACAGGCCGTAAGGGCTGGGATCGCAATAACACGGCCAATGGCTTGGCCTCAGGCCTGGGTGCCTCGCCCAATGAGGTAGAGGCTACTGAGTGGTGCTGGAAAGACGCCTGCAGCTAACCCCTTTTCGGGCTAACAAACAACATCCTGGCCGCTGCTGCGTTCCGGGATGTTGTTGTTATTGGTATCTTGCCCCTGCCTAACGCGCCCTTGGCGATTAATAATCAGCACCTTGGCAAGGGTGGCGTCTTTGTTCTTGGGGCAATAGATAAACGTGCCATTTTGGCTTTTGGTGAAACCAAGCGGTGTAAACATCAAGTAGCTGGAAGCGCCGAAAGACGACCATTTCACAGTGCCTGCCGCGTACAGTTCAATCACTCTTAATACCTCTTCATCACCGTCGAGCTTGCCGTTTTTGTTGAAATCCTGAAAGGCGGTGAAACCCGCGGCCCAATCGTTGCCGCAACTTACGTTGTAGCTATAGGGGCACAGGGTGACATGCTGGCCGTGCAGTATTGCCTGCGCGCGGGCAAAGCGGATCGCGTTGATGGCGGTGTTAATGGTGAGGGTGGCTTGGTTGTTGGCGAGTATCTGGGCGAAACCTGGAATCACCACAAAAGATAAAATTGAAATGATTGCAAGGCTGATCAATAGGTTGAGCAGCGTCAATCCGTGAGCGCGTGTCATAGCCATTCCTTGGCAGTGAATTGTCTACTAAAGTTTAGAGCAGCGAGTAATTTTGCGGAAGCACCTCGCAAAAATTACCAAAAAAAGCCTTCCTAAGTACTACTCAAGGCCCAGCTTTTTTAGCCGGTAGCGAAGGGATCTAAAACTTATGCCTAAGCGCTTGGCGGCCTCGGTGCGGTTCCACTTGGTTTCATCCAGTGCATTAACAATAAGATCTTTTTCAATTTCTTCCAGGTGTTCATCGAGCGGCTGGCCGTGCAGCGCTTCGTGACGGCCGGGTTTGGGCGTGCTGGCTGCAGTTGATGCCTGTTGAAGCTGCAAGTCTGATGCTTGAATGGTATTGCTGTCGCACAGGGTGTAAGCCCGCTCTAAAATATTCTCAAGCTCTCGCACGTTGCCAGGAAAGCTGTAATCATGCAGTGCCTTTAAAGCAGAGGGTGCCAGTTGCGCCGGTGGCGTGCCATATTCATTGGCCAGGTTTGCAAGAATGGCGTGGGTGAGCACGGGGATGTCTTGCTGCCTGTCGCGCAGCGCGGGTGCAGTCAGTTCAATAACGTTAATGCGGTAGTACAAATCCTGGCGGAAATTGCCGCGCTTGATTTCTTCGCGCAGATCTTTATGGGTGGCGCTAAGAATGCGCACGTTGGTAGGCAGCTCTTGCTGGCCGCCAATGGGGCGTACAGCTTTCTCCTGAATGGCACGCAGCAGTTTTACTTGCATGTCCATGGGCAGGTCTGCCACTTCATCGAGAAATAGGGTGCCGTTTTCGGCGGCCTGAAATAAGCCGGATTTATCGGTGGCTGCACCCGTGAAGCTGCCTTTTTTATGGCCAAAAAACTCGCTTTCCATCAATTCTCGCGGAATGGCGCCGCAGTTCACCGCAACGAAGGGTGAGTCGCTACGCGGGCCTTGCAAGTGGATTGAGCGGGCTATCAGCTCCTTGCCAGAGCCGGACTCCCCGGTGATCAGCACCGGCGCCTGGCTGCGCGATAATTTGAATATTTTCTCTTTCAGTTGCTGCATTGCTGCAGTATTTCCCACCAGCAGTGCGTTGTCGGGCACCGCTTCTGCAGTGGTTACTTTTATGGCGGTTGCCACCAGCGTGCGTAGCCGTTCAATGTCGATGGGTTTGGATAAAAAGTCGAAAGCGCCGGCTTTCATGGATTCAATGGCAGTATCAATATTGCCGTGTGCCGTAATCATGGCCACGGGGGTATCCGGGCACTGGGCTTGAATAAGTTTCACCAGTTCAATGCCATTGCCGTCTGGCAGGCGCATATCGGTCAGGCAGATATCGTAGCGCTTTTCGCTCTCAATCAGAGTGCGTGCGTGTGCCACCGTTTCGGCGGTATCGCATTGCACGCCCATGCGTGCGAGGGTGATATTTAACAGCTCTAAAATATCGGGTTCGTCATCGACGATGAGTGCATGGCCGCCCATTAGTTGAGTACCCGTTGTTCGTGTGTAAGGCAGATGCGAAAGCAGCTTTTGCCCTCGGCAGTGGGCCTGTATTCTAGGCTGGCTTCATTGGCATCGCAAAGTTCTTTAGAGAGGTAGAGCCCAAGCCCTGTACCTTTGGGGCTGTCTGTATTGAACGGCTCAAAAAGTTGGGCAGACTGCTCTGTGCTCACACCTGGGCCTTCGTCAATGATGTCTATGTAGGGCAGCCCGAATCGTTCATCGGTGCCGGTTGCCAGTGTAATTTGTGCGATGCCCGTCTGCTGTTGGCTGTAGCGCAGGCCATTGTCGCAAATATTCGTCATTACTTGGTGCAGTTGCGAGGTATCCATTGTGCCCAGGAGTGGTGTCTGTGTGTGTACAAGTGTGATTTTCGCCTCATTGTGGGGGCCGTTTTTTAGCTCTTCAACGAAGGTGTTTACCCATTGTGTAATATCAAAAGTTTGTGCTTGAACCTGTTGGCGGCGGGAAAGCTGCAGTACGTTTTCAATAATATTGTTCACGCGCTCTGAGTGCCGCGCGATAATGGCGGTAAGCTTTTTGTCTTCAGCTTCAAGGTTCGGCGCCTCTGCCAGTAATTGACCTGCATGGCTAATGGCCCCAAGCGGGTTGCGTACTTCGTGGGCAATACTCGCTGTCAATCGCCCCAGTGAAGCAAGTTTCAACTGCTGTGCTTGTTGGATAAGCTGCCGGTTATCCTCCAGAAAAATTAACGTATCGCTTTGCTGATCGATATTAAGTGCGGCAAAACTTACGCGAATTTCTTTACTTGAGCCCTCGGGTTTATAGATCTGTTGGCGGTGCGCGCCTTCGCTTTCCCAGCGATCCAGCATGGCGTCTATGTCGTGGGGGAGTGAGGCTAAGGGTTGATTGGCCGGCCGGCTCAGCAGCCGGTAGGCTGCATTGTTTACAAGCAGTAAATGGCGGTCTTTATTTACGGCGATAATGCCCGTATTCATGCGTTCTACAACCTGTTGCGCCAGCGACTGCAGGTGCTGTGCGAAGGCTGCTTGCGAGCGCGCTTCTGCCTGGCTTGTTTGCAGGCGGCGGGTGATGTAGCGAAACAGCAATGCGGTAATAAATAGCAGCACGCCCAAAGCACCTGCCGAGAACAGGCTGCTGTCTCCCCCCTTCGGGCGCATGGCATCCAGCACCCCTGAACCAATGGCGGTCAAGCTCGCAAAAGAGGCCAGCAAGAGCGAGAGTTGTTGATTCAGGAAAATACCGCTGTAGGCCACGGTGATGATGAGCAGATAGCCCAGCCCCGAGGTGTTACTGCCGCTGCTATAAACCAATAAGGTAATTGCAACAACATCAATGCATAGCTGTGCGAGTAATTGCTTTTGCGAAGGTTTGAAATCTTTGCGCCAAAGGGCCAGAAGTGTCCAGACGCTTATCGCTGTATACACAATACAGGTGTAAGAAAATAGCTCTGGCGCGTTGTTGCCAACCAGATTTGGGGTTAAACCACCGTGAAAGATAAACAGTAAAAGGCTGCCCAAAAGTGCACGGTAGTAGCTGTAGACACGCAGTAGCGACAAGGTGCTTTCTTGGCCCAGAATTTCTTCCTGCGCAGATTTAGCCGGTGCCGTCGAGATGTGGGGTTTGTGTGTGGGTGCTGCCATAAAGCCCTCGTGTCAGTTGGGCTTACTATATCGCAGTCGCGCAGGCTGAGGTATTTTGCTTTCAGGGTGGGTTTCGCAGACAATAGCGCCCCCATTTTTTGGTGACAGGCTATGCAGAAGACTTCTATTAATCTGGCTCTGGCGCAGATAAACCCCATGGTGGGTGATATCGACGGCAATACTGCGCTGGTAATCGAAACCACCCGGCAGGCTGAGCAAAGTCAGCATGCAGATTTGGTGGTGTTTCCGGAGCTCGTGCTCACAGGCTATCCGCCAGAAGACCTTTTGCTGCGTCCGAGCCTTGAGTGGCGTATAGACCGCGCCCTTCAAGCCCTTTGTGGCGCGGGCTTTTCGGCTGCCATCCTAGTGGGTTACCCGAAAGTGGTGGCCGGGCGCGTATTTAATATGGCGGGCTTTATTCATCAGGGCCGGCTGGTGGCAGAGTATGCCAAGCAATGCTTGCCCAATTATCAGGTGTTCGACGAAAAACGCTACTTTTTGCCGGGGAATCAGGCGTGTATCGTTGAAATTGCCGGCATAAAAGCCGCCCTTACCGTGTGCGAAGATATTTGGCAGCCGGAGCCCATGGCGCAAGCCCGTGCGGCCGGTGCCCAGCTGATGCTGAATATCAACGCCTCGCCTTACCACCGGGGTAAAACCCAGGAGCGGCGTCAGCTGCTGGCGGAGCGGGTGCAGCAGGGTGGTATGCCGCTGGTGTACGTGAACCAGGTGGGCGGGCAAGATGAGCTGGTGTTTGACGGTCACTCCATGGTGGTTAACGCAGACGGCAGCCTGGCGATGCAGGCACCTGCCTTCGAGGCAGGCATCTATAGCGCTAAGTTGCATGTTGAGGGGCAGCCGCGATTCGAGGCGGGCCAGATTGCCGAAGACCTGCCGAGTTTGGCCAGTGTTTATCAGGCGCTGGTTTTGGGCGTGCGTGATTACGTGAACAAAAACCGCTTTAAAGGCGTGGTGCTGGGCTTATCTGGTGGTATTGATTCAGCCCTGACCCTTGCCATCGCCGCGGATGCCCTTGGCCCTGAGCGGGTAGATGCCGTCATGATGCCCTTCACTTATACCTCAGCGCTTAGCCAAACTGACGCTGCAGATCAGGCAAAGCGCATGGGTGTTGGTTATCGGGCGATAGGCATAGAGCCCATTTATGACGCCTTTATGGCCGGCCTTGCCCCTGAGTTTCAGGGGCTGAACCCAGACACCACAGAAGAGAACTTGCAGGCGCGGTGCCGGGGCGTATTGTTGATGGCGCTGTCAAACAAGAAGGGCGTGTTGGTACTCACAACCGGCAACAAGAGCGAGCTGGCGGTAGGCTATTCAACGCTCTACGGAGACATGGCCGGCGGATTCGACGTACTGAAAGATGTGCCAAAAACATTGGTATTTGAGCTGGCCAAATATCGCAACACTATCTCGGAGGTAATTCCGGTCAGTGTGATAGAGCGGCCGCCATCAGCGGAGTTGCGCCCAGACCAGAAAGATGAAGACAGCCTTCCTCCGTATCACGTGCTCGATGCCATTTTGGAGCGCTATGTAGAACAAGATCAGAGCGCCGAGCAAATTATTGCCGCCGGTTTTGATGCCGAGCAGGTTCGCCAGGTGCTTCGCCTTGTGGATTTAAATGAGTATAAGCGGCGTCAGGCTCCGATCGGCCCCAGGTTGACCCGCCGCGGATTCGGCCGCGACCGCCGCTACCCGATCACCAATGGCTGGCGCATAGGCGACTAAGCTTGCCAAGTGATAGACTCACGCCAGCCACCAATTTTTGGATTGAACTATGACAGATAAACACCCCTCAGATGCAGAGCAGCAAGCATCCGACCTTGAAGCAAACAAGGCCGACGCTGCGACTCACGCCGCCCGATCTTCAGAGGTAGATGAACCCCTTGCCACCGCGCTTGTAGATGAGCACGTTGAGGTAGTGGAAGAGGACGGTAAAAAAGTGCGCCACAAGGGCATTTACTTGCTGCCTAATTTATTCACAACTGGCGCATTGTTTTCGGGCTTTTACGCCGTTATTGCAGGGATGAACCAAAATTTTGAAGCCGCTGCCATTGCCATTTTTGTTGCCATGTTGCTCGACGGCCTTGATGGCCGTATTGCGCGGTTAACCAATACCAGCAGTGCCTTTGGCGAACAGTACGACAGTTTGTCTGACATGGTGTCGTTTGGCGTAGCGCCTGCGTTGGTGATGTTCAGTTGGGCGCTGCA